>CAZWUZ010000049.1:0-3426 GCA_964637655.1 uncultured bacterium | reverse complement strand
AATGTAACGTAATACAAGCAGATATACAGATACAATTTCCAGCCTGTTCTGGCACGTATTTTTCTATTGCTATAGTGATTCACTAATTACGAAACCAGCAGGAACCGGGGTGACATGGGTCTTTTCCGTTCGTATTTTGTCCTCTTATGTGCGGTTGCAGCCGTATCCGGCATGCTCCCCGTCTCCCCGGCCGCCGCCGCCCCCTGGTGGTGGGCACAATTCCCTAAAGGGGATGACGTTTTTGACGGCACGCAACCGTCGTATGAACGGTGGCTGGCCTTTGCCATCAATGATGCTGCCACCAGCGACACCGTCTATATTGCCTCGTTTACCTGGGGCACAGGCAATAATGACCCGATCAGCGGGCTGGGCGGCAGCAACAACATCGGCCTCAACGCGATAGCCACCGCCAAGAGCGGCATACCGAACAATTACGTGATCACTGAAGGCGCGGCCGGACCGCCCCAGCTCTCGGCCGATGCACAGAACGTACTGGTACCCGAGAATCCGTCTACCGCCAGTTTACAGCACAACAAGCTCATCGTTATTCCGGGGCGGCGCGTGGTCACCGGGTCTGCCAACCTGACTGCCGGCGCCTACTCGTCGCAACCCAACAACATGCTGGTGCTCCTTGCCCCCTGCACCGGTGTCATCGCCCGCTACACCTCGCAAATGGAGGAATTCCGCGCCGGCACTTATCACGATAATACCGCTTCGGGCGCCAATTACGTCTTCTATTCGCCGAACGGTGACACCATCGAGATTTATTTCAGTCCCGATGACCATGGCAATATTCCCACCGGGTCGGGGCCGGGCAAGGCGCTAACCGGCAGCGGCGGCGACGTTGAGGGCGTAGTCACCCGCGTGATCAGCGAGGCGACCGAGTCTGTCTTCTACCTGACCAATCAGACCAACATGGACCGCAGCAATTTTCAGCCCAACCCGGTGCAATACCTCTACAACTCCTCACGCTTCGTCGAGGGTTGCCTCGATCACGATTACAGCACCGGTACCGTGACCAAGAACGACTTGCAGGCCGACCATACCTGCCGCGATGCCGACAGTTTTTACAGCGACGAGATGCACCACAAGTTTTTCGTCGTCGACCAGGACATCGTCATCACCGGTTCCGCCAATCTCACTTCCACCGCGCTGTCCAGCACCACCGGCAACGATGAAAATGTCATTGTCGTGCACGACTTCCGGCTGGCGCGCCGCTTCCTGCAGGAATACCGCCGGGTCATGGGCCGCCTCAGCAGCGACACCGTAGGCGCCGCCGACAGTTTTGAGACCACCGATCCCGGTGCCCCGGGAAGTTTGACCGTCACCCCTGCCGCCGCCAGTTTCGACCTATCGTGGACAGCCAGCGCCGCCACCGACGTGTCGCGCTACTTTATATGGGTCGACACGCAGGCGCTGACCGCCGCCCGTGTCGGTGACGATATCGATGATGACGGCGACGGGCTCGTGGACGAGGATCCCGTTGGCGACGCCGACGGTTTTCCCTCCGGCACCGCCGGTCCGGGTGCGGCCGCCGATGACGATGCTGATGGCAGTTCCGATGAGGACCAGTGGATGTTCCCGGAACTGCAGGTCAAGGGCAAGGCCAGCACTGCCGCCACGGTGCGCACAATCGGTCTCGGTTCCCCGCTACAAGCCGGTACCAACTACTATTTTGCCGTCTGTGCGGTTGACACGCATGGCAACGAGTCGATCCTCGCCACCGCCGGCCCATACCAGCTGGCCGCCAATGTCATCGTCTATAACCAGGGAACGCTCACCGACACCACCGCCGCCGCCGGAGATACCCACATCCTTGCGCAGTACGTGCGCGTGAGCGGCGCCGCAGCCGGCGACACCGTCACCCGGTTCAGCGTCGATTACACAGGCACCCTTGACAGCAGCAGCGTCACCCGGGTGCAGTTGTGGGCGGATGACGGCGACAGCGCGTGGGACAGCGGTGACACGTACGTCGGCCAGCTCTACTGGAACAGCACCAGCGGCTGGTGGGACACCACCACCATCGCCTACCAGATGGGGGTGTCCAGCGCCACCTTCCTCGTCACCATTGATATCGCCGGCAGCGCCACGCCGGGCAGCACCTTCCAGGCCTTCATCCCGGTCAACGGGGTCAAGACCTCGGGGCGCGACACCGGCCCGATCGCCAGCGTCACCAGCGGCCGCACCGTAACCATCGCCAGCAGCTATACGGTGGTCATCAACGAGATACTCGCCGACGTACCCACCGGGTGGGACGTCAACGGCGACGGCGTATCGCATGCCAACGGGGACGAGTTCGTCGAACTGTACAACTACGGGGGGAGCAGTGTCGATATTTCCGGCTGGTCTTTGCGTGACGGCGGTGGCGCCATGTGCACCTTCCCCGCGAATACCGTCCTGCGCCCCGGCGGTTGGGCGGTAATGTTCCCCTACGCGACCGACACTGCGGGGTTCCTCGTCCCCTACCCGGTCTTCGCCGGCAACAACGGCAGTTTCACGCTCAACAACACCAACGATTCGCTCACCCTTTACACCACCGCGCTTGACACCGTCGATTTCAAGCAGTGGGGCGCGGAGGGCGGCGTCAACCAGTCGCTGACGCGCGTCCCGGAGAGTTCCGGCGCCGGAATCTGGACGCAACACGAAACGGCGGACACGCGCGACGCTTCCTCCTACTCCCCGGGCACAGGCATCTTCTGGGCGGACGTGCGCGTCACCGGCGCGATACCCGCCGCGCAACTGAGCCAGGGAGACACCGACAAGGTGCTGCTGATCGTCCGCTTCACCCCTTATCCGTCAGGCGACACGCTGCTTGCCTTCACCGCCCAGAACCTTGGCAGCGCGTCTGACACCGACTTGTTCAATGTCCGCTTCGTGCGCGACGCCAACAGCGACAGCGTCTATACCCTCGGCACCGACACCATCATCGCCGCCATGTCCTGGTCAGCGGCACACAATATGTGGCAGGCAGCAGGGATGACGTCGTGGGTCCCGGATAACAGCGCCCAATACCTTGTAGTAAGCAGCATCGACAGCAGCGCCACAGTGGGCGACACCATCCAACTACGCCCCTTCCCCTACGGCACTGCGTTCGCGCGTACCGACACGGGTCCCTGCACGCCGGCGGACAGCAACCCGTACGTCCAGGCCGTCAAATCGCCATCGACCGTGCTCGACGCCGTCGTCAACACGCCCTGCTATTACGGCGCTTTCTACGGAAGTGACACACTTCCGCTTCTCTCTTTCAATGTCACCAACTCGGCAGGCGTGGCGGACACGCTGACTTCGGTCATCGTGCAGACCGCCGCCCCGTACAGCATCGACACCCGCTCGCTCGCCACCCTCCGCCTCTGGGCGGACGCCGACACGGTCGACGAGCTCGGCAGCGGCGACACCTTCATCGCCACACTGACCCCCGCGGCCATC
>CAZWUZ010000048.1:0-16253 GCA_964637655.1 uncultured bacterium | reverse complement strand
TTGCCGCTCTTTTTGATGCCGGTCTTGATGCGGTAGGTCAGGCCGCTGCGGCAGGCGAGCAGGGAAAATTCCTCCTCGCGCGATGCCTGCAGCTTGACCGGGCGCCCGCCCGCGACTTTCGACAGGGAGCAGGCGAGCGGCTCGAGACCGATGCCGGCCTTGCCGCCGAATCCGCCGCCGACGTACGGCACGATGACGCGCACGTTCTGATGCGGGAGCTTGAAGGAGTAGCAGAAGAGGTTGCGCACGGTGAACGGCGACTGGGCCGAGGTCCAGATGGTCACCTTGTCGCGCGCCCCCCATTGCCCGATAGCGATATGTGTCTCCATCGGCACGTGCTGCACGTTCGGGTTGGTGTAGGTGCGCTCGAGGACGTAATCCGCCTCCTTGAACCCCTTCGCCACGTCACCCTTGCGCAGTTTCGTGTGGTTGGCGATGTTGGTGCCGGGGATCGGGGTGAAGGCGGCGGAAACATGCTCGTACGATTTGAGGTCGGGATGCACGAGCGGCGCCTTCTTGTCGAGCGCCTTGACCGGGTCGAGCACCGGCTCGAGCGGTTCATACTGCACCTCGATGAGGTCGACGGCTTTCTGCGCCGTCACGGCATCTTCCGCGGCAACGGCGGCCACGGCCTCGCCGAAGTGGCGGACGACGCCGCGCGCGAGGACAAACTTGTCGACGAGATAAAGGCCGACGCGGGCGGTAAGGTCGGCGCCGGTGAGGATGGCATGCACGCCCGGCAGCGCGGCCGCCTTGCGCGTGTCGATCTTTCTGATCTTCGCGCGGGCGTAGGGGCTGCGCTTGACGCGCCCGATGAGCATCCCCGGCAGGCGCAGGTCAGCGGTATAGAGCGCGCTTCCCGTCACCTTTTCCACGGTGTCGACGCGGTCGACCCCCTTGTCGATGAGTCGCAGGTCTTTCTTCGGGATGTTCTCAAGCATAGCGGATATCCTCCCGGTTGTCCTTGGCGCGGCCGCTGACGGCGCGCACCGCCTCGATGATCTGGGTGTAGCCGGTGCAGCGGCAGAAATTGCCGTCGAGCGCCTCGCGGATCTGCTCGTCGGTGGGGCGCGGATGCTGCTTGAGCAGCGCGCGCACCGACATGATCATCCCCGGGGTGCAGAAGCCGCACTGCACCGCGTGATGCTCGTGGAACGACTGCTGCAGTTTCGACAGTTTGCCGTTCTTCGCTTCGCCTTCGATGGTCTCGATTTTTGCGCCATCCGCTTCGACGGCGAGGACGAGGCAGGAGTTGACCGGGTTGCCGTTGAAGAGCACCGTGCAGGCGCCGCACTCGCCCATGCCGCACCCTTCCTTGGTGCCGGTGAGCCCGAGGTCGTCACGCAGGAAGTGGAGCAGGGTGCGGTTATCCTCGACGCTGCGCGTCGTTTTGCGGCCGTTGATGGTGAAGGTAATGGTCGTGGCCATGATTACACCTCCCGCGCCAGTTTTTCGACGTAGTCATGCAGCATGGTCAGGCGGTACTCGCGCGAACAGCGGATGTCGTCGATGGGCTTGACGGCTTTGCAGGCGAGATCAGCGGCCTTTTTCGGCGGCGTATTCGACGCAAGTGCCGGGAGCACCACCGGGGTGGGGGCCGCCGAGCCGATGGCGATGAACATTTTTCTCCCCTTCTTTACCATGCAAGCCGACACGAGAGAAAGGTCATGCCCCTTGATGCGCTTGAGTTTTTCGAAGCCCGCTTTCGCGTCCGCCATGGCGGCGGGGACGACGACGCGTTCGACAATCTCGTCGGCGGCAAGGCAGGTGCGCTTGACCCCGGTGATCAGTTGCGTGACGGGAACAACGCGCGTGCCGCGCGGCGAGCCGATATGCGCGACCGCCTGCAGCGCGAAGAGGGCGAGCCCGACATCGGCGCAGGGTGAGGCATTGCAGACGTTGCCGACCGCGGTGGCGCGCTGCCGCACCTGATTGGACCCGAGGTGCATGGCGGTGAGGATGAGCGCAGGGAAACGCTTCTTGATCAGCGGGCTGGCGAGGAGTTCGGCGCAGGTGACGGCCGCCCCGATGCTGAGCCCCTCTTTTTTGCTGAAGGCGAGCTTGCTGAACTCCCTGACCTGCTTGAGATCCACGACCACCTTCGGCGTGCGATTGCCGCCGCGGATGTCGCAGATGAGATCGGTGCCGCCGGCTAGTATGGCGCAGCCGTCGGCGCTGCTCAGCAGGCGGAAGAGTTCCGCCCGCGACCTTGGTGCTACGTAGCCAAATGCGTAATTCATGGGATCACCACCTTTGGCGCTGTGAGGAAGCCACGCTTCCATGCAATACGTTGAGTATATACAGCACGCTGATGCCTGTCAACCGGTGGCCTGAATGCTCCAGAGTCCTCCGCGCGAGTTATCCGGACCGCCGGGAGGAACATCAGGAACGTTCTAGCTGCTGCCGGCTATAACAGTCGGCTGCGGGTGGGAAACCATACATCGCGCAGGCGCAACAGCGGGTACTCGACCAGCTTCGCCATCAGTACCCCGGGGATAACCGACAACGCACCAAGCCAAAGGGCACCCGGCCAGCCGGAGGTTAGCACGGACGGGCAATACAGCCGCAGCCAACCGATCACGGGGTAGTGCCACAGGTAGATCGAGTAGGAATAAATCCCCAGATGCGAGAGCAGTTGCCAGAGCGGGTTGCGGGGAGCAGGACGGGAGCGCCCCAGCACGGTGAGCACCAGGGAACTGAAACCGAGGGTGAGCAGGGTGAACCCTATGGTATGTACAAAGCGGTGGTCAGGCCAATAGAGGGTGCACGGAATGATCAGCAGAGGAACCGCCGCCACCAGCGGCGTTCGCCAGCGGGTACAAAACGCAAGCAGTGCTGCCCAGTGAAAGTGGTACCAGTAAGCAAGCAGTACGCCGCACAGCAGGGCGTCAAGCCGCAAGTGGGTGGGGAAATGATGGGTGCCGAACGTGTGTGCTGACCGGACCAGGGTGTTGATGACGCGCAATCCGAGTGTTATGCCTGCGACACTGATGACGATGTGCGGCAGTGTGGCAAAGGGACTGCCGGTGGAACGCCGGCGCAGCATGAGCAGCAGGAGGAGCGGCAGTAGGAGATAAAAGTGTTCTTCAACGGCCAGCGACCAGGTGTGTGTCCATACCGGTCGGAAATAGTTTTGCAGGAAAAGGATTTCCGCAGCGACAAATGACCAGGCGCGTGGCGGGTCAATCTGATATTGCATTAACAGCGATAACACCAAAAAAAGGTAAAACGCAGGGTAAATTTTGAATCCACGGCGGATGTAGAAACGCAGCACATCGATGGTACTGTAGCGTCGGTACTCGGCGAAAAGGAGACCACCGACGAGAAAACCGCTGAGGACAAAGAAAAGGTCAACCCCGATCCAACCGCAGCGCAGCAACCACGGATATGGGGAAACGTGTTGCATGATGACCAGCAATATGGCAACTCCGCGCAGCACGTCAAGCCAAGGAAGACGGTCGCGCGTCACGCTTTCGACCGGGGATGATGTTGTGTGCTGATCGCCTAGGTGCATGGCAGGAAATCCGGACCGCACGCTAATGGTATGCGCGCTCAGACAGTAAACGTCTGACCAACGCCGTTTCGTCGACTGGCGCTGGCGGTGGTGCGAAGACTGCCGGTTGCGGATGACTCACAGGCTGCCGGGCGAATAGGTAAATCCCGTCATCATACCAGCAGAGCTGGTAGCGCGGGTCATGCAGCAAGTGTTCGATTCGCGCGCGGGTAATTTCCGCCACGCCGGGGGGGCAGTGCGTCAGGCCGATATCATGCTCATCGTAGATAATCAGAGTGGCACTATGGAAGTCGTTGTCGTTCATAGTGTAGAGCGTATAGACCTGGTTGAAACTGCCGGCTAACGGGAAGAGCATGGGCAACGGGGCGATAACTAGGGAATCGGCTGAGGCAAGAGAGGAGGCATACTGCGCGGCAGCGTTTTGCAGGCGGTCATGGTTTGACGGGAGGTATTGGCGCATATTGCCGGGCGAGGTCAGGAGCAGGTAGGAGCGCGCGAGTGGGAGAGGTCCCTTGGCATATAGTAAGCAGAGATTGACCGCAACAAGCGTTAAGGCAAAACGGAGCGGGTGACGCAGACGCGGGAATTCACGGCAGAGCCCATAGGCAAGAAAAGGGAGTACCATGGCGGGATAGCAGTAATGGAATTCAGCATAGCGCAGTTCGCGACCCGAAGCGAAGTATAGCAGCAGGATTCCGGTGACGCTGGCGAGTGCAAAGCGGTTGCGGAACGGGAGGAACAGGAAACAGAGGCCGTAGTAGAGCCAAACTTGGGCAAACCTTATCCAGACCGATGCGGTGGTGAAATGCATCAGGGAAAAACCACCACTGAGAGCCCAGGTGACGCCCCACCATCGCGGCAAACCGAACTTCAGAAAGAGGTAGTACGCGGCATAGATCGTGAGCATGCCTGCTGACCAGGCACGTGCCTGCCGGTGGAAAAACAGGCGGGCGAAGAAGAGGCCGAAGACAAGGATGTACTGCTCAAAAGCGAGTACGGCGGCTAGCGAGGCGAGGGCGGCAAGTCCATAACGTTCCTGCAGAAACCAGTGAACAAAAAGGAGCCCGGTGGCGAGCCCGAACGGATACCAGGAATAATCGCCAAGCGCCTGATAAAGTAGCAGAGGGGAGAGGACGAAGGCGGCGGTAAGCAGGCGCGCCTGCGCGGGAAAGCGCGTACTGACCAGTAGCACATAGGCCGGCACTGCGGCGAAGACGGCAGCAACAAGTACCAGGATGAAAACCACTTGGTGCGAGCCGCAGACCGCATAGACGATGCGGTAAACGGGGGCGAGCAGCCACGGCTGATGCTCGCGTAAGAGACTCCCGTAGTCAGCAACCAGAGATAAATCAACGGTCGATCGCACAAATCCCTTGCTGGCGAGGGCGGAGGAAAAATAGCCGCTACCGGTCGCCATGACTTTGCTACCCTGATAGCAGTACGGGGCATCGTAGACCATGCTATTGGTATAAAATCGCGCAGGAGAGAGCGGCAGCAGGGAGGCGAGGACGACTAGCATGCCTGCCGTGCTGCACGCGGTGAAAAGCCGGGCTAGACGCGCCCGCTTGGTTTCAGTCAGCCAGCGTGGCGCACGGCAACGATAGAGCACTAACGCAATCAATGTCAGTGTGCAGAGCAGGGGGATTTCGCGCTTGAGCAGGTAGGCAGTGTGCCAATTCATCAGTGGTGTACTTGCTCGGTGGCGGTGAGCAATGGACGTATACGAAAATGCGGCGGGCATGAACGGAACTGCAGTTGCTGCCGGGACAAAAAAATCACTGGTTGGTATCCTCCGGACGGCGTGTTGAGCGACTGCAGGTTGAACCCGTAGCCGTGGCGATGAGTATACTATCCGCTAAAGATGATTGTCAAAGGAACTTGCCAAGTCAGTACGGAGCGGCTATACTGTCTGATATGCTAAAGACGCTGCCTGACATCATCATTGCTATTGCCGTGTTCGCCGGTCTGCTGTTGCTGGGGGCCTATGTGTCAGCTGTTTTTCCGGCCGCGTATATCGTACCGATGATGCTCGTTCTGCTGGTCACCGCCCCGCTACTGGCCGGGGCATGGTTCAGCGCTGCGTATGTGCTGTTGCCGCAGACCGGGCCGCGGGTAGTGCTGCTGCCGTTGCTCGCCTGCTGGCTGCACCTGCCCGGGTGGTTCATCGCTGAAGTTGGTGCTTTCCGTAATGCGCTGGGCGTGCACAAGTACGTGCTGCTCGCGGTATGGGCGGGGACGCTGCTGATCGCGGCAGCGCTGCTGCTGCGTGCACTGTGGCGCGGGGCGACGTTGTCAGCGCGGAGAAAGGCAGCTCTGGCTGCCGCCATCGCGCTGCTGGCTTACCTCGGCGCTTTTCCCGCCATCATTCTGCACGATGTACATGGCGACGAGCCGTACTATCTCTGGATGTGCGCGAGCGTACTGGCTGACGGGGATCTTGACCTGACGAACAATGTGCCGCCTGCATTGCACCATCTGCTGGAGGCGGTGCCGCAGGCGGACGGCAGCATCCGCCACCATGCCGGCTATTTCCCGACCTACTGCGCGTTGTTGCTGCCGGGGTATGCGCTGGCGGGGAACACCGGGGCGGTGTTCCTGCAACTGCTGCTGGCAACCGTGCTGGCCTGGCAGTTCTGGAAACTTTGCACGGCGGTGTTCGCGGAGCATGGCGCGGCCTGTTTTAGCTGGTTGTGCGGGGCGCTCTGCGCCCCTGCAGCGACTTTCGCGACACATATCTACCCGGAACTGTTTGCCGCGCTGCTGACGGTCATTGCGCTGCGCCTGCTGTTGCGCGAGAAAGTGCCAGTGGCGGCGGTCGCGCTCTGTCTCGGCACGCTCCCCTGGCTGCATGCGCGCTACGCCTACCTTGCGCTGGCGCTGCTTCTTGCCGCGCTCTGGCGGTTGCGCACACGGAAAATTGCGGCGGCAGCGCTGGTGACCGGCGTGGGGGTGCTTGGACTGGCGATGCTCGGGTATCGCCGGCTGCTGTCGGCCCCCGGGCATCGTGGCGGTGAAGCAACGCTTTTCCCGGAACTCTTCCCGTCACAGGTGCTGCGCTTTTTCCTCGACCAGGAATACGGCCTCTGGTTCATCGCCCCGATCTTCCTGCTGTTGCCGCTGGCGGTGTACGTGGCGCTGCGGCGCGTACGCGCGTTGTCTTTCGCAGGTGGTGTTTCGCTGCTGGTGGTCGCAGGGTTCAGTTTCTTCCACGGCTGGTTCGGTATCTGGGGTGTGGGGGCAGTGAGCGGGCGTTATCTCGCCCCGGTCGCGCCTTTTCTCGCGTTGCTGACCGGTTTCCTCTGGCAGCAATTCGCGCCGCGCGGAAGGACGCTGCTCACCCTGCTGCTTGGCGTCTCGCTGCTGCTTTACCTGGCTGGCGCCATCGCCCCGGTCTTCCGCTACGAACGTGCAGACGGGCGTAATCGTCTCGTGCAGACCGTGGCACCGCAGGCGGTTGGCTACCTGCCGTCGCTGGTGCGGGTCGGCACGCACTTTTCCCTTCCGCTTGACGGTAAAGCGTATGCCTGGCTGGCCGCCGTCCTGTTGCTGAACGTTGTTGCTGCGCGTGCGCTGACGCAACCCTCACCCGCCGCTACGCGGCGTCCTTTCCCTGAAGGAAAGGAAAAACACGAAACTGCGCCGGCGTCTATCCCTGCGGGGGAGGAGAAACACGGAACTGCGGCGGCGCATACCCCGGCGGGAGAGGGGAGACACGGAACTGCGGCGGCGTCCCTGCCTGAGGGTGAGGGAAAGCAGAACAGCGGGAAGATGCACGAATGAAGACCGCTGTTCGCATCGGGGGGATGCACTGCGCGGCGTGTGCGGCGCGGGTGGAGCAGGCGCTGCAGGACGTGCCCGGGGTGCGCGCGGCGCAGGTCAATGTGCTCGACGGGAGCGCGCACATCACGCATGACGGGAGCGTGACGGAGGCGATGCTACGCGAGGCGGTGACGCGTGCGGGGTATACCTGGGTGGCGGCAGAAGAACAAAAACCGGTCGACGACCGCCTGCTCCCCGCGCGCATCGGGGGTGCTTTTGCCGTTTCACTGTTGCTGATGGTGTTGCATGACGCGGGGATGTTCCTGCTGCCGGTCGCGCTGGCGGCACTGGTGTTCAGCGCCTGGCCAATTTATGCCGGCGCGTGGCGCGCCCTGCGCGGACGGCACCTGACGATGGACGTGATGTACGCGCTCGGCATCGGCACGAGCGCAGTGGCCGGTCTGCTGGCGGCTACGGGTGTGCTGGCAGCGGAGTTTCAACTGCTTGACGCGGCGCTGATGCTCGCGGGGTTCCTGCTGGCCGGACGCTGGCTCGAAGGCAGGGCGAAGGGGAAGACGGGGGCGGCGATACGCGCGCTGCTTGATTTGCGCCCGGCTACCGCCATCGTGCTGCGCGGCGCTTCGGAGCAGACGGTGTCGCTGGCCGAGGTGCAAGCAGGCGAGACGCTGGTGGTGCGCGCGGGTGATACGGTACCCGTCGACGGCATCATCACCGCGGGGAGCAGCACGGTCGACGAGTCGATGCTGACGGGCGAACCGCTCCCGGTGCGCAAGCGCGCGGGTGATGCGGTGACGGGCGGCACGCGCAACCTTACCGGCACGTTGCGGATAGAAGCGACCGCGGTGGGCGAAGAGACCGTGCTGGCGAATATCGTGCGTATCGTGCGCGAGGCACAGAGCTCGAAGCCGCCGGTGCAGCAACTTGCCGACCGCGTGACGGCGTATTTCATTCCACTGGTGCTGCTGCTGGCGGGCGCAGGTGCCGCGGGGGCATACCTGGGTGAGGCCGGAGGCGCGGCAGCGCTGGGCATCTTTATCGCCACGGTGGCCGTCGCCTGCCCCTGCGCGTTGGGACTGGCGACCCCGGCGGCGGTGACGGTCGGGCTGGGCGTCGGGGCGCGCGCGGGGATACTCGTGCGCGATAGCGCGGCCTTCGAGGCGCTGGCAAAGGCGGAGGCGGTGATCTTCGACAAGACGGGAACGCTGACGCTGGGGAAACCGACGCTGACGACGCTGCACATGGCAGACGGCATGACGGAAGCGGACATGCTGCGGCTGGCGGCGGCAGCGGAACAGCAGGCGAACCATCCGCTGGGTGACGCGGTGGTGGCGGCGGCGCGCGCGCGTGGGATCGTGCTGCCGGCCGCGGCAGACGCACAGGTGGCTGCCGGCAAAGGCGTGCAGGCGGACGTTGACGGGCGCACGGTGCTGGCAGGCAGCATTGCGTGGCTGCAGGAAAAAGCGGGTATACTGCCGGCGGCGCTGCAGCAGCAGACGGACGCGTTGAGTGCGCAGGCAGCGACGGTGGCCGGGGTGGTCATCGACGGCCGCTGGGCTGGCGTGCTTGGCATCAGCGACCCGCTGCGCCCGACGGCAGCGCAGGCAGTGGCTGAGTGCCGCGCGCTCGGACTCGACGTCTGGCTGCTGACCGGCGACCATGAACGCACGGCGCTGGCAGTGGCAGCACAACTTGGCATCGCCAGACAGAACGTCCGGGCCGGACTGCTCCCGGAGGGAAAACTGCAGGCGCTGGGCGAGGTGCAGGCACTCGATGCGGCGCCGGTAGCGGTCGGCGACGGCATCAACGATGCGCCGCTGCTGGCGTCAGCCGCGGCCGGCATCGCCATGGGGGGCGGCACGGACATTGCCCGGGAGAGCGGCAGCGTGGTGCTGATGCGCGATGATCCGCGCGGCGTGGCGGCGGCGGTACGCCTGGGACGCGCGGTCATGTCGCGCATCCGCGGCAATCTGTTCTGGGCGTTCGCCTACAATATCCTGCTCATCCCGGCGGCGATGGGCGCGCTGCTGCCGTGGGGAATTACGTTCAAGCCGCAGTACGCGGCGCTGGCAATGGCGCTCAGTTCAGTGTCGGTGCTGGGACTGTCGCTGCGCTTGCGGATGTATCAGGTGCAACGGTAAGGCGGGCGCTTACTTCGTCAGCAAGCAGCGTCAGCAGGCGGACTGAGGGGTGCGGGTCGAGCGCATTGACCACGCTATCGTTGACGGTGAACCGGTGTTTGTGCAGCAGGGCGGCAACATCGAGGCACCCGGTGCCGGTGGCGCGTAAGTGCGCGCGGACAACCGCGTGCGCCGGATGGTCCGGCGCGGTCAGAATCGGGAAAAAGACGACCAGCGGAGGTTCCGGATACGCCCGGCAGGCGCCGAGGAGTGCGTCGATTTCACTGCGGTGCCGTGCCCAGGTGGCGGCTTCAGTGTACTGGGCGAGGGTCGCGGCGGCGTATGCCTGCCACGCGGCATCGCGTCGGGCGACACTCCACCAGGCAAAATTGAGCAGTGCTGATTTTTCCACCAGCCACCAGCCGCTGCTGACCGGCGGCAGGGGCACGCGCGGTGTGCCGATATCGTTCATGTAGTAGCCGAGGATGACACGGTCGACGGTGAATGGAAGCGACTGCAGCGCACGCAGCTGTTCGGGGGTGTTCCAGCCGCACTGCGCTATGGTGAAAATGAGTGGTCAGGAAAACGGCGTCGCAGGTGACCGTCGAGGCGGCTGGCGATGTCCTCGATACCTGCCCCGGCGAAGAACGAATCGCCAAGCAGCACGATGCGCCGGCGTCCGGGACGCAGGTCCCACTCCTGATCACGATACCCCTGCGTGTTGATTGGCTGCCAGTAGCGTTTACGCCATTGGCGGGAGGCGACGGTATTGCCGAATGCGTCGCTGCGCAGATAGGCGAACCGCAACACGGTCTCGGCGAGCGCGAGCGCGACGCCAAGTGCAGCGAAGAAGAGCAGCACGTTGGTCGTGCGCGGACAGGTGCGGGCAAAACGGAGGGTCACAGCGTGACCGTGCGCTTTTCGGCGAAGGCTTCGTCCTGGAAGCCGAGGCGGCTGCGGCATTGCGCGCAGCAGGGTATGGTCGGGCGCTCGCGCAGCACGCGGGCGCGGAACGCGCGGTAGGCCGGCCCGTTCCAGATCTCCGCCAGCGAACGGTCACGCAGCGAGCCGAGCGGCGGCACCCCGAAAAACTCGTAGCAGCAGGGGATGACGCGCAGGTCGGCCTTGATGACCGGGATACTCCAGAGCCAGAAACAGGCATTGTGCCGGGCGGGTTGGCTGTTGCCGGAGGGGGCAGGAGCAGCGTTTGTGCCGCTGACCGACAACTGCGCCAGTGCCTGCCGCACTTCGAAGCGGTCGACCCCGAGATTCGTGTAATACGCGCGGGCCGCGGCGATGTCGCCGGCATTGGTGCCGGTGTCGAGGTAGCGGATGACCACGCGCGGATGACGTCCGCTGCGGCGGGCGGCAAGCGCCTCGCGGATGCGTTCCTGCACCGCGGCGAGCGAACCGCGACGGTGGTAGGCGGCATAGACCTCCTGCGCATGTCCCGAGAGCGAAAAGATCAGCGTATGGCAGTGCGCCTGCGCGAGACGCTGCGCCCAGTCAGCGGGCGCGGGAAAATTGCCGTTGGTGCTGATGACTACCGCCAGTCGGCGGCGCGCGGCATGCTCAACCATGGCCGGGAGTTCCGGATGCAGGAAGGGCTCGCCGGCAAGATAGAGGAGCACGGCAATGGCGGCGGGTGCGGCTTCGTCGATGATGCGGGTATAGTCGCTGAAGGCAAGACGCGTGCGCGTTTTCGGCACGGAAAGATTGTAGCCGCAGCCGGGACAGTCGAGGGTGCAGGCATCGGTCGGCTCGATGACGAGCGCGGATGGCAGCGGGCCGGCGCGCTCATCGAGCGCCAGCCCGCGCCCGGTGTTGCGCGCGAGCGTGGCGAGGCGTGACGGGGTAAGGCAGCCATCAGCGGCGAGCGACCAGGCGAGGCCGGCCAGGGGAGCGACGTCAGAGCGCATCGGTCAGGTCGGAAATCTTTTTCGCGGGGACGCCGGCATAGAGCGCGTTGTCTTCAGTGGAACGATGCACCAGCGACCCGGCCCCGACAAACGTGTTGGTCCCGATATGTTTGCCGGCGAGGATGATGGTGCCGGTGCCGACGAACGCGCCCGCGCCGATGATGACCGCAGTGTCCTGGCGCGGCATCCGCTGCTGCAGCGGGTGGTCCTTATAGCCGACGTTGAGATGCGTGACGATGTTGACGCGCGCGGCGAGCGTGGCATTGTCGCGGATCTCGATGCGGTTGGCGAGATCGAAGAGACATTCGGGCCCGATATAGACGTTGTCACCGATGACGAGATTGCGGAACCCGCGGACATAGAGGTTGTAGAAGGAGGAGGGCTCGCAGACGACGTTGCGGCCGATGGTGGCGCCGCAGAGGCGCAGCAAAAACAGCTGCAGCGGGGAAAAGATGAGCAGGCGGTAAAGGATGCTGACGAAGCGGTAGAGCGCATAGCGGAGGAGACGGCTGGGCGGCACCTCGCTGATAATCTTGTCCATGGCGCTGTTTATACAGCACCGGCGGTGTTAGCGTCAAGTGTCACCAGCACGAAGCGTGACCAGTCACGCACCCGGTAGCGCGGATCGTCGCGCAGCGGCACGGCGAGGCGGCGATAGGCGTGATAGAGCACGAGCAGCCGCGTGCCGGGCGGGGCGGTGTCAAGCCAGGCGGTGCTGTCGGCAACCGCCGGAGCGGCCTGCTGATAGAGGCGGTAGACGTGGGGCGGGGCACCGATGAAACCCGCTTCGCCACCGGCAGCAACGGTCTCCTGCATGAGTGCCGCCAGGCCGCGCCAGTCCTCGCGGGCGAAGCGCGGGTCGGTGGCCGCGGTAGACGAACCGAAAGCAAAGACGGCGATCAGCAGCAGGAGCATGAGACGGGTGGAACGGGCGGCGGGCAGGCAGGCGAGCAGGGCAAGCAGCGCCGGCAGGCAGATGATGAAATAGCGCGGCATGACGAACACGGCACCGGCGGCACCGGCACACAAAGTGAGGAGGGCCGGGGCGAGCGACGTGGCTACGAAGAGCGCACGGGCGGATGACGGGGTGCGCAGTCCGCGGACAACGAGCACGAGGAGGATGGCGGTGCAGAGGGGGAGGCCGACGGCGGTCCAGAGGGGAAAATGGCGGCGCGAGAACGCGGAGTAGCCGAAGAGCGCCTGCGCCCCGGCATGGACGGCACCGGTGAGCCGTTCAGCGAACGGTGGCGGGGCAGTGGGCGTGCCAAAGCGGAGCAGCGTTTCTCCATAGACGGCGAGCAGGGGAAGCAGACAGAGGACGAAACAGAGCACGGCGCCGACGAGGGCACGACGCGACAGCAGCACCGGCTGCCACCAGAGCCAGAGGGTCAGCGGGCCGAGCAGCGCGAGGAGGAACGGGTGCGCGTAGGTGCCGATGACGGCGGCGAGGAAGGCAAGGGCGAACGGGGCATGCCGGCCGTCGAGACGGCGGGCGATGACGGTGACGATGACGCTGGCACAGAGGAAGAGCAGGGAGTACATACGCGCATCGCGGTCATGCCAGTAGAGCAGGGGATGCAGCCCGGTCAGCAGCAGAATCCAGAGGCGGCTTGCGCTGCGGGGGAACGGGAAGGCGAAGGCCAGCACGGCGAGCGCGGCCAGGCCGCAGAGCAGCGACGGCAGGCGCAGCGCGGTTTCCACCGGAAGCATGGCCCCGAGGTGCAGGGCCAGGACCGAGACCGCGGTCCAGAGCGGGGTGGTGCCTTCGGGATGCAGGATGTTGCCGGCTACGGCATCATGCCACGTATGGCCTTCATCAATCCACAAACTCTGCGCGTCGAGCGCGGCTCCCTTGACGACAGTGAGCAGCAGGAAGAGCAGCAGGAGACGGCGCATGCCGGGAGCGGTCAGCGGTGTGAGCGCCAGGCCAGGCGCAGCAGGTCGCGCAGGTAGCCGCTGATGGCCGGCAGGAAATCGACGCTGGTCGGCACATCATGCCGCTTGTTGAGCGCGATGGCCACCTGCCTGATATCGAGCCCGGCGCGGTGGGCCTGGAAGACGATTTCCGTATCCCAGAACCAGCGGTCGTTGGGGGTCAGCGGCAGCAGCGTCAGCACCTTTTCCCGGCGGAAGAGCTTGGCGCCGGTTTCGGTATCGAGATCTGGCAGGCCGAGCAGCAGGTTGGCCATGCCGGCATAGCCCTTGGTCAAGACGTAGCGGACGCTGTTGCGCAGGGTGAGGGTATAGACGCGGCTGGCGAGCACGACATCGGCTCCGGTTTCCAGCACCTGCAGCATGGGGAGCAGGTAATAGACGGGGATCTCAAGGTCATTGTCAATGAACCCGGCATAGACGCCGCGCGCGCGGCGCAGCCCCTCCTTGACCGCGGCCCCGCGTCCGCAGTTCCGCGGCAGCGAGAGCATGACCAGGTCGGGACGCTCGCGGCGCAGCTGTTCGAGTGCCTGCAGTGCCACGGGTGCGGTGGAACCGTCATCGACCACGATGAGCTCATGCGTGATGGCGGTGCGACGGAAGAAACTGTCGATGACCGGAAGCGAGGCAGCCAGCACTCCCGCATCGTTGTAGGTAGTAAGGATGAGCGACAGTTGCGGCGCGGCGTTCATGGCGGAATGATAGCACAACCAACCCTGTTTGTCCATGCAACTATATTGCCTTTCGCGCTGTCATAGGGTATACTTCGCGACTATGGCAGGCATGATGCGGCACGCACAACCTGATGGACTGCTCACGATAGCGGTGGCGCAATGCCCGTGCGGCGACCTGGGGATTTACGACCAGCTGCTGCGCGTACGGCGGCATATGGAACGCGCGGCCCGGCGCGGTGCCGCGCTCATTGTTTTTCCTGAGCTGACCAACGCCCCCTACTTCCCGGCGCGGCAGCGGCGGGCGCCCCGCGCGCATGTCGAGCCGGTCCCCGGCCCCTTTGTCAACAACGTGGCGGCGATAGCGCGCGAGTGCGGTATTGCCGCGGTGGTCTCGGTGGCGGAGACGGCCGGGGCGGGGAAACCGTACCTGAGCGCGGTGCTCATCGACGCGCGCGGCAAAATCGCCGCCACCTACCGCAAGACGCATCTGCCGCAGTTCCCCGCGGCGCGCGAGCAGGAGTGCTTCCGCGCGGGGATAGTGCTCAAGCCCGTGCGCGCGGCCGGCATGAAAGCGGGACTGCTGCTCTGCTACGACCGGCATTTCCCCGAGGCGGCGCGCGCACTCGCGCTGCAGGGGGCGGACCTGCTCATCATCCCGTCGGCAACCCCGCAGGGGGCGGCCGGGAGCTGGCTGTGCGAACTGCAGGCGCTCGCCTGCACCAACGGCGTTTTTGTCGTCGCGGCCAACCGCTGCGGTGAGGAGGGGGAGCTGCGCTTCCTCGGGCGGAGCTGCATTATCGGGCCGCAGGGTAAGGTGCTGGCGCAGGCGGAAGAGCAGGAGCAGCTGCTGCTGGCGACGCTCGATGCGGCCGACCTGCGCACGGCGCCGGGGCGGAACTGGCGGCGCGACCGGCAGCCGCGCCTCTACGGCGCGCTGACGAAGGGGAAGCGGTGAAGTACCTCGCGCTGCTGCTCGTGCTGCTGCCGCTGCCGGCATTCGCGGCGGACACGGCTGCCAATCCATGGGGCATTTTCGGGCAGGTGCTGGCTGACGTGCTGCAGACAGCGGATACTGCCGTGGCACGCGACACGGACGTCGCGCAATTCTGCACGCTGCTCGAACAACTCGAAGAGCAGACCACCTACGGGGCGCAGCGCCGCGGCTGGAATATCGAGCGCCTCGAGTGGGGCAGGAAACTGCGCCGGGCGACGACACCGGCGGAGGCGGGGCAGCTGCTTGTCGACTACGATGCCTCGCTGCGTGACGAGGCGCTGACCGCGGACGGTCTGGCGGAGCGCGCGGCGTGGCGCGGGCGGATCGGCGATGCCGCGACCGTGCCGACGCTGGCGGAACTGCTGCGCGCGCGCGCCTGGACGCTGACGCGTGACGCGATGGACGACTCGTGGGAACGCGCCAGCGGGGCGTGGCTGGCCGCGGTGAGCGCGCTGGCCGGTGAATACGCGGCGGCGGTTACGCCGGCAGCGGTGTCGGTAAGCGAACCCGCGGCAGCACTTGTCGCACCGGGTGAACTGGTGCGGCAGCTGGAGGCGGCGCTCAAGCGCGAGATGCTCATCAAGTCGTGGCGCAGCCAGCGCGCGGCCTGGCTGGCCGCGACGCGGCAGCCGCTGACGGGCGGAGTGCTGCGCCAGCTCGGCGAAGCGTGTCTGCCCGCGGCGTTTGCCAACGAATGGGATATCGCCGGCTGGAGCGCGCGGACGCATGACGCAGCGGACACCGCGGCAGTACTCGACCTGCTGCGCGAACTGGAGGACCAGCTCGCCTGGGAGGCCACCGGCAGGGAATGGCCGCAGGAGCGCGAAACGTGGCTGCAGGCGCTGGAAGCGTGGCTGGCACCGGGGGCGGTGAGTATCCCCGCGGTGGCCGTGAACGCGGCGACGGAGACGACGGTGCGCGCGGCGCTTTTGCAACTCGACCAGGCGCTGAAGGTGAGCGCGCAGCAGGATGCGTGGTTCGCGCGGCGCACGGCATGGGCGGGGGCGCTGGCCACCGCCGCGGAGGCGCGCGGGCTGGCGCAGGGGCTGACGGTGTTCGCCGGCGGCCTGCAGGGCGCGTCCTTCACGCCGGCCTGGGCAGCGCGCTCAGCGGCGTGGCAGGCGGCGGCGGCGACAGCCGATTCGGTCGCGGCGGTGGCGGCGCTGCTGGCGGAACTGGAAACGTATCTCGACCCGTCGGCGCAGGTCATTACCTGGGCGCAGGACCGCGCCGCGTGGCGCGGTATGCTCGGCTTCGGCACGGGGAGCGTCCCGGTGCTGGCGGCTCCGGTCGCGGCAGCGGCAGCACCGGTGGCAACGGACA
>CAZWUZ010000047.1:0-16264 GCA_964637655.1 uncultured bacterium | reverse complement strand
GGTGAAAAACGCATCGTCACCATCGGTGATGTTGGCCAGCGGCTGCGTGTCCCGCACCACATACGGGTCATCGTGGTACTCCGTAAAGGTTCCCGCCACCGGGCAGTTGAGCGCGCGGTTGTTTTCCGGTGTGGTCACCCGGTGCAGCCCGGTGTTGACCGTGTAGCCGCTGCTGTCACTACTCTGGATGAGGTACTCGTACTCCGTTTCCGGCTGCAGTCCGGCCAACAGTACCGTGTGCGTCAGCTGGTGCCGCGTCGCGCTCTTCTGCACCGTCCATTCCGTTTCGCCGGCGGCACGGAACCCGAGGTAATAGTCCGCTGGCAGATTCGTTGTCCAGCGCAATTCGAGCGTCTGCGGATTGTGTTTCGTTTCGAGGATCTGCTGGTAGCGCAGCGCGGGAATCCCGGCGGTGACGAAGGTGCCGGACACGTCGTTGCGCGACGCGATGGCGTAGCGGTACACCGTGCCGCGCAGCAGGTTGCTCAGCAGCATCGCGTGGGCTGTCGCCGGGCGCAGGGTCAGTAGCGGCGCCAGGCCGCCATCCAGCGGCCCGTACTGCACTTCCTCCGTCGTGGCGATGTCCGTCTGCCACGCCAGCGTGGCCGTGCTCTCGCCATGCACCGTCACGCGCACCTCAGTCGCGCGCGCGCCGCGCGGATCGCTGGCCGAGGTCACCGGGGTCAGCAGCCAGTCGAGCGGCCCCGGTCCCGTATCCGCGGTCGTGGCGCACGCTGCCAGCGGCAGGCAGAGCAGACAGCACAGGAGAATGCTAACGGATGTAGGTTTCAAATTTCACCTCAATGATGCTGTTGGTTGCATGGTAACCGCTGATGGTCCAGCGGATATTCGTAACCGGCGCCGCCTGCGATGTATTCCACGTGGCCCCGCTGTCATGGGAATACTCGATGGTCGCCTGATAGCCGCGTGTGGCGACCGTATCGGCGGAATTGGTCTTGTACGCGATATCCGTCGCCAGGGCATCGGTGATGACCACGTTCTGCGCCGGGCCGAAACCCGCATTGCGCACCCCGAGCCGCCACGCCACCGTCGCCCCCGGACGCGCCGGCACCGGCGTACCGCCCAGTGACACCGTGTCGCGCAGTTTGTACGGGATGAGGATGGGCGCCTGCGCGGTGTCGGAATGCAGCGACTCGTTGCCGACCGAATCGACACAGACGACGAAGAACACGTAGGTTTCGCCCAGCGTCACATAGCGGCTGTCAGCGAGGAAGCCGGTAGTGTCGGTCAGCAGCCCGCTCAGCCGCTGCGCCTGACCGTTGCCGTCGGTGTCGACATACACATAATACCCGACCGTCTCACCGCTGACGCTGCTCCACGCCAGCCAGACGCCCGTATCCGGGACCGCCGTATCCGCTTTCGCCGTCAGGTTGGCCGGCGCCGCCGGCGCGGTGTTGTCCTGCACGAAGCGGATGGTCAGCGAATCGCTCGCGCCGCAGGTGTCGGTGAGGTGGACCGTGACATTCTGCGTCGCCACCCCCGCCTCGAGGCCGTAGGTCAGCGTGTAGGGCATCGTCACTTCGCCTGCCGTCACCACCCCGTCCCCGAAGGCATCGCTCCCCGTGCAGCCGCAGTCGTCGTAGGTGCGCATGCCGTACACCGTGATGGAGACGTTCTGCGCGACGCCGCTGCTGCTGAACGTGCAGGTTGTTGCCACCACGCCGCCCGCCAGCGACGTATCCTGCACCCCGTTCCAGTAGATGCGTCCGGACGCGCTCGAACTGAGGTTGATCTGCGTGATGACCGGCGCCGGGTTGTTGGTCGCCCCGGGTGACGGAGCCGGGGTATTCACCGTGTCGAACAGCCGCCAGATGCCCGACCCGTCGTGGCAGCGTCCCTCGGAGATGTTGCTGCTCGTGGACGCATAGGTGCGCTGGTCGATGACCGAGCCGTCCGGCGCCAGCAGCCGCACATCATCGTACGGACTGCTGTTGTTCAGGGTAATCCCGGTCGTCGCACCGTAATAAACCTTGAACCCGCGCGCGGGAATGGTATCGCTCGCGTTGCCTGCCGTCGGGATCTGGTACGGGGCTGAGCCACCGGCATTGATATCATCGAGGTAGCAGCCGGCAATGAGGATGTCCGTGTCCGTCGGGTTGTAGATTTCGATGTATTCAGTCGCATTTTCGCCCGTGGCGGCCGCCATGAACTCGTTGATGAGCAGTGCACTCACCCCGGGCGCGGCCGAGGCCCCGATAACAATCGTATCGAACAGCGCGTAATTTTCCAGCGCGCGGATGGTGACGATTTCCCCGCTGGCGCAACCGATCCACCACTGCGCGTCGCTCGACAGCGACCGCAGCTGCAGATACCCCTCGAAAATGCCCGTGTTCAGCCCGGTTTCCGTCAGTTTCAGCACCACCTTGCCGCTGCCGTCCGTGGTGCTCGACACCACGGTGCAGGTGGTGGTATTGGTGCAGCCCGGGTCATTGTCCGTGCCGACCAGCCGGATGAGGGCGGTGTCGCCGACCGCGCCCCGATAGCCCGTCCCGTCATTGGTGGTTGATATCACCGTAAGCGACGCCGCGCCGGTCAGCGTCCCCGCCAGATTGGAGCGGTTCGTCCCGCCGCAGGAATAGAGGAACCGGTCGGCATTCGCCAGTTGCGTCCAGTCACCCGTATCCGTGCTGTTGCTGTCCGCCCCGTCCGTATAGCGGAATATCGACCGACCGATTGCGTCAGTGATGTCCACCTGCGTCGTGGTGGACGGCCATTGCCCGGCATCCACCGCATTCTGCGCATCGGTCAGCGCCGTGCCGGGAGTTACCGCCCACGCGACAAAATCGATGATATTGCGGCTGTCGTTCGTCGTCGAAGTGTGCAGGCCGACCGCGTCGCGCGTGCCGTTCACCAGTACGTCGCTGGTGTTGGCATACAGATGCATGACGCTGTTGGTGCCGCTGAATGCGGTTTCGTCCGTGCCCGAGGCATAATGCACGACAATGAAGCCCTTGGGCGGGATGGCCGTCTGCGGCAGCGTTTTGTCGTTGCTGTTGTAGTTGGTCAGTTCCCAGTTGTAAATGTTGACCGGCGTCGTCCCCGCATTATAGATTTCCACCCACTCGCTCTCGTCGGGACTCGCCACGTCGTTGATCAGCACCTCGTTGATTTTCACGCTGTTCCAGCCCGCCATCGAGTTGGCCGCCCCCGGCGTCCCCGACACCCCGCCCAGCGCTCCGCAGGCGACAGTATAAGGGCCGGACAGCCAGTTGCTGCGATAGCCGGCGGCCACCGCCGTATCGAGGTCGCGGCGTTCCATCGACACATAGCCGCTGCCGAGTCCGCCGCTCGCCGCCCCGGCCGGCCAGCTGGAGGTGAACGACACCTCATCCACGGTCACCCCGCTGCTGTTGATGAGAACGAGGTTGTCGCCGGCATTGTTCAGCGCGAGGTTGCCCGCGTCATCACCGTAAATGTCATCAGCCGCCACGCTGGTTGCCCCTTCGCTCGCTTCGCACAGGAAATAGCCATAGGCAGGTATGGTCACCGCCCCGAAGGTATGGGTACATCCCGCCCCGTCCTGGTCGCCGATCACCCAGCCGTTCAGGGAAATCGCCGTACCGGTCTTGTTGTGCAGTTCGAACCATTCGGTTCCCGCCCCGCCACCGCTGCCACCCCACGAAATTTCCGAGATAATAACCGACCCCGGCCCGGTGTACCCCGACAGCGCGCTGATGGTCTGCACCCCGGTGTTGGTCGTGTCCGCAGCCGGTCCCAGGCCCAGTTCCGAGGTCTGCACGTTATTAGCCCCGATGCGCAGTTGGAAGGTATGCCCGTCGGTTGGAGTCGCGCCGATATTCGTGGTAACGACAAAGTTAAACACGCCACCGGGCATCAGCACCGTGCTCGAACTGAAACCCCACAGCCCCGCCCCGCGGTAGTTGAGCGTCGCCACCCACGAATCGCCCGTGTCCCACGCGCTGTCGCCGTTGACATCGAGCCAGAGGCTGAGCCCCCCCTGGTTGCCGCTGTCCGCGGTGTCGCTGCTCGTTGCCGTACCGATGTTGGTGACGGTCAGTCCCAGCAGCGTGTCACCGGACGCGTCACCGACGACGCGCCCGGCCAGCAGCGTCGCGTTGCGCGAATCCGCGTACAGGGTCGTGTCGGGCACGTTCTTCAGGATGACCTGCGGCGGCGTGCCGACGGTCAGGGTCGGGGACGAATCAAGGGCCGAGACATTGCTCCCCAGCGGATCGGACATCATGGCGAACGTATACGTGCCTGCCCCCGCCGGTGCCGTCGCCGCCGCCGCCCCGCCGCCGTAGCCGTAGACGATGGTAACCGATTCCCCCGCGGCCAGGGTGTTGACCGCGATGATGACCGTGCTGTCCTCGGTGATGCAGAGTTCCGCCCCCGAACTGAGGTCGTTGATATCGCCCAGCACGACCGTGTACCCGGCGGCTCCCGCATTGCTGCACTGCGGTTTCGTCCATCCTGTCGGCACGGTGAAGGTCAGGTAGCCCTTGGAGAATACCGTGTTCCCGCGCCGGTAGCGGAACTCCCACGTGCCGGACGAGCCCGGGGTCACCGTGGCCGGCGTCACCACCTCCCAGTATCCCTCTCCCTGCGCATTGCGGAAATTCGTGTTGGCGCTTCCCGGCGTACCGTCGCCTGTGTTTATCCATTCCCAGCCGTAGCGGCTATTCGTGTCGGTGCTGAACTGGTTGCGCGCACAGACACCATCGGCCCCGCTGCTGCGCACGAAATCCATCGCATCCGGCGAGTTCCCGAAGGTATCCCATTGCCCGTCGGCGTACGCCGCCATGAGCGCTTCCTTGTCATCGGCGTTCAGCGTGGCGTCCTGGGTAGCCCACCCGACAAAGTCCTGGATAGTGGTCGAGCCAGACATGTACAAGCGGTAGGTGTCGTCCGTGCCCGTCGGCCCTCCGCTCCAGTAGAATTCCCAGAACGTCGGGTCACTACCGTCAGTTTTCGCTGCGTCGTTGGTCCCGGAGCCGCTGTAGAGCACGATGTAATCACCGGTCGCCACGGACACCGCCGGGCCGACCGTGTCCACGTCGCCGTTGCTCTTGACTATCGTGTCAGCCAGTATGCCGCCCTGTACCACGTAAAATTCAATCCAGTCGGGTGTGCCGTAGGCGTTCACTTCGTTGAAAATGATCCGTGCCTGGCTGCTGGCCTGCACGATTACATCGTCGAGGCCCAGCGCCTGCGCGCTCGTCCACAATCCGGTGCTGTCTTTCGTCTTGCCATAATTCCAGCACAAGTAGAGGTGGGCGTTATTGGCGACGCTGACGTTGATGGTCAGCGTGTCGATGCGCGTCGTGCTCCCCGGGGCGTCGGCGTAGCCGTTGTTGTCACCATCAGCGGTAAACGAGGTGGTATTCGCCAATGTCCAGGTCGAACCGTCGGTGGAGTAGTAGAGGCGCATGCTGAATCCGTCGACATTACTGCCATTGCGGTACTTCTCGATGCTGTAGGAAACCGTCACCGACGAATAGGCCCGCCCCGAGGTGTTCTGGAAATCAGCATAGATGTTGCCCCCGTGCAGCGAACTGCCGCCGAGAAAGCCGATCGCACGTTCCGTGGAATTGAAATCAGCCCCGTCCCAGAAATTGCAGGTATCATTCGACTCGGCGGAGCCGTAGCTGTTGCCTGCCACCATGTTCGTCTGCTTGTAGGCAGTGCTCGCGTAGGTGCCCAGTTCCGTGTCGGCGCGGCCACCCATCTTCCAGTCCGTCGGCGGGTAAGTGTCGCCAAGCCCTATCGAAAACGGCTGGTAATACGGGCGCGTATCCGAAAGATAGATTGCCCCCTCAGCCGCCACGGCCTGCATCGCTATGGCAGCCATCAGGGCAAACCCCACGAGAATATGCACGTTTTTCTTCATTTCAGCCATGTATATGCATACTCCTTTTTGACAACTCATTATTATGAGCAAATAGTGTACCCTTGCATGCCAATCATGCGATATGTTGCTGATTGTATTTATATTATTGCCATACAATTGATTAGGCTTTTCAGTTTTTGTATCCTGATTTACTTGCAAAGATGGTATATGTATTGCTTGAATACTTACTACCCGTCAAAATATCGACAAAAGGAAACACTTGATATGTCTATTCATGTAAACTCTAATACTGTTTTTATTGAACAAATCAATGCTCTGCGTGGAAATGTGTTGATTGCACACCACGGTGATGCCGACGGTATCATCGGGGCTGGTCTGCTCGCCGCGTACCTGCAACAACGCGATTGCACAATTTCTTTCGCCTCATCGGCGGAGTTTGGCAAAAAAGAATTCCACCTGTATCGCGAGGCGGTGCGCGGTTGCACCGCCGGCATCTTTATCGAGGCGCAGGGGATGCCCGACTGCTACCGCGAACTCGACCCGCTCTTTCTCAACATCGACCATCACCCGTCGCCGCGTCCGCCGCTCCTCTCCCGCACACTCAATCCCTGGCTGCACAACGTCTCCCCGCTCCCCTGCGCCGCATACATCGTCTATGACCTGCTGCATGAGCATCTTCCCCCAGCGACCGGCGGGCTGGCCGCACAACCACAACCGGAAAACACCAGCGACGCGCCGGCCTGGCACAATGCCGGCTGGCTGGCGGCGCGGCCGCAACTGAAAAACACTGACGGAGCGCCGCCCTGGCATACTGCCTCCTGGCTGGCGGCGCTTGGCAGCATCCTCGATTACTGCCCCGATGCCGCCCGCGACCTGATTGCCCGCGAACAGCACAACCTGGTCCGCCTGCCGGAACTACGCGACACCTTTCACGCGGTGCAGTACACGACCCCGCTCGTCTGCGACCTTGCCGCGCTGGTCGCCACGCTGCCGTCACCCGACACGCTGCTCGTGGCCGAACCCTTTGCCACCCGCCGGGCAACCTACCGCGACCTGCTGACTACCGCGCGCGCCACCGCGGAAATCAGCGCCACCTGCGTTGTCGCCCGCACGGTGGCCGGCGATTTTCGCCTTGCCTCGCCGCTCGCCAACACGTTGCAGGATGCACACCCGGACCGCGCCGTCATCGTCATCGAAGAGCAGCCGCTGCTCGACCGCGCCCGCTTCTCCGTGCGCTGGCGCCACGCCCGCCAGCATGTCGGCACGCTACTCGCCGCCATCGCGCGCGAACTCGGCGCGGGGGACGGCACCGGGCATGCCACCGCCGGCAGCGCGCGCGTCCCCCTCGCACGGCAGGACGCCTTCCTCTCCCGCCTGCGCGCCGCCATCGCCGCCAGCACCTGAGCGCACGCCGGCAGTTTCCCCCGGGCGGCACCACTGCCATCCGGGTTCATGCCGGCGCCGCTTGACAAGCGCGCCCCCCGACGCTATCCTGCACGCATGGACCTGTATCGCGGCATTCTCATCAATCCCGTCAACCGGGCCAAGACCGAGTTGTTCCACGACGGCGCGCTGCTCGTCGGCGACGACGGGCGCGTCGTCGCCTGCGGTGAGTATGCCGCGATCAGCGCCCGCCCGGATGCCGCGACTGCCGCCACGCACGACCTGTCCGGAAAATTCATCGCCCCGGGCTTCATCGACGCCCACGCGCATATCCCGCAACTCGACCAGCGGGCACGCTACGGCGAGTCGCTCCTCTCCTGGCTGCAGAAATACATCTACCCGGCCGAAGCGCAGTTTGCCGACCCAACCATCGCCGCGGAGGTCTCCGCCCGTTTCTTCCGCGAGGCGCTGCGGCACGGCACCACCACCATCGTCGGCTACGCTTCCGCTGACGCCGCCGCGACCGGCATTGCCTTTCGCGCCGCGCAGGACGCCGGCATCCGCGCGGTCATCGGGCAGACGCTCATGGACTGCAACTACGCCGGTGCGCGCCCCGGCGACACGGAGCGCGTGCTGCGCGAAAGCATCACCCTCTGCGAGCAGTGGCATGGCGCCGCTGACGGACTGCTCCACTACGTGTTCACCCCGCGCTTCGCCCCGGTCTGCTCCTCCGCACTGATGCGCGGCATCGGCGACTATGCGCGCGCGCACCGCATTCCCATCCAGACCCATCTCGCCGAGAACGAGCAGGAAGTGGCCAGCGTGCTGCGCCAGTTTCCCGACTGCGCCACCTACACCGATGTGTACCGGACACACGGTCTGCTCACGGAACGCACCTGGCTGGCGCACGGCATCTACCTCTTCCCCGCGGAACATGTTCTGCTGCGCGAGGCCGGCTGTTCGCTCATTCACTGCCCGTCGTCGAACTTTTTCCTCAAGTCGGGCTTTTTCCGCCTGCGCGAAACCGAGAAGGCCGGCATCCCCATTGCGCTCGGCACCGACATCGGCGCCGGGCCGAGTTTCTCGCTCTGTGACGTGATGAAGGCGATGAACTACGCGCAGGAATATCACCTGCCGCCCACCGCCTCGTACTACTACGCCACCCTTGGCGCCGCACAAACGCTGGGGCTGGGCGACCGCACCGGCAATTTCGCCCCCGGCAAGGACGCCGACTTCATCATCATCGACATTACCCAGCTCTCGCCCGCGTTCCGGCTCGAGGGACTGGACGACCTGCTCGCCTTCCTCATCTACCTCGGCAACGACGTGATGATCGAACAGGCCTACGTCCGCAACCGCCGCGTCTGGCTGCGTCCTGACGCCGCATGAACCCGGAGAACTGCCCATGCTGACCTGCACCGTCACCGGCGGCGCTGCCGCCGTCATCACCGTCACCGGGCGCGTCGACGCCTACGGGGTCACGCTCCTCGAACAGGCGCTCGCCCCGCACCGCGACGCCATCACCGCCGCCGTGCTCGACCTCGCCGGCGTCGAGTTCATGTCGAGCGCCGGCCTGCGCGTCCTGCTGACGCTGCACCGGCATTGCGGCGCCCGCGGCGGCCGGTTCATTCTCGCGGCCGTGCCGCCGGTCGTCATGCAGACGCTTGCCGTTTCCGGCATGCAGCAGCGGTTTACCATCGCGCCCGACACTGCGGCGGCGCAGGCACTTCTTGCGGACCCCGGCGCCCCGGCGGCCACCCGGTTCCGCTGTGCGGAACACGACCTGCCCGTCACCGCCTGCCCCGGCACACAGGCAGCGCTGCGCCGCTGGGACGCGCCGGCCGGTACACCGCTGCGCCTGTCGCTGCGCGAACTCGGCCTCGCGGTCGGCGTCGGTGCTTTCGGCGCCACCGCCGCGCAGGCAGCAGCAGCCCCCGGCCTGCTGCTGGCCACCGGCAGCACCGCCGTGCTGCAGCCCGCCGCGCCGCATGGCGTCGCGGACACGCTGGTCGCTGCCGACCCCGACAGCACCGACCTGTACGTCACGCGCGCCCTGTCGCTCGACGGCGACCCCGTGGCAACCGTCCCGCTCCCCGACACACCGCTGGCGCTGGCCGCACTCGCCGGCGCGGCCGGCAACCACCCGCTGCAGGTGCTGCTCATCAGCACGCCCTGCGCCCGTGGCGCCGGCGTGTTCTGCACCACGCCCGGCGAACTTGACGGGGCCACTCCGTCGGGCACGCAGGCCCTCGACACGCCGGCACTGATTGTCGCCGTGCGCCTCGCACCCGGCCAGCCGCTCACCGGCACGCTGCCCGCCGCCACCATCGCCGCGGACGGGGCCGCGTGGCACATTTCCGTGCTGACCCTGGCGCAGCCGGTCGCTGCCGCCACGCCGGCCGCGGCACTGCACGATGCCGGCACGCTTGACCAGTTGACCGGTCTGCTGCTCGGCACGCCCGCACTCACCGTCACCGGCGGTCGTCTGTGGACCTACCTGCCCGCCGCCGTGAGCGACGGCGCGGCCGGCCTGCTGCAGATCGAAACCCCGGACGGTGACGATTTCCGCGAGGAGTGGCAGGTCATCACCCGCCGCATCTACCGCGACGCCGCGCGGGTGGCCCTGACCCCGCTCACCGGCGGTTTCACCTCGAAGACCTATCGCGTCGCCAGTTATGACCGCGACGGCCGGCAATTGCTGCCGACCGTGATGAAACTCGGCGGGCTCGAGGTGACGCGGCGCGAGGTCGACGCCTACCGCGCCTGCGTCGAAAAATTCATCCTCAACAACAGCACCACCATCATGGGGAGCGCCGCCTGCGGCGACGCTGCCGGGCTGCGCTATAATTTCGTCGGGGTCACCGGCGGGGCGGGCACGCTCACCTGGCTGGAGAATTTGTACCGCACCGAACCGGCCGACCAGGTCATCGCGCTCTGCGACCGCGTCTTCACCGACATCCTCAAGCCGTGGTACGGGCAGCCGCGGGCCGCGCGCCTGCGCCCGTTTGCCGATCATGACCCGCGGCACCTCTTCCCCGCCCTGCTCCCGGGCGCACAAAGCTACGGCATCAACCTGGACGCGCCGGTCATCGCCTGTCCCGAACTCGAGTGCGAACTCCCCAACCCGTACCACTTTTTCGTGCATGACTGGCCGCAGTGGGCGGCACGGGAATGGGACTGGTCAACCGGCATCACCCACGGCGACCTCAACCTCAAGAACATCCTCGTCGACGACCGCGCCAACCTCTACGTCATCGATTTTTCCGAGAGCCGCGAGCGCAGCATCATCGCCGATTTCGCGCGCCTCGAACCGATCTGCGGCATCGAACTGACGCGCTGCGACAATGCCGACGACATCCGCCGCCTCGCCCGGTACTACGCGGCGCTGACGGAGGCGCGCACGCTCACCGACCGTCCCGCCTGCCCCGCCGCGGACGACCCGCTGCTCGACAAGGCGCTGCGCCTCACCTGGCGTCTGCGTGAATATGCGGTCGCCGCGCTGGGCGGGCGCACGGACCTTGCCCCCTACCTCGCGGTGCTCCTCGAATGGACGCTGCCGATGACCGGCTGGGTCATGCCCGCGCCGCGCCAGCGCGTTGCGGTCATCGCCGCCGCGCTCATCGTGCGGCAGTTGCAGCGGCTATGACCGGCGACACGCCGGGGCGCAGCAGCGGCGTCCTGCTGCCGCTCTCCGCCCTGCCGTCGCCGTACGGCATCGGCGACCTCGGACCGCAGGCCAGTCACATCGTTGACTGGCTCGCCGGGGCGGAGCAGACCTGGTGGCAGTTTCTACCGCTGAACCTCACGGAACCGGGTTGCGGCAATTCCCCCTACAGCAGCATGTCCGCGTTCGCCGGCAACCCGCTCTACCTCAGCCCGGAACTGCTGATGCGTGACGGTCTGCTCACCGAACACGACCTGCCGCCGCTCCCGGCCTTTTCCGCCGGACGTACCGACTATCCGGCCGTCCATACCTACAAACAGGCGCTGCTCGCGCGGCTCGCGGAACGGCACCCCGTGCCCGACCGGCTCGACGGCTACGGCCACTTCTGCGCACTGCACGCGCTCTGGCTCGAGGACTTCGCCCTCTTCCGCGCCCTCAAGCGGCATTTTCACGGACGCCCGTGGCACGCCTGGCCGGCGGACATCGCCCGGCGCGACGCCAGAGCCATCGACCATTATCAGGACCTGCTGACGCGCGATATCGCCGCGGAAAAACTGTTTCAGTTTGTCTTCTGGCAGCAATGGACGCGCCTGCGCGAGCATGCGCACCGGCGCGGGTTGCGCCTCTTCGGCGACCTCCCCATCTATGTCACCGCCGACAGCGTCGAGGTGTGGACCCGTCCGCACTTTTTCAAACTCCATGCCGACGGCACTCCCGCCTATGTCGCCGGGGTGCCGCCGGACTACTTCAGCGCCACCGGGCAGCGCTGGGGCAATCCCGTCTATGACTGGGCGGCGCTGCGCGCGGACGGGTTCAGGTGGTGGCTCGACCGCCTGCGCCACCAGTTCCGCTTTTTCGACCTCGTCCGCCTCGATCATTTCCGCGGTTTCGAGGCCTACTGGGAAATCCCTGCGGCGGCAACGACCGCAGTACACGGCGCCTGGACGCCCGTGCCGGGCGCCGACCTCTTTGGCGCCATCAGCGCCGCGCTGCCGGAAGCGGCGCTCGTCGCTGAGGACCTCGGCATCATCACCGACCCGGTCCGCGACCTGATGGCGCAGTTCCGCCTCCCCGGGATGAAGGTGCTGCTCTTCGCCTTCGGTGACGACGCACGCAATCCCTACCTGCCGCACCACCATGTGCCGGACGCGCTCGTCTGCACCGGCACCCACGACACCAACACCGTGCGCGGCTGGTTTACCGACGATGCCACTGACAGCAAACGCCACGCCTGCGCCGCCGACTGCGGCCGCGCACTCACGGCGGCCAACTGCGCGGAGGCGCTGGTGCGTCTCACTCTCGCCTCGGTCGCCCGCCAGGCCATTATTCCCATGCAGGACCTGCTCGGTCTCGACAGCCGCGCGCGTTTCAACCGTCCGGGCACCGCCGCCGGCAACTGGGAGTGGCGGCTGCTGCCGGACACCCTCACCCCCGCCCGCCAGCGGCAGCTGGCGGCGCTCACGCGCACCTACGGCCGCTGCCGTTCCTGAACCGCAGGTGCGGGATCAGTACGCTGATTGGTGGAAGAGAAACTCGCGGACGGTCAGCAGGATGATCTTGAGGTCGAACCAGAGCGACCAGTTCTCGATGTAATACAAATCGTAGAGCGTGCGCATCTCGATGCTGGTGTTGCCGCGCAGGCCGTTGGCCTGTGCCCAGCCGGTAATCCCCGTCTTGACGCTGTGCCGCGCGTCGTAGTAGCACATCTCGCCGGCAAACCGCCGCACGAAGAACGGGCGTTCGGGACGCGGCCCGACCAGCGACATGTCGCCGCGCACCACATTCCACAACTGCGGCAGTTCATCCAGACTGAGTTTGCGTAACCACGCCCCCAGCGGGGTGCACCGCGGATCGTTCGCCTGCGCCCAGACCGGGCCGCTCTCCTCCTCCGCGTCGAGCCGCATGGTGCGGAACTTGAGCATGCGGAAGGTCTTCCCGTCCTGCGACATCCGCTTCTGCCGGATGAACACCGGCCGTCCCTCGCGCAGCAGCAGGTAGAGCGCCAGTCCGAGCAGCAGCGGGGCGCAGAGCAGCAACCCGGCAAGCCCGCCGGCAAGATCACTGGCGCGCTTGAGCAGTTGGTTGTGCGGCTCCTGCAGCGGGTGGCGCAGGCAGTTGAGTGGCACCAGTTGCGTGAGCAGCGGCAGCGGCCGCGCGCCGGGCGCGAGCGCGGGAATGAACGGCACAAAGCGCACGCTGATAGCTGCCGCACTGCAACGGTCGAGAAAGGCCGGGAAGGCCGGGTTTGCCGTCGCGCTCGCCGTTGCCCACACCTGCTGGATTGCCGCCGGTGGCGCTGCCGCGGGCTGCCAGACCTGTGCGGGCACCGCCAGCGTCACGGCCGGCAGCGTGTCCGTCACCATGGCGGCATGGATGCGTACCATCCCTCCCTCAGGCGAGCGTCCCTGCGCCAGCACGTCCGCCACTTCCTGCGCGTTCCCCAGCAGCAGCACGCGGCTGACCGGCAGCCGCTCGCGGAACCGCGCGTGCATGAGCAGCACGCAGGGGTAGGCAGCCAGCAGGACGGTGAACACCACCGTCATCGAGAAGGTGAAACTGCGGTAGAGAAAGGCGAAGACGAGTATCCCGAAACAGACAGTCAGGTAGAGGCGCGTCAGCGCACGCAGCGATGCCTCGAGCCGCATCCCGGCGCGATAGGCAAGCCCGCTGAGGGCGAGCAGCAGCCAGAGCAGGTTGGCCGCCAGCAGCAGTTTGAGATAGGGGAGCGCAGGCGGGATCCCGAGCGGCAGCGGCACCAGCCCGCTGTAAAAACGGATGGCATAGACCGCGATGGCGCAGGCGTTGAACGCCGCCAGGTCAGCCAGCAGCCGCAGTTTCCGCGCGTGGCGTGTGTCGCTCACCTCATGCTCCTCCCGTCATCTCCCCCAGCAGCGCCGTGAACGCCGCCCGGAATCGCGCGGTGGCGAACGGCAGGGCCGCGGCGCGGCAGGCCGCCGGATCCCAGGTGCGTTGCTCGCTCTCCGTCAGCGCCGCCGCGAACGCCGCCGCGTTCTGCTCCGCGCAGAGCAGTCCGCTCTCCCCGGGCCGCACCGTCTCCGCCGCGCCGCCGCGGTCAAGCGCGATGACCGGCCGCCCGCACGCCATCACCTCGACGGGGATGATCCCGAAATCCTCGTGCGCGGGGAAGAGCAGCGCGCGGCAGCCGCGGTACAAATCACGCAGTTCCGCCCGCGTCACCTGCCGGTGCCAGACCACGTCACTGCCGGCTTCTGCCAGCCACTGCCGTGCGCACGGTCCGTCGCCGACGACCACCAGCTTCCGCCGCACCTGCCGGCACGCCGCGATGGCGAGGTCAAGTCGTTTATACGGCACCAGCGCCGACGCGGCGAGGTAATAGTCGCCCGCCCCGCCCTCCGGGGTGAAATAATCCGTGTCCACCGGCGGGTAGATAACGTCCGCGTCACGCCCGTAGCAGCTGCGGATGCGCGCCGCCACCGTGCGCGAAATGGCGGCAAACCGCGTCACCCGCACTGCCCCGTCCCGGTCCCATGCTGCCAGCCGGTCGAGTATACTATCTGTCACCGAACGCATCCAGACCGGCAGCGACGCGAGATACTCCGCGCGCAGGTCGTAAAAATAACGGGCCGGGGTCAGGCAGTAGCACAGATGCCGGCCGGTCACCGGCAGGTTCTTGATAGCGCAGTGCGAGATGCTGACCGTCAGGTCCGCATCGCTGCGCAGGCCGCGCAGCGCCAGCGGAAAAAACGGCAGCAGCGCCCGGTAGTAGTGCCGGCTGCCGGGCAGGTCGTTGAGTACGCTCGTCCGGATGCGCGTGCCGCGCCATGCCGCCGGCCAGTTCCGGTCGTCGGCGAACAACGCCAGCAGTTCCGCGTCCGGCAGCAGCGCCCGTACCTCCTCCCACACCACCTCGCCGCCGCGGCGGTGGAAGACCCAGTCGTGGGCCAGCGCGAGACGCATCAGGCCACGGCCGCGCCAACGAGTTCCGCCATGCGCGCGCCCGCTGTCAGCCAGGTGTAGCGCGCGCAGCGCTCATGCGCGCACGCCACCCGGTTCGCGCGCAGCGCCATATCCGTCAGCAGCGCGCGCACCGCCGCCGCCGCGCCGGCCGCATCGTCACCGTCGAACCAGCCGGCGGCGTCCCCGAGCACTTCGGGCAGCGCTCCCGCCCGCCGCGCCACCACCGGCACGCCATGCTGCATTGCCTCGAGCGGCGGATAGCCGAACCCCTCGACGCGGCTGCAGAACAGGAAAACCGCCGCGCCCGCGTACAAGTCGTGCAGTTTTTCCTCCGGCACCCGCTTGTCGATAAGCGTGATGCGTTCGCGCTGTGCCGAGGCGGCAACGGCAGCTGCGGTCGCCCCGCCATCCTCGCCCGCTGTCTGCCGGATGACCCAGTGCACCGTGTCGTCAGCCAGTTGCTCCGCCACACGCACCGCGAACGCCGCATCCTTGTGCGCCTTGCCGCCGAGCACCAGCACGTACGGCGTGCCTGCCGCCGGCCGCGCCCGGCGCTGCGGCAGCGGCGCCAGGCCGGGATAGACCACGGGATACTCCCGTTCGCGCAACGCCCGGAGCGCCGTGGCGGTGGCAACCGAATCCGTCACCACTAACGGTGAGCGCGCCAGCAGGCGCTCAGTGAGAAAGCGGAAGACCGGGGGGACCCAGGGGCGGCTCAGGCGCGGGAACTGCAGCGGGATGAGGTCATGCACCACGGCCAGCGTCCGTTCCGCCGGCCACTCGTAGGGCGCGTTGAAGTGCGGCACAAACAGCCAGTCAACCTGCCGCTGTCGCAGCAGGCGCGGCAGCACGAGATGCTCAGCCGCCGTCAGCGGCGGCGTTTCACAGGCCAGCAGCGTCGCCCCCGAAAGGTTCCATTTCCCGTCACCCGGCTGGATGACAAACCACTCGTGCTGCGGGAGACGGCGGACCAGCTCGGGGAAGAGGCCGCGCAGGTAGGTGCCCACCCCGCTGTGTGCGCGCATCCGCGCGTCGAGGGCAAGGCGCACTGCGTCAGATCCGGTCGAAGGCGCGCTGCACTGCCGCCGCGTCGGGCGGGCGGGTGCAGAAACTCACCAGCGGCACCACCGCGAAGGGGAGCACCATGGCGATGCTCGACGCCAGCGGCGACTTTGCCGGTCCGAGCAGGTAGAACAGCCCGATGGCCGTCACCAGCCCGGTCAGCATCCCCGCCCAGACCCCCGCGCGCGTCGTGCGCTTCCAGTACAGCGCGTAGAGATAGGGTGCCATGAACGACCCGGCAACCACGCCCCACGACAGCGACATGAGCGTGACGATAATGTCGAATTTCTTCAGCGCGATGATAAAACTGAACACAATGAAGACCGCCGACAGCACCCGCATCAGCAGCACGGCGCGCGCCTGCGTCTCGTTGGCGAACAGGA
>CAZWUZ010000046.1:0-16393 GCA_964637655.1 uncultured bacterium | reverse complement strand
TATATCGCTGACTTGAAAAAGGCGCTCCCCCCCGGCTTCGCGCCAAAGGGTGACCTGTACGTCTATGTCGACGAATGTCACCGCACGCAGTCGGGGATGCTGCATGACGCGATGAAGGCGATACTGCCCCATGCCATGTTCATCGGCTTTACCGGCACGCCGCTGCTCAAGGCGGACAAGAAGAAGAGCATCGAGGTTTTCGGCAGCTACATCCACACCTACAAGTACCACGAGGCGGTCAGGGACGGGGTGGTGCTCGATTTGCGCTACGAGGCGCGGGACATCGACCAGCACATCACCGCGCAGGAGAAGATCGACCAGTGGTTCGAACTCAAGACGCGCGGCCTGACGCCGCTGGCCAAGGCGCAGCTCAAATTGCGCTGGGGGAACCTGCAGAAGGTACTCTCCTGCAAAGACCGCCTCGAAAAGATTGCCAACGATATCCTCTTCGATATGGAGACGCGCGACCGGCTGCAGAGCGGGCGCGGCAATGCGCTGCTGGTGGCGGGGAGCATTTACGAGGCGTGCAAATTCTTTGAAATCTTTGCCCGCACCGACCTGAAAGGGAAATGCGCCATCATCACCTCGTATGTGCCCGCAGCGGCGCAGATCAAGGGTGAGGAGAGCGGCGAAGGGGAAACGGAAGCACTGCACAAATTCGCCATCTACCGGCAGATGCTGGCGGACTGGTTCAATGTAGCGCCGGAGGCGGCCGTCAACCGCGTCGAGGAGTTCGAACGCCAGGTAAAGAAAAAGTTCATCAATGAGCCCGGACAGATGAAATTGCTGATCGTGGTGGACAAACTGCTGACCGGTTTTGATGCCCCCCCCGCGACCTATCTATACATCGACAAGCAGATGCGCGACCACGGGCTGTTTCAGGCCATCTGCCGGGTCAACCGTCTCGACGGCGACGACAAGGAATTCGGCTGCATTATCGACTACAAGGACCTGTTCAAGTCGCTGGAAGGGGCGGTCAAGGACTACACGTCCGGAGCCCTGGACGGCTACGATCGCGAGGATGTTGCCGGTGTGCTGCAGGACCGGCTGCAGAAGGCGAAGGACGAACTGACGGCGGCGCTGGAGGCGGTACGCGCCCTGTGCGAGCCGGTGGCGGCGCCCAAGCAGCAGGCGGATTATTTCCGCTACTTTTCGGCAGCCGAACAGGGGAATGCGGAGCAACTCAAGGCGAATGAACCGCAGCGGGTGACGCTCTACAAACAGGTGGGCAAACTGGTGCGCGCCTATGCGCAACTCGCGGCGGAAATGACGCCGGCCGGCTACAGCGCAGCGGAGGCGGCGGCTATCGAGCGGGAAGTGGCCTTCTACGAGAAATTACGGGCGGAAATCAAACTGCATAGCGGCGATGCCATCGACCTGAAAATGTACGAGCCGGCAATGCGTCACCTGATCGATTCCTACATCCGCGCGGATGACAGCAGAAAGGTGTCGGCGTTCGACGATCTGTCGCTGGTGCAGTTGCTGGTCGAACGGGGCGGGGCGGCGGCGGCAGAGGCACTTCCGGCCGGCCTGCGTGGCGATCAGAAAGCGGCGGCGGAGACCATCGTCAACAATGTGCGGCGACGTATCATGGAGGAGCGGCCGCTCAACCCGAAGTACTACGACACCATGTCCACGCTGCTCGAGGCGCTGCTGCAGCAGCGGCGTACGGAAGCCATCGCCTACCAGAAGTTTCTGGATGAGGTGGCCAACCTTGCGCGGCAGGTGGTGCAGCCGCAGACCTCGGGCACCTACCCGCTGCGGGTTGATACACCCGGCAAACGCGCCCTGTACGACAATCTCGACGGCAACGAGCCACTGGCGCTGGCCATCGATGCCGCGGTGCGCGAAACGCGGCAGGACAACTGGCGTGGCAATCCGCTGAAAGTGAAGGCGGTGCGCAAGGCGATTGCTGAAGCGGTGGCGGGCACAGCGGCCGCGACTGGTGTTGCCGAAGCAACGCCGGCGGCAGCGCGGGACGCGGCGGTGGCGGCGCGCATCGAGCGCATTCTCGAACTGGTGCAGCAGCAGCATGAATACTGAACTGACTGTTGGTGGTGTGACAGTGGCCGTCACGCGTAAGCCGATTCGCAGTTTCAATCTCGGCGTCTATCCCCCTGACGGGCGGGTGCGCCTCTCCGTGCCGATGCACACCAGCGATGACGCGGTGCGGCTGGCGATTATCGACAAACTTGGCTGGATCAAAAAACAGCGCGAACGGCACCGCCAGCAGCCGCGACAGGTGCCGCGGCTGCTGGCCAGTGGCGAGAGCCATTACTATCTTGGCCAGCGTTACCGGTTGCGGGTGATCGAGCAGCGCGGACCGGCCGGCGTGGTGCTGCCGGACAAGCAGACCATGGTGCTGACGGTGCCGTCGGGGGCGACCGAAGCCCGGCGGCGGGCAGTGGTCAATGCGTGGTAGCGGGCCCGCCGGCGCGAATTGCTGCCGCCGCTGCTGGCGCAGTGGCAGGCACGACTGGGGGTGGCGGCGGCGGCGTGGGGAATCAAGCGGATGCGCACACGCTGGGGGACGTGCAATCCGCGCGCGCGACGGGTCTGGTTCAATCTCGAACTGGCGAAAAAATCGAGGCAGTGTCTGGAATACATCGTGGTGCATGAACTGCTGCACCTCATCGAACGGCGGCATGACGCGCGGTTTCGGGCGCTGTTGGACACGCACCTGCCGGTGTGGCGGCAGTATCGTGATGAACTGAACACTGCGCCGCTGGCGCATGAGCAATGGCAATACTGATGAGGGAGGAATGCGTTGAAAGGTCTTGACGATATCAAAATCGGACTGGAAGACAAACTGCGTGCGTATCTTGATGCCGAGCCGGAGCTGGAGGAAATCAGAAAAATCCTTGCCAAGCCGCCGGAAGGATCGCTGTTTGAAAAGGAACGTAAGCGGAAACTGAAAGAGGCGGTTGAACTGACCGAACGAACACACCCGGTGCTGTTCGGCATATTCCATACACTGTTTGACCGTTTTGCTATCTCGCCTAATCTTGCCCTGTTCAAGGAGAAGAACCTCGCGAGCGAGAATGCCGTGATCATGGTTGAGGGAAATGAGATTATCGTTTCTTTCTGTGACAATATCCTCAACCTGATTGATGACCAGAAAGAATTGACCGGCATTATCGGTCATGAACTGGGGCATTATCTGTTCGGACATTGTGGAAAGATAACCATAGTGGAAAAACTGCTGGCTATCGAAACCCTTGGCAAGGCGGGAGAAGTATTGCCGGCGTATGCGAAACGGTTCCTGAAAAGCAGGCGTATGGCAGAACTGCTGAACATCTGTTCGCTGATCAAACAGGTTGCCGAATTGAATGCTGACCGCGTGGGACTGCTCGCGTGCAATGATTTTTCCGCGACGGTTATTGCTTCGGCGAAACTGTCAGCTGGTCCGGTGGATAAATTCGGGATTTATGACCCGCAGTCATACCTGCTGCAGGCGGAGCGACTGATTGCGACCGGCGACTATTTTTCCGAGCAGGATTTGAACCGCTCCCATCCCTACGAACCGCTCAGGGCCAAGGCGCTCGAGTTTTTCTACTATTCCGATGCCTATTGCCGCCTGGTTGGTGGCGGTGAGCCGCGGTGTGCATTGGCAGAGTTCGATGAATTGCTGCCGGGCATTCTCCCGCTGCGACTCGCCAAGGTGCCGAAAGGAGTGTTGCAACCCGCAGCAGCGCGGCGACGAATAGAACCAGCGAAAGCGGAAATGTCGGCTATAGTTGTGGCAACGCCCGTAGTTGTCGCTGCCGCAGTTCAGGCTGCGGTGGAAAGCGCTCCTGCATCAGTTGCACAGGGGGAGAGTGCGCCCGCACAGGAGACTGCTACTGACAGTCGCGCATGCAACGCCCATGACAAATTCCTGATATTTTCACTGGCCGACGTATTTGCCGCCAACAAGAAACGCGGTAGTGAAGAAGACGCGTATTATCGGAAGATATTCCGCCATTGCGGCGATCTCGACGAGGTGTACCAGCATATTGAGGCGTTGAGTGATGCGGAGTATGAAAAAATGTATGAAGAACTGCGGGCACACATGCGCACCGAAACGCCAACGGTGAAAAAACAGATGGTCACCGCACTGCTCAACGCTGCCCGGGCGGATAACAAGGTAACGAAGGCAGAGCGTGCCATGATCGGCACCATCGCCGGTGAAATCGACGCGCTCGCCATGTGGCATGAAATCGAGGACAATGTTTTTGGCATGGACATTGATCGCGCGACTAAAATTGTCCGTTTGGGTATCAAGCGTGAAGATGGCTATTTATACTGGGTGAACAAGCAGGGGGATGTGTGCCGGGGCAAGGGGAAAATCGGTCCGCGTGGTGGTATAAAAACAGAGGCGAAGGATACGGAAGTGCTGGCGGAAAAGCAGGTGCAGCGGGAACAAGGGTACCTGTATTTCATCGATACTGAAGGGGACATCGCGCGGACAGTATTCAACGATAAAGAGGGGGAAGACGAACGGTGAATTATTGGCTTTTTCAGATGATGTTCAAGGAAATGTCTGAGCACAGGGCGAATATGGCGGCGGCGGGTGTGGCGGCACAGCACGTTGTGGCAACTGTTACCGGATGCTGCATCGCCGGCAAAATGAAGTACTGACACCGGAGCAGTTGCGGCAGATGCTCAGGTGATGGTGCAACAAGGTTATCTGCTATTGCGTATATGATACGCAGGACAAGTTGATCGTACAGGGAAGGTGACGTTTATGGAAACGGCATATCTTATCGTTACGATGGTGGTCGGGGTGCTGGCCGGGGGCGGCATGGCGTATGTCCTGCTGCGCCGCGCGGGCGCAGGGGGGGACAGCGCACGGCTGCAGCAGGAACGCGACGCGGCGCTGGTCGACGCGCAGCAGCAGCGCGAAGGGCGGGTGCGCGCGGAGGCGGAGCGCGACGCGCGCGTACGCGAACTGGGCGAGCAGCGGCAGCGGCACGAGCAGGATATCCGCGCGGTCAAGGAACTGCAGGCGCAGGCGCTGGCCGAGGCGCAGCAGCAGCACGCGCGCGCCCTGCAGCAGCTGCGCGAGGCGTTTGCCGCGCTGAGCAGCGAGACGCTCAAGGAGGCGGCGCCCGCCTTCGTGCGCCTCGCTGACGAAAAATTCCGCGCCCTGCTGGAAACCGCGAAGGGGACGCTGGCGCAGCAGTCGGAGGCGGCGAAGGGGGACCTGGCGCAGCGCAAAACCGAGATCGAGGGGCTGCTCGGACCCATCCGCGCGCAGCTCGAGGCCTACCGCACGCAGCTGGCGGAGAGCGAGGCGGCGCGCAGCGGTGCGTTCGGCGAACTGCGCGCGCAGCTCGAAACGCTGTCGCAGCAGAGCACGCTGCTCTCGGCGGAGACCGCGCAGTTCCGCAGCGTGCTCAAGAGCAGCCAGGCGCGCGGCCGGTGGGGCGAGGAGACGCTGCGCCGCGTCGTCGAGGCGGCCGGCATGAGCCCGCACTGCGATTTCGTCGAGCAGACGGGACACGACGACGGGCGGCCCGACCTCATCGTCCGCCTGCCCGGGGAACGCACCATCGTCGTCGACAGCAAGGTGCCCGACCTCGATATCGCCGCCGCGCTCAACGAGGCAGACGAGGTGAAACGGCGCGACCTGCTCAAGGCGCACGCCGACAAACTGAAAAAGACCATCAGCGACCTGGCCGCGCGCGACTACCCGGGCAAGGTGCCCGGCGCGCTCGAACTGGTCGTGCTCTTTGTCCCCGCTGAATCGCTCTTCTCGGCGGCGCTCGAGGGGGACCGCGACCTGCTCGTCTGGGCGGCGAAGCAGAAGATCACCATCGCCACGCCGGCGTCACTTATCGCGCTGCTGCGTGCCGCCGCGGTCAGCTGGCAGTACTACGCGCAGTCGGAAAATGTGCAGCAGATTGCTGACAATGCGCGTGTGCTCTACGAGCGCCTGCGGACCTTCTGCGAACACCTCGAGAAGATCGGCAAGGGGCTGGGTACCGCGCTCGGCGCCTATAACGAGGCGGTGGGGAGTTTCCAGCGCTCGGTGCTGCCGCAGGCACGCCGCTTCGAGGAACTCGGAGCGGCTCCGCCCTCGGCCGCGCTTGGCGGACCAGAACCGCAGACAGGGAGCATCCGCGAAATCACTGTGCGCGAATAGACACAATATGCTGTAAATAAACAAGATAAGACAAACAGCCGAAATATTCGTGTATCTTATTGATAATAAACAAATTACAAACAATTATCCCCCAATATTACAATTATATGACGGGAAATAGGAAAATGGGGAGAGGGACGCGTATATATGATTGATACGCGGCGGGGGATGCTGTGGGCTTGCTACCGGAAGATTTTATCGCGAAAGTGCGTGAAGGGTCGGATATCGTCGAACTCGCGCGCGAGTACATGGAGGTGAAGACGGCGGGGCGGTCGCACAAGGCGCTCTGCCCGTTCCATCAGGAGAAGACGCCGTCGTTCCACCTGCACGCGGACCGGCAGATCTTCCACTGTTTCGGCTGCGGCAAGGGGGGGAATGTCTTTTCCCTGCTGATGGAACTCGAGGGGATGACGTTTCCCGAGGCGGTGCGGCATCTCGCCGAGCGGCAGGGGCTGACGGTCCCCGAGACGGGTGACAATCCCGAGCAGCAGGGGCGGCGCAAGGGGATGTTCGCGGTCAACGAGAAGGCCGCGGCGCACTACCACGCGAACCTGCTCGGGGCGAAGGGGGCGGCGGCGCGGAAGTATCTCGCGTCGCGCGGCATCAGCGATGAATCCGTCACGGTCTTCCGTCTCGGCTTCGCCGACGACCGCTGGGACGGCATTACCGCCATGCTCCGCGGCGACGAGGTGGAACTGGCGGCGGAACTCGGGCTGATCCGCGCGCGCAAGGAAGGGAAGGGGTTTGTCGACCTCTTCCGCAACCGCCTGATGTTCCCGATTGTCGACCTGCATGAGCGGGTCATCGGTTTCGGCGGGCGGGTCTGGCAGAAAGAACAGGACGGGCCGAAGTACATCAACTCGAGCGAGGCGCCGGTCTTCAACAAGAGCGCATCGCTGTATGGCCTGGCGCAGGCGCGCCGCGCGATGCAGAGCGAGGGCGCGGTGGTGCTGATGGAGGGGTATACCGACGTCATCCACGCCCATCAGGCGGGGGTGAAAAACGCGGTGGCGACGCTCGGCACCGCGCTGACCGAGGGACACGGGAAACTGCTGCGGCGTTATGTGCCGCGCGTGATTCTCTGCTATGACCCGGATCTGGCGGGGATGACGGCCGCGGTGCGCGGCATTCACATCCTGCTCGGGATGGGGTTCGAGGTGGCGGTGGCGCGGCTGGCCGGCGGGCTCGACCCGGCGGACTATGTGCAGGCGCATGGCGGTCCGGCGCTGAAGAAGGAACTGGCGGACGCGGCTGATTTTTTCGCCTACCACTTCACGCTGCTGCGCGAGCAGCATGGCGCGCAGGGGCTGTCGGGCAAGGAGAAAATCGTCGCCGGCGTGCTGCCGACCATCGCGGCGACGGGCGAACCGATTCGCCGCGACGAGTATCTGCGGGTGCTGTCGAACGAACTGCGTATCGACGAGCGCATCCTGCGCCAGAAACTGGCGCAGCTGGCGGCCCCGGCGGCGCCGGGCGCGCGCCGGCTGGAAACGGCGGCGACGGCGGCCCCGGCGGCGGCGGTCGACCGCACTGAGCGCGAGGTGGTGCGCCTGCTGGTGCAGCACCCGGACCTGTGGGAGCGCTACGGTGCGCGGGTGCGCGCGCTGACGTTCACTGATGAGGCGGCGCGCGAGGTGGTGGTGCGCTTTGCGGTGCCGCTGGCAGACGTGCTGCACCTGCTGACCCCGGCGGCGCAGGCGCTGGTGACGGCGGCGCAGGCGGCGGCGGGCGGCGGGGACAGCCGGGCGGTGATGCTGCTCGACGACTGCCTGCAGGTGCTGCGCCGGCGCGAGATAAGCAACCGGCAGCAGGCGGCACGGCGCAAGCTGCACGACTGCGAGCAGGCGGGCGACGCGGCGGGGGCCGCGGCGGCGCTCGAAGAAATTCAGTTCTGGAGCGACGCGCTGCTGCCGGTGGTGGCGGCGCGCGCGGAATGTGATGCCCTGCGCGCGACCGCGCAGGAACAGTGGGAAAACGGCGACGCTGACGGGCATGCACGGACTACCGCCCGCATCCGGCGCCTTGAGGAAATCATAGAGACGGAGGACAGTCAATGAGCAAAGCCACAGCACGTCCGCAGAAAAAACGCCCGGCAGCGAAGAAGCCGCCGGCGGCGAAAAAGAAAAAAGCGGCAGCGTCGCGACCGGCGGCAAAAAAGAAGCCGGTAGCGAAGAAGCCGGTAGCGAAGAAACCGGTAGCGAAGAAACCGGTGGCGAAGAAACCGGTAGCGAAGCAGCCGGTGGCGAAGCAGCCGGTGGCGAAAAAACACGTGGCGGCGAAACCGGCCGCGGCGGCGCGGAAACCGGTGTCCGGCAGCAAGGCCGCCCCGGAGAAACCGGTTACGCTCAGCCCGGTGCTGGCGGCGCTGCGCGACGACGCGCAGGTGCGAAAACTTGCGGACTTCGGGCGGCAGCAGGGCTATCTGACCTACGACGACATCAACAACCGGCTGCCCGAGGAGATGAACAACCCGGATACCATCGCCGACGTCTTCTCGCTGCTCGAACACCTTGCCATCAAGGTTATCGACGAGGCGGGGGAGACGGGGGGGACGGCGCGGGTACGCGGTACGGTCGAGGCGCCGCGCCTGAAAGCGGTGAAGGAACCGGCGGCGGCGACCGCCGCCCCGGCCGCGCCGGCGAAACCGGCGGCGGAGGCGAAGCCCGTTCCCGCGGTGCGGCCGCATACCGAGGACGCGGTCAAGATGTACCTCAACGAGGTCGGCGGCATCGACCTGCTCGACAGTGAGCACGAGGCGGAACTGGCGAAGAAAATCCGCGACGCGGAGACGGCGTACAACCGCCTGCTTTTCTCCACCGGGTGGGTGGCATTCGAGTACATCCGCATGGGGCGGCTGGTGCTCGCCAGCCGGGTCAATCTCAAGCGCCTGGTCGACGTGCGCAAGACCGAACGCCTGACGGAGAAGGATGTGCGCGCCTGGCATGCGCGCATCCGCTCGACGGTGACGTCGCTGGAGAACCAGCGGCGCAACCTGGTGCGCGACCATCGCGCACTGGCGGGGGCGGGGCAGGCCAGGACGGGCAAACTGGCGCTGCACATGGCGCAGATCGAGTCGAAGATTGCCGACCTGATCCTCGCGACCACCTGCAACCGCAAGCTGATCTCGATTATGGCCAAGCGGTTCGACAAGATGGCCAGGACGGCGGAAGAGTACCTCAAACTGCGCCGGCAGTTCGCCGATTTCACGAAGTGCACGCCGCCGCAGTTCCTGCACCTGCTGCGTGACCTCGAGCAGGAACATGCCGCGCTCTGGGTCAAGTGCAGCCGCCGTCGCGTGACGACGCTGCCGGCGAACCTCGGCGAGTACCGCACGCGGGTGGCGACGGCTGACGCGGCGCAGCTCGAGGCGCTGGCGCAGACCCTGCGCCTGCCGGTCGAAAAACTGGCCAAGTGCAAGCTCGAGCTGGCGACGGCGACGGAGCAACTCGACACGCAGTGCAAAAAGCGCTTCCGTGTCGGCTATGCCGCGCTGCAGGAATGGAAGACGCGCTGGCAGAAACTCGACCGCGAACTGCATGGCGACCGCCACGTGGCGAAGAAGCCGGTCTGGCCGGTGATGTGCGACCTCTGCCTGATGACCCCCGAGCGGATGGCTGAGACGCGGCGCCAGCTGACCGCCGCCTACGACCACCTCTACGCGGCGAAGAGCGAACTGGCGCAGTCGAACCTGCGCCTTGTCGTCTCCATCGCCAAGAAGTATGTCAACCGCGGCCTGTCGTTCCTCGACCTTATCCAGGAGGGGAACATGGGACTGATGAAGGCGGTGGACAAGTTCGAGCACTACCGCGGCTACAAGTTCTCCACCTACGCCACCTGGTGGGTGCGCCAGGCGATCACCCGCGCCATCGCCGACCAGTCGCGCACCATCCGCATCCCGGTGCACATGGTCGAACAGATCAACAAGGTGGTCAAGGAGTCGCGCCAGCTGATCCAGAAGTACGACCGCGAGCCGAACGCCGGGGAAATCGCCAAAAAGCTCAAGTGGTCGACGACCAAGGTGCAGGGGATCATGAAGATCGCCGAGGAGCCGATCTCGCTGGAGACCCCCATCGGCGAGGAGGAGGAGTCGCATCTCGTCGATTTCATCGAGGACACTGCGGTCACCTCGCCGGCCAGTTCGACGACCAACAACCTGCTGCGCGAGCAGCTGGCCGACGTGCTCAAGACGCTCGACCCGCGCGAGGAGGAGGTCATCAAGTACCGCTTCGGGCTGGAGGACGGTTATGAACGCACCCTTGAGGAGGTCGGCGCGATGTTCAATGTCACGCGGGAACGTATCCGCCAGATCGAGGGGAAGGCGCTGCGCAAGCTGAAACATCCTAACCGCTCGCGCCTGCTGCGCGCGTACCTGAACACGTAGTCCACGGTGGCATGACGCTCTCCCGACCGCCGGCGCCCCGTCACGGGGTTGCCGGCGGTTTTGTACGCGCTCCTGCTGTCGTTGTACCATCTGCATACGGTGCTGCCGCAGTCGCGCCCTGCGCGCGGCATCAGCAACCGTGCACCGCGCTCCTGCCGGCGCAAGCGACGGCAGCGCGCCACCGCAGAGCGCGGTAGGGTGATGAACCTGCCGCCGCTCTGGCTCCGGCTGGCCGGGCTGGCGCTCGTCCTGCTCGCGTTCGGCGGCACGCTCGCTGACACGGACCTCGCACTGCACCTGGGGATGGGACGTGCCTTCAGTGTGCAGGGAGTGCCCGCTCGCGATTGTTTCTCGTGGACCGCGACCGGCACCCCGTGGACGCCGCATGAATGGCTCTGGTCGGTGCTGGTCTGGAAGGTCTGGCAACAGGGCAACCTCCCCGGGCTGCAGGCGCTGCTGCTGCTGCTGGGCGGCGGTATCACCGCGCTGCTGTTCACGGCGGCACCGGTGGCGCAGCGCGGCGTGGGGTGGTGCGCGCTGGTCGCGCTCGCCCTGCTCGCCGCGGCACCGCTCTGGGTAGTGCGCCCCCACCTGATCTTTATCCTCGGCCTGCTGCTGGTCGTGCGCGCCGCCGCGCGGCCGCTGACGCCGCGCCTGCTGGTGGCGCTGGTGGCGGGCTTCCTGTTCTGGGCCAACCTGCACGCCTCGGTCTTTATCGGGCTGGCGGCGTGGGCGCTGCTGCGCCCGTGGTCGCGCGCCGCCCGGCGGCGGGAACTGCTGGCGCTGCTGCTGCTGGCGCTGACGACGCTCATCACGCCGGCGGGCGCGCACCTGTGGGGCTGGCCGCTGTCGCTGCTGGCGGAAGACAAGCCCGCCTTTGTCGCGGAGTGGGGCCCGTTCCGCGACGTGGCGCTGACCCCGCCCGGACTGGCGTTCCTGCTGCTGATGGCACTGACGGCCGGTGTGGCGGCGCGTACCCGCGGTGCGCTACCCTGGCGCCTGCTGCTGCTCTGGGCGTTCTTTGCGCTTTGGACCATGCAGAGCCGGCGCATGGCGGCGCCGGCCGCGGTGCTGGCAGTAGCGCTGCTCGGGGAACTGCTGCGCCGTGCGGGTACGCCGGCACCGGCGCCGGCCGCACGCGCGCGGCGCCTGCCTGTGCTGCCGCTGCGCTGGCGGGTGCCGGCGCTCATCCTGCTGCTGCTCGCTGCCGGCGCCGCCTGGCAATCGGCGCTGCCCGCGCGGCAGCCCTTCGCGCAAAAGCGGGCGCAGGTGGCGTACGCGCTGGAGCAGGCACAGCAGCGGCTGCCGGCAGGGACGCGCCTGCTGGTTCCCTACGAATGGGGCGGCATGCTCATCTTCGAGTCGTATCCGTATTTCCGCACCTTCGTCGACGGGCGTACCGAGGTCTTCAGCGCCCGCCTGCTGGAGGATTACGGGCGACTGCTGGGCGGCGACAAGGCGCTGCTGAACGCGTACGGGGCCGAGGCGGTGCTGCTCCCCGCCGCGGTGCCGCTGGCGGCAGCGCTGGTGCAGGACAAGGGCTGGACAACCGAACAGCTGATCGGCGGCGCAGGGGACGCGCGCGGCTGGCATGTACTGGCGACACGGAGGCGTGCATGAACGCAACGGAGCGGCTGGAGCGTGACCTGGCGGCGGCACGGCAGATGCTGCGCAAACTTGCCGACCTGGAAAAAATCTACACGCGCATCAACGCGGCGACGGAGATCGAGACCATTCTCGATGTCATTACCGACGCGGCGGGGACACTGACCGGGTGCGAGGCGGGCTCGCTCATGCTGCTCGATCCGCAGAAACAGTTCCTCTACTTCAAGATCGCGCAGGGGGACAAGAGCAGCCCGCTCAAGGAGATGCGGGTGCCGGTTGGCGAGGGGATCGCCGGCATGGTGGCCAGAACCGGGCAGCGGCTGCTGGTCAACGCCGGCGAGGAGAACCCGCACCGCACGACGCAGTTTGACGACAAGACGGGGTTTGTCAGCCGCGGCATGCTTTGTGTTCCCGTGATGGTGCGCGACGAACTCATCGGCGTACTCGAGGTGCTCAACAAGCTCGACGGGGCGCGTTATACCGCGGACGATATCGAGATCCTCGAGCGGCTCGCCACGGCGGCGGGGATCGCCATCAACAAGGCCAAGTTGCTGCTCGCCGCGCGGCGGCAGTACCAGAACATGAAGCTGATCCACGAGGTGAACGCGCTGATCACCTCGACGCTGCTGCTCGACGATGTGCTCGCCAAGCTGGTCGATGCCATCGCCCGGGCGATGAAGGTGACGCGCTGCTCGGTGATGCTGCTCGAAGGGCAGGCGCTGCGCGTGCGCGGCGCGGTGGGCATGCCCGACGCGGCGCTTGAGGCGGCGACCACGCCCCTCGGCGAAGGGATCGCCGGGCAGGTGGCGAAACTCAACCGCCCCGCGCTGGTGCCCGACATCGAGGAGGACGAGGCCTTCGCCCGCCCCAACGACTACGACCGCTACCGCAACAAGTCGTTCATCAGCGTGCCCATCCGCAACAGCAACGGGGCGGTGCTCGGCGTGCTCAACATCAGCAACCCGCAGGACAACGAGCCGTTCCACCGCGGTTCGCTCGAACTGCTCGAGCAGCTGGCGGCGCAGGCCGGGGTGGCCATCAGCAACGCGCGTCTCTACCGTGAACTCGAGCAGGTGGTGGCGCTCAACGAGGGGATCCTGCAGGGGACGCACAACGGCATCGTCGCGGTCGCGGCCGGCGGCACGGTCAGTTTCGCCAACCGCGCTTTCGGCGACATCTTCGCCACCGACGCCATCATGCTCATGGGCGAGCCGAAGGACAACCTCTGCGCGCTGTTCGCGGGGACGGAGTTTCCCGCGCTGCTGGCGGCGGCGCTGCGCGGCGAACCGGCGGCGCCGGCCGAGTATACCGTGACGGTCGGCAGCGACCGCCGCATCGTAACGGTGGCGCCGGCGCCGCTGGCGGGGGCGGCGGGCGCCGACGGCGGCGTGCTTATCGTCATCGCCGACGTCACGCGCGAGCGGGAACTGGCCACGCATCTCAAGCAGGCGGAGCGGTTGGCGGCGCTCGGGCAGCTGGCGGCGGGCATCGCCCACGAGATCCGCAATCCGCTCAACCTCATCCGCGGCTTCGCCCAGCTCATCCACCGCAAGGCGCCCGATGACGAGGTGATCGCCGGCAACAGCGGCATCATCGTGCAGGAGGTGGACCGGCTCAACGACCTTGTGCAGGGGATGCTCGATTTCGCGCGCAAGGAGACGCTGACCCTGCAGCCGCTCAACGTGCACGCGCTGCTCGACCGCGTGCTCAACCTCTTCTGCGAGGACGACACCTACCAGATGCCGGTCGACCTTGTCGACGGCGATACCGCGCTGACGGTCATGGGTGACGAGAAGAAGCTGACCGGGGTCTGGCTCAACCTGCTGCGCAACGCGGGGGATGCCATGGCCGGGCGGGAGGGGGGCATCACCGTCAGCTACGGCGTCGATCCTGCCGACCCCGGCCGCGTCGAGGTGCATGTTGCCGACCGCGGTTGCGGCATCCCGGCGGAGGAGATCCCGCTGCTCTTCACCCCCTTTCGCTCGACCAAGGCGTCGGGGACGGGGCTCGGGCTGGCCATCGCGCACAAGGTTATCGAGGCGCATGGTGGACTGATCACGGTGAGCAGCGCGGTTGATAAGGGCACCACCTTTACGGTACAATTGCCGCGGGCGGAGGGTGCATGATGGCAGACGAAGCGAAACCGGCGAAGAAGGAGAAGAAGCGGCGGCGCGTGCTGGTGGTCGACGATGTCGAGTACGTGCAACTGATGTACAAGCAGGCGTTCGCCGAGCTCGGCTACGACCTGCGCTTCGCCAAGTACGGGCAGGAGGCGCTGCAGTTCTACGAGTCATGGCATCCGGAACTCATCATCCTCGATATCAAACTCCCCGATATGACGGGCATCCAGGTCCTGCAGCGCATTCGCGCCACCGACCGCGCCACCCCGGTGATCATGAGCACCGCCTTCAACATGGCGGACATGGTGCGCCAGGCCGCGGTGCTTGGCGTGTCGCATTACATCACCAAGCCGGTCGACATCCCCGACATGCTCGAACGGGTGAAGCGCATCCTCGGCGAGGGGGAGGAGCGCGAGGTGGTGGTCGGGGTCGACAACCGCCCGCTGCTGCGCCGCCGCCTTGCCACCCTCAAGCAGGACACCATCGCGGCGATGAAGTACTTCATCCAGGAAAACGAGGACGAACTGCTCAAGCTGCAGGCGAAGGAACTGCTCGACGATATCGGCGCCTTCGAGGAGGCGTCGGGCAACGTGCTCGACCCGGCGCTGGTGCAGGAAATCCGCGAGAAGCTCGGACTGCGGCGCGGGCGGCTGAAGCGTACGCTGCGCAACCTCGAAGGCAAGGGGAAGGACGAGCGCGTGCTCGCCACCCTGCGCACGCAGGTCAAGTCGCTCGACAACTTCCTCGACCTGGCGGCCGCTTTCGACGGCAGCGCCGGCGCCCCGCCGGCGTAGCCGGCCGTGAGCACGGTGGAATCTGCCCCGGGTGTGCCCGTGCTCGACGGGCACCTGCCGGCGGCGGCAGCGGGGCGCATCGCCTTTGTCCTCGCCCGTCCCGCGCATTCCGGGAACATCGGCGCCGCGCTGCGCGCGCTGACCAACTTCGGGTTTGCCGACCTGCGGGTTGCCGCCATGACGGAGCCCTTCGACCGCGAACAGGCCGGCGCGCTCGCCGTCTCCGCGAAACACAAACTGGACCGTCTTGCCTTCCACGACACCGTCCCCGGGGCGCTGGCCGACTGCGTGCGTGTTTTCGCCGTCACCCGCCGCAAGCGCAAACACCGCTACGCGTTCCTTTCCGCCCGCGGCGGCGCGGCGAAGGTATGGGAGGCGACCGCGCGCGGGCGCGTGGCGCTGCTCTTCGGCTGCGAAGCGGACGGGCTCAGCAACGACGAGGTGGCGCTCGCGCAGGAACTGATCGCCATCCCCACCGCCGACGAGATGGGTTCGCTCAACCTGGCGCAGGCGGTGCTGCTGCTCTCGTACGAACTGTTTACCGCTTCGGCGCAGATCCCTGAATACCTGGTGGATACCCGCCTCCCGCCCGCGCCGCAGCCGGAGATCGAGCAGATGCTGCAGCACATGGAACGCGCGCTGTGGAAACTCGGCTACGTGCGGGAGAGCAACCCGGAAATTGTCGGCGAACTGCGGCAGATCTTCGGGGCGCGCGAACTGACGCAGCCGTGGGTGCGCATCCTGCGCGGCATCTTCACCCGTATCGACAAGCTGGCGGCGCGTACCGGCATGGGGCAGGAAAAGCCGTGAACGTCAGTACCCTGCGATAACCTGCAAACCGATACAAATACTCTCCGCCACGACGGGAGCGAGGCGCGCAGTCAGCCACGGGTTGAGCGTGATGAACGCGGCGAGGGCGTAGAGCAGCAGCCAGCGGCGCGGCAGGCGCACCGCGGCCATGAGGCCGGCGACCGCGGCCACCGCCAGTGCCGGCCAGAGCGGCAGGCGCAGCCGCTCGAGCACGTAGAAGGGGGCGGGGGCCAGCAGTGTGCCGAGCACGACGGCGGTGCAGAGCGCGCGGGCGCGCGACGTTTCCCCTCCCCGCCACCAGAGCAGCAGCCCCCCGAGCCCGAGCGTGACGAGCAGCCAGTGCGGCACCAGCCAGCGCAGCAGCGAACGCTGCGCGTAGAGCGCGTAGGGATAATTGTCCTCCAGCGGGCCGCCCCAGAGTCCCGCGGCGACGCGCAGCGCGACGAGACGCGCGATGTGCCCCGGCGCCCGCGTGGCTTCGTTGAGTGCCTGCTGCAGCCAGTAGCGGTTTTCCGTTGCGGCGCTCACCCCCGACCCCAGCCGGCGTTCCGTTTCC
>CAZWUZ010000045.1:0-16569 GCA_964637655.1 uncultured bacterium | reverse complement strand
CGTTTCCGCACGCCAGTCATGCGCTTCATAGATGCGGCCCGGCCTGACAAACGGGGGCGTAGTATAGATGATGCCGGCGCCCGGCCAGACCCCGACGTAGAGCGGCTGCGCGACGCCCTGCGGCGACACGCCGCCGCGTACGGCGGTGTGCAGCGTGCTCCAGCCCCACAGCAGCATGAGCGCGAGCGCGCCGGCGGCGAATATCTGACGTCGCGGGAGCAGCGCGGCGGCGGCAAGCAGCACCGGCACGAGGAACAGTTCGCGCAGTCCGGCGGCGAGTGCGGCGAGACAGAGCACCGCGATGACGCGCCAGCCGCGCGCCGGCCAGAGCAGGAAAACGGCGAGCCAGCAGGTGACGGCGAGCTGTTCCTTGCTCCAGGTCAGGTCGGCAAAGACAACGGGCTGTGCGGCAGCGTAGAGCAGGCCCGCGGCGAGCGCGGCGCGCAGCGGCAGTGCGCGTGCCGCCAGCAGCGTCAGCAGCGCCGCGTTCAGGCAGCCGGTGAGCAGGTGCGCACGGCGCGCGACGGTGGCCCGGGTGGTGGGAGCGCAGTGGGCGAAGGGCTCGAGCACGTGGGCGAGGCGCGCGGCGGCGGCCGGGGTGGGGGCGCAGCGGACGAAGGGCGCGAGCAGATACGCGTAGGCGGGCTGCTGGATGCTTACATCGGCGGGCACGGGACGGCCTGCGGCGAGCAGCCCGGCCCAGCGCAGATAGAGAAAGTGGTCCGAGTGCGGCGTGTGGAAAAACGGGTGTGCCGGCAGCGACCAGAGGTAGCCCAGGCGCACGAGCAGCGCGACAACAGCCACCAGCGCGGCGGCGCGCGGCGCGGTCAGCATGATCAGGCGGGGGCGGAAGCGGGCAGCACGGCGTCGGCCAGGCCGAACTCGCCGATGTCGGCGATCAGCAGCTCGACCAGGTCGGCGTCGAGGTGCGTGCCGGCGATGCGGCGCAGGATGGCGAAGGCCTGCGCCGGCGACTGGCGCTGCTGATAAGGGCGCGAGGTGGTGATGGCGTCGAAGCAGTCGGCGACGGCGATGATGCGCGCCCCGCGCGGGATTTCCGTGTCGCGCTTGCGGTGCGGGTAGCCGCTCCCGTCGAGACGTTCATGGTGCAGGTGAATGTACTCGAGCACGCGCCCGAGGCAGGAAAGATGCCCGAGGATGTCCATGGCGATGTCGGGATGCCGGGCGATCTCCTCGCGCAGCGACGGGCTGATGGTCGCGTCCTCGTTGGAGAAAACCCGGTCGGAAAAGCCGATCTTGCCGATGTCGTGCAGCAGCCCGGCCAGCCGCAACTCCTCGATTTCCGCCGGCGGCAGCCCGAGCCGCCGCGCCAGCCGTTCGGCATACTGCGCCACGCGGCTGCCATGACCCGCGCTGTAGGTGTCGCGTGCGTTGAGCGCGCCGGCGATGGCGACCACGGTGTCGAGCGTGGCGCACTGCAGCGCACAATTGGCCTGCTGCAGCTGCTCGATCAACTGCCGGCTGTGTTCCTCGCGCGCCTCGATCTTCACCATCATCATGCCGATGGCTTCGGCGAGGCGGCGCAACTCCTCCGGCTGGTCGTCGCCGGTATAGGCCTGGATGCGGTCGGTGTAGACGCCGCGGGCGATCTCCTCGATGACGGTAAGCAGCGGGCGCAGGCGGTCCATGCGCGCATGGTAGCACGGCGCCGGTAGCAGCGCAATACAGCTGACGGCTGCTTGCCCCGCGCCTGCCGCGAAGGTATGATGCCCGCATGAACCGGTGGATGCGGGTGGCAACGGTCGCCCTCGGCTTGATGTTCTGCGCCGGATGCGGCGGCGAGACGACGCTGGGTGACGCGCCGGCAGAGACGCCGCGCCCCCCTGATGTGCGCAATCTTCCCCCGCCCGTTGACACGCCCCGCCCGGTGGCTGCGGCACCGGTACCGGTTGAACCGGCGCCAGTGGCGGCAACGCCGGAGAGCGATTCCGCCGCGGCGGAGCGCGCGGCCTGGGGTCGCGATTACGATTTTCTCGTGGCCCGCCTGCCGCTGTATGAACAGCAGCTCGATGCCCACCTCGGCAAACTGCAGCAGGTGAACGACCTCGAGGCGGGCGCGGCGACGCTGGAAGCGCAGCGGCAGGCGGCCGCGTCGGCGGCACAGGAATTCGCCGCGCTGCGCGGCGAACTGCAGAACCTGCAGCAGCAGCTCGCGGCAGTTGCCGGTACCGGCGGCAGCACCGCGCAACTGGCGCAGGTGACGGCGCTCCGCAGCCGCGTGACCGCGCTCGACAGCAAACTGGCGCAACTGGAACAGCGCATCAGCGTCCTGCAGGCCAAGCTCATCAACCCCGCCAGCAACTGGCGTCGCTAACAGGATGTTGAAAAACACCATTGTCACGCCGGGATTGGCGTTGCCGTCATCCCCGCGAAAGCGGGAATCCAGTCGTTCCCGTCGCTGATACTGGATTCCCGATTGCACAATGCGGGGAAGAATCCAGCACGCGCGACGGGAAACTGCTGGATGCCCGATTACCAACCTCGGGCATGACCGGCAGAAAACACTTTCCGTGAGCAGGTATTCAACAACCTGCCAAGTTTTCCCTGCTGTAGAAGCTGAGGAAAGAAGAAACCTGATTTTACTGATACGGTTCCAGCACAGCGGCGCGCTGGCGGTGGTGTGCGGCGGCGGCGGTATCGCCCAGCAGCCGGCAGACCTCGGCCAGGCGGCGGTCGCTGTTGCCGTAGGTGCGGGAATAGCGCTGCAGTTCCTGCAGGTGGATCCGGCTGTCAGCGTACTCGCCGGCTGACCAGTAGAGTTCCGCCAGTTCCAGATGCGCGCGCAGGCAGGCGTCATCGTAGGCGAGCGCGTGCAGGTAGAAGACGCGCGGCAGGGAGTAGCCGGCAAACCCGTCGCGCGGGTAGAGCGCCCCGAGCCGCGCATAGCCGCTGGCAAAGTAGGGCTGACTGAACCAGAGCAGTGCGGCGACGAACAGCAGGAGCGGGAGCAGGCGGCGCAGCCGGGGGGCGGCGGGGGGCGGCGGTGCGGTGGGGCGGGCGGCACCCAGCGCGAGCAGCAGCCAGCAGAGGAAGGGGAAGAGCAGAAAGCGGAAATTGAAACTGAAAAGTTCCGCGGCGAGGAGCGCACTGGCGGCCGCGGTGCAGGCGCCGCCGCCGCGTGCGGCGTGGAACGCGGCGGCCAGCAGCAGCAGCCAGGCGGCCAGTCCGGGCACCCCCGTTTCCGCGAGCACCTGCAGGAACTCGTTATGCGTATGCTGCAGGAAATTGACCGAGGGCGGATAGAAACGGAAGAAGGCCGGGTCGATGGCACGGTCGAAGACGAACTGGAAATGGTCGGGCCCCCAGCCGGTCAGCGGGCGCTGCAGCGTGAGGCGCAGCGCGCTCTCGTAGAGCAGCAGGCGCGCGGCCAGCGAGCGGCCGCCCCCGGTGAGCGACTGCAGTCGCCGGGCAATCAGGTCGTGGTGGGCGAAGAGCACCGGGGCGAGCAGCAGCAGCAGCGCGGCGACGGCAAGCAGCAGGCGGCGCGGCGTCAGCTGCTTTCGCGCACTCCAGAGGGCGATACACGCGGTCGCGGCGGCGATAACCCAGGCGCTGCGCGAATAGGAAAGAAGCAGGCCGCAGGCGGCGGGAACGGCCGCGAGCGCGGCAGTAAAGCGCAGGCGGGACGTCAGCGCGCGGTCGGCGGCGGTGCCCCCCGCGAGCAGCATGGCGACCAGCATCAGGATGCCGAAAAAGTTCGGGTTGCCGAAGATGCCGGTTGCCTGCGTGACCACGCGCTGTGCGCCGGCGACGGGGAGTGTGCCTTCCCACGCGAACCAGTCGTGTCCGCCCGCCTGCAGCAGCCCGTGCAGCGCGGCCACGGTCAGGCCGAGCAGCAGGACACCGCGCAGGTAGCGGCGCAGTGCCCCGGGGTCGGGTGCGCTGCCGCGCAGTGCGAGAAAGAAGAGCAGCAGCAGGACCTGGTCGAGCGTCCAGCGCAGCGCGACGGGAAGATGCGCGGCAGCCGTGCAGGCAACGGTCAGCGCCGCGGCATACGCGGCCAGTGCCCACCCGAGCGGGCGCGGGGGGATGAGCGTGGCGGGACGCAGCAGCAGCGCCTGCGCGACATAGACGAACAAGCCGCAGCGGAGCACGAAACTGCGCAAGTCATCCGCGCTCAGCGTGGTGTTGGTGAGGGCTAAGAGCGCGACCAGCAGCAGCAGCGCGAGCAGCCGCGCCCCGGCAGGTGCACCCCGCGCCCCGCCGCGAAAGCGCCCGTATTCATACCCCGCCAGCAGCAGTCCGCTGAGGGCCAGCGCTCCCCCCAGCTGCAGCAGCGTGCGCTGCAGCAGCGGGGTCAGGTGCAGCAGGTCGCCGGTAGCCAGTGCGAGGCGCGGGTACGTGAAACAGGCGAGCAGAAAGAGCAGGACGAACAGCAGCGTGCTGACACCACGCACCACCGTTGAGTCAGTGCGCGGTAATTCAACCACAGAATTCAAGGAAACACATAAAAGTCTGCAATACAGAGATAAGCAGTGTGGTAAAAATGCTGCATAGCGTGCTGGTGTACGTCATTTGTCAGGCAGGGAAACCGGGATGCCGAGCCGGTGCAGTTTTTCATAGAGGTTCTTGCGATGCATGCCGGCCGCGGCTGCCGCCTGGGCGATAGTGCCGCCCGTCTGCTGCAGGAGGGCGGTGAAGTACTGCCGCTCGAAACGTTCGATGACCTCGGCCTTGGCGGCACGATACTTCCTGGTCGCGGGCAGGGTGAGCGCACTGCCTTCCGTGTGCACGGTGGGCGGCAGGTCGTCGGCGGTGATCTGTTCGCCGCGGGCGAGGTTGACCGCGCGTTCGACGGCATTCTCCAGTTCACGCACGTTGCCGGGCCAGTGATAGGTGCCAAGGACGCGGCGGGCGTCGTCGGCCAACCCGGTGACGCGGCGCTGCAGCAGCGCGTTGTACTTGGCGAGGAAATGCTGCATGAGCAGCGGGATATCCTCGGGTCGCGCGCGCAGCGGCGGCAGTTGCAGGGTGATGACGCGGATGCGGTAGAGCAGGTCGCTGCGAAAGGTGCCGGCGGCGGCGCGCTGCGCGAGGTCGGCATTGGTGGCGCAGACGACGCGCACGGCGCAGGGGATGTCGTCGGTGCCGCCGAGGCGGCGGATGACGCGGTCCTGCAGCGCGCGCAGCAGTTTGACCTGGATGGCGGGTGACGCCTCGCCGATCTCGTCGAGAAACAGCGTCCCCCCCTCGGCGACCTCGAAGAGCCCCGGTTTCTGCCGCACCGCGCCGGTGAACGCCCCCTTTTCGTAGCCGAACAGTTCGCTTTCGAGCAGCGTCTCGGGGAGCGCACCGCAGTCGATGGCAACGAAACGATGGTCGCGGCGTGCGCTCTGCGCGTGCAGCGCGCGCGCGACCAGCTCCTTGCCGGTGCCGCTCTCCCCGACGATGAGCACCGTCGACGGACTGTCGGCGATGTGTGCGACGGTGTCGAGCAGCCGGCGCAGCGCGGGATTCTGCCCGACGATGCCGCCCGGGGCGGCGACCGCGCGCAGCGCGCGCAACTCCTGCCGCTCCTGCCGCTGCAGCAGCAGCCGTTCGACGGTGAGCTGCAGTTCGTCGCGTTCCACCGGCTTGCGCAGGTAGGTGGCATGCCCCGCACGCACGTCGCCGAGCGCCCCGGCCAGGTCGGTATAGGCGGAGATGACAATCGCCTCGGGCGGGTCAGGCAGCGCGCGCAGGGCGGCGAGTACCGCGCGCCCGTCCGCCTGCGGCATCATCAGGTCGGTGAGCACCAGATCGAACGTGCTGTCACGCAGGGCGGCGAGCGCGGCGCTTCCGTCGGCTACCGCCGTGACCTCGTGCCCCCACGCGTGCAGCATGGTGGCGAGCGACTCGCGCAGGATGGTCTCATCCTCGGCGAGGAGCAGGCGGGCCATCAGGCGGCCACCGCGGGAAGGATGAGGGTGAAGGTGGTGCCGTGTCCCGGAGCGCTGGCGATGTCGAGGCGGCCGCCGGCAGCGGTGACCACGCTGTAGACGCGAAAGAGGCCGAGCCCCGTCCCCTTGCCGGCTGGCTTGGTGGTGTAGAAGGGCTCGCACAGGTGCGGCAGGTGCTCAGGGGCGATGCCTGGCCCGGTATCATGCACGCTGAGGTGCACCAGGTCACCCCGTCGCGCGGCGCTGACGGTCACCGTGCGTACCGGCGACGCCTGCACCGCATCGACGGCGTTGAGCACGAGGTTGACGAGGCATTCCTTGAGTTCGGCGGCACCCGCCGGGGTGGCCGGCAGGTCGGTTGGCAGGTCGAGGGAGAGCGTCACCCCGGCCCGGCGGCAGGAGGCGTCGAGCAGGATGCCCGCCTCGGTGATGACCGCGGCGACCGGCGCCGGCGTCGCCGGTGCGGCGGCCGGGCGGGCGCCGGTCAGCAGCTTGCCGAGCGTGTCTCCCGCGCGCCGCAGTTCGCCGCGCAGCAGCGCGAAATCCTCCGTGGCGAGCGGGGTGCCGGTGGTTTCGCGGCTGTCGAGGAAGGCGCTGATATTGCCCAGCGGGTTGTTGACCTCGTGGGCTACCCCTGCCGCAAGCTGACCGAGCGCGCGCATCTTTTCCAGTTGTGCCAGCGCGGTTTGGGTCGCGGCGAGGTAGCGCTGCACCTGCCCGCCGATGAGCGCGACGGCATAGAAGAGCAGACCGCTGAGGTAGACGGTGGTATAGACGTAGAGATGGTCGTCGGGGAGGCGGCGGGTGATATCGTACAGCGCATGGCTCGAGACCACCCCGTAGTACTCGAGCAGGACGAGAACCGCGAAGGCAACAAAGGCGCCCAGCGCGGTGACAAATCCTGTATTGAGCGAAATGAAGATGTAACTGCCGATGATGATGATGAAGTAGGCCATGCTGAAGAGCGAGATAAGCCCGCCGGTGAAGTGGACGAAGACGGTGATGACGACGATGTCGCAGGCGATGATCGCGTGCAGCAGGGCGCGGGTCCAGTGCGGGCAGCGGCGCAGCAGGGCGAAACAGACGAGATTGAAGAAGAGCGCGAGCGCGACGACCAGGGACGAGGCGTAGAGCGGGTAGTGGCGTCCCTGCCCGGCAAGGAGAATGACCACGATGCCGGTAAGCACGAGGAGTACCAGCAGGTGCATCTGCATCAGCCAGGCGCTGTGCCCGCCGGTGCCGGTGGCAGGAAAATGCCGCCCGCAACGCCGAAGGAACAGATCGAACCGCGAGGCAATAGTTGGCATAACGCTCCACCCGGCATGGCGATAGTGCGAAAATGGCATCCCGCGCAACTTGCCTGCCGGCCACCCATAGTGTAGCATACTGGCATACGCCTTGCTACTGAAAGAGGCAGGAGGAGGCGCCATGCACGCATATCGCAGCCAGCGCGGGCAGTCGATGGTCGAGTTTGCGATGATGTTCGTGGTGTTTTTCTTCTTTATCTTCGCCTGCCTTTCCATCATCCTCTGGGGCTACAACTACAACATCCTGCAGCGCGCCGGCTACGAGGCGTCGCGCCAGTTCGCCATCGGGCAGATGCGGGATATCCCCGAGGTGACCAACTGGGGCGGGGGGATGCGCAAGGTCGGCTACGGCGACACGGCGGTGCAGGTGACGCTGCAGTCGCAACTGAGCAATAAGCTCCTGCCGCTGCCGCTCTTCCAGTTCGCCATCCGCAACGTGCAGTACTCGCTGGTGCGGCAGCGCAACCCGGTGCCCGACACGGAGAACACCTGGGGGGAATTCGTCGACGGGCACAAGGCGCGCATCTCGATGGATTACACCTTCGGCATCTCGCTCGGCCTGTTCGGGGAGATCGTCGCCACCACCCCGCTCATCCACGAGATGTACATCGTGCGCGGCAATGACGAGGACCGCGACGGGCGCGATGACACCTACGAGGGACAGTGGGCTGACGACCACGACAATGACGGGGCCATCGACGGCGATACCGACTGGGTCTACGACCAGGATGATGATGGTGACGGCATCCTCGACGCGTACGATACCGGTGCCATTGTGCGCACCGCGGCCACCGGCGAGGTCTGGCTCTGGACCTACACCTGGAGCGGCGCCCCGCATATGGCTGACACACAGTGGGTGGCGACGCGGCGGATTACTGACAACAGGTTCCACGTGCCGCTCTGGTATAACTCCGCTGTCTTCCCCAACCAGATCTTCCCGCAGCAGGTGCCGCAGAACAGCGATTGCGACGCGGAGATCCGCGTCTCGCTCAAATACGACGTCGACAATGACGGCTGGCAGGACGTGTACGACTATGCGCCACACGACCCGTCCGTCCACTGACCGCGGCCCGGTCCGCGCCCGGCGAGCCCAGCGCGGGCAGGCGATGGTTGAACTGGCCTTCATGATCATCATCCTTGTGGCCCTCGTGCTGGCCATTTTCGAACTGACCGTGATGTACTACAACAATTCCGTGCTGACCAACGCGGTGCACCAGGCGACGTGGGCGGCAGCCAACGGGGCGCAGGACGACATCATCCGCGAGGTCCTGGTCGGCAAGATGCAGGAACTGCTGATTACCGGTTACGTGCAGCACGGCATCCGCATCAACGGTATCGAGGTGCACAACCGGGAATGTGTCGACTATTCCATAGTCGCCCCCTATCCCAGGGACTACGAGTATTTCACCCCGCGCGCCACGGAGGATGCCGCCTACATGTACCGCGCCGAGGGCTACCATATCCGCCTGTCGCTCGATTACACCATCGGGTTCTCCATCCCTTTCATCGGCCATGCGCAGACGCTGTCGGTCCCCATCGTCCAGGAGGCGCGTATCACCACCCGCAACGACCTCGACCGCGACGGTCTCGTCGACACGTATGAACAGGAGTACTACTGCGGCCTGTACGACCATGCGCTCTACGCGCTGAACACCAGCGTCACCTGGGTGCCCTACTCGCACGTTGATCACGGGGTGGTCGACATGACCGGCCTGGACGATGACGGCGACGGGTGGAACGATGACGTCGATTCCGCCACCGTCGCCGGAGAATGGTGGATGTACGCCAAGTACGACCGCAATAACGACGGGCAGGAAGACAAGTTCGATATCGAGTGGCGCAAGCATCCCTCGCGCTTGCATCCGATGTGACGGAGGTGCGGCCATGACCACGCGGAAACGGCAGCGGGGCAATTTCATGATCATCGGGGCCTTCTCGCTCATCTTGCTCGGGCTGATCCTGTACTTCGTGCAGGATTCGCTGCGCAAGAGCAACCTCGAGCAGGATCTGCAGAAACTGGCGGACGACACGGCGCTCTACGCGGCCGCGCAGGTGCCGAGCTTCAAGGCGGTCTCCTACCTGCAGGCGGGCGAGGTCAGGGGGTGGCATTCCGACCAGGGGTACGGTGAAGGGTCGTACGTCCTCTCGCTGCAGAACGCGCAGCATGTCGATGCATGCGCGCAGCAGGCAGTGACCGAGTTTGTGCAGCGCAACGCGGGGAACAGCGCGGCCAGCGGCTACTTCGGCGGCGACCTGCGCATCCTGCGCGCCAGCCCCAAGGTCGTGGCGCGGCGGGAGGCGGACGGCAAGGAGGTTATCGAGTACTACGTCGAGGTGGAACTGGCGACGAAGTGGGGATCGTCGCTGCTTGCCGGCAGCGGCGACGTGACGGCCACCGCCATCGCCAAGGCGATTGTCGACTACCAGTCATTCTATTCCATCAGCAACCCCGACTACGACAACCCGACAGTCATCCCGGTCTTTGCCAACGGGGTCTATGCCAAGACTGATGTCACCTTCACCGCCTGTTCGAAAACACTCTACATCGAGGGGGACGTGCATGCCAATGAGCAGGTGGTCACCTTCCAGAATGACAATATCGTCATCGTCGACGGCGACGTCAGCGGCGGGACAAAAGTCGAGATCAAGAATACCGACTCGATGACGGTGTCAGGGCTGGTGCTCACCGGTGATTCCAGCCCGAAGCAGGAAATGCCCCCGATGATCTTCCCGACCGGGGTCAACGACGAGAACTTCACCCAGCCGATTATCATCGTCGACGGGGATTTTTCCATGAACGGCGTATTTCCCCCGAACGACCCGGACGACCCGTACTACGACCTGTTTCACACGGTGAGCGGCGAGACCATCACCGGCGGCACGCTCTACTGCCGCGGCGGCTCGCTGCACCTCAACGGCACGGGAAACGCTGCTGACGATGCCAATATTCAGGGGGACTGGTGCTTCTCGGTGACCGAGGACGTGCACTTCAACAACTTCGGGGTGAATGCCAGCAGCGCCGATACCTCGGCGGAGATTTTCTTCATGGTCGGCGGCGATATCCATCTCAACAACCTCAAAGCGGCCGCCCCGATGACGCTCAATGGCAGCATCTATGCGGCGAACGGCATTCACATCAACAACGACGCTTCGCCTGACGCTCCGCTGACCATTCTCGGCGGCATCTATTCCGGCGACGATGTGTACTTCAACAACATGAAACAGAATCTGAGCATCATCCACAAGCCGACCCCAAACGTGCTCCCCGAGCCGTGGGTCGTCTACCCCGTTGAATTTACCTGCCCGCCCGAGTACAGCTCGCCGCGGGTGATGCTGGTACATTGAGGAGGACGGCATGCGCTGCCTGAACCGCCGCCGCGAACGCGGCAACTTCATGATTCTCAGCGCCTTTTTCATCATCCTGCTGGTCATGCTCTTTTTCTTCGTGCAGGATTCCCTGCGCAAGAGCAACCTCGAGCAGGCGCTGCAGAAACTGGCGGATGACACCGCCCTGCACGCGGCGAGCTACGTGCCGAGCGTCTCGGCCGCCTCCTACATCCAGAGCACCGGCGAACTGCGCCCGTGGATGCAGGAACAGAATTACGCGGTCGGTTACCACGTGCTCTCGGAGATGGATGCCAGCAGCGTTGACGCTTACGCCGCGAATGCCGCGCGCGAGTATGTGCAGCGCAATGCCGGCAACAGCGCCGCGGCCGATTACTTCGGCGGCTACCTGACGATCAACCGCGTCAGCCCCAAGTTTGTCGCCCGGCAGGAAGGGGACAGGGAGATTATCGAGTACTTTGTCGAAGTTGAATTGGGCACCAGGTGGGCGTCAGGGACGATGTCACGCGACGAGGACCTGACCGCGAGCGCCATCGCCCGCGCGGTCATCGAGCACCGTTCGTTTTATTCAGTGGGGACCATTGATATCAAGAATCCCACCGCCATTCCGCTGTTCGTTCACGGGATGTACGCGGGGGGCTCCATCAAGATCAACAATGTGCGCGGGGGCAACCAGATCATCATCAACGGCGACATGCATGCCAACACGAGCAACCTCGATTTCACCAACAATGACAGCGCTTCAGTGTACGGCACGGTGAGCGCGGCGAGCGGGGTGGATACGACCGGGGTGTATGTGGCGGGTGGCGGTATTTATCCCAGCCCGGACATTTCGTGGTCGTTTCCCGCCAATCCGGAGGTGAGCCCTGAACTCTATCAGGGCACGGTCAAGGTGGTGGATGGCGACTATACCCTGAGCGGCATCTTTCCGCCGGCGGCATGGGGAAGCCAGTACACCAACGGCGGGACGCTCTACATCAGGGGCGGGTCCCTGTCAGTTGACGGCAGCGCCGGCGATCCGATCATCACCGGCAACTGGTGTTTTTATATGGATGGCGACCTGCATTTCAACGGGCTCAACGCCACCATCAGCCCGGGCAATTACCAGACCGTGTTCATGGTCAACGGGAAAATGCACCTGAATCACCTGCGCGGACCGGCGGTCATCAACGGTGCGGTGCTGTGCAACGGGCTGTTTCATGCCAATAATGTCAAGGACGCCGATTTTCCGTTCACCATCAACGGTGGTCTGTATACGACGGGCGATATCCACCTGAACAACATTCCCGTCGGCTTCACGCTCAACGACGAGCCAATGCCGCGCGCGCTGCCGAAACCGTTCATCACCTACCCGTCGGCAGTGTCCTCGCCGCCGCAGTACAGCTCCCCGGTCGTTACGCTTATCCACTGATCGCGAATGCCGGCCGGACTACGGCGCCTGTGGCGCTACCGCTCCCTGCTTGTCAACCTGGTGCGCAAGGACCAGGACCTGCATCATCGCAACACGCTGCTCGGGTTCGCCTGGTCGTTCCTCAACCCGCTGCTGATGATGCTGGTGTTCGTGGTGGTGTTCGGCATCATCGGGCGGTTTGCGCTGAACATCGCGCACTATCCGCTCTTCCTGCTCGCCGGGCTGCTGCCGTGGCAGTTTGTCCAGGCGGCGCTGTCCGGGGCGGCCAACTCGTTCCGCGAGAGCCCGTCGCTGATTCTCAAGATCAGTTTTCCGCGCGTTATCGTGCCGCTGGCCGCGCTGTCGTCGCATGCCATCACCTTCGGCTGTTCGCTGCTGGTGCTGTTCCCCCTGCTCTGGTGCGACGGCATCGCGCCGACGTGGCACTACCTCTGGCTGCCGCTGCTCATCCTCTGCCAGTTCCTGCTGCTGCTGGGGGCGGGAACGATCCTCGCGCTGCTCGGGGCGTTCTACCGCGACGTCAGCTACCTGGTCAACGTGCTGCTCGCCATCGGTTTCTATGCCACCCCGGTCTTCTACCCCATCGACATGGTGCCGGCGAACCTGCTGCCGCTCTACTACCTCAACCCCCTGGTGCCGCTGCTCACCGCCTACCGTCGCGTGCTCATCTACGGCAAGGCGCCGGGCGTGCAGACGCTGCTGCTGCTCGCCGGGTTTGCACTGCTGGCGCTGCTGGCCGGTCGGCTGTTCTACCGCCGCTACCAGGGGCGCATCGCCGAGGCGATATGACTGTCGCGGTCGAGGTCCGCGGGCTCGGGAAGCGCTTCCCGCTGTGCCCGGAACGGAACTGTTCGCTCAAGCAGCGCCTGCTGGCGCGCGCGCCGGCACCGGCCTCCTACGATGCGCTGGCGGATGTCAGTTTCACCGCGGCGCGCGGCGAGGTGCTCGGATTCATCGGTGCCAACGGGGCGGGGAAGAGCACGCTGCTGAAGCTGATCGCCGGTATCTACTACCCGACGGCCGGGAGCGTGACCGTGCACGGGCGCCTGTCAACGCTGCTCGAACTCGGGGCCGGGTTCTGTGCGGAACTGTCGGGACGGCGCAATATCCACCTCAACGCCTCGCTTTTCGGCTACAGTAACCGCGAGATTGCGCGGCTGGCGCCCGCCATCATCGAGTTCGCGGAACTGCAGGCGTGGATTGACGAACCGCTCAAGCACTACTCGTCGGGGATGATGCTGCGGCTGGGATTTGCCATCGCCGCTCACCTCGATCACGAGATCCTGCTGATGGACGAGGTTATGGCGGTCGGTGACTTCGCCTTCCAGGAGAAGTGCGTGCGCCGGGTCGATGAGCTGGCGCGCCGCGGCACCACCATCCTCGCCGCCGCGCACGACCTGCCGCAGCTCGCGCGCCTCTGCGGACGGATCATGCACCTCGACCGGGGCCGCCCGGTGGTCTGCGCCGACCCGGCGACCGCCATCGCCAGCTACCGCCCGCCGCCGCCGGCCTGACGCAGTCGCTGTCAGGGGCGCAGCTTGCCCAGGTGCCGCGCGGTCTTGCGCAGCAGCGTGCCGCCGCCGCCCGTGCGCCACGCGGCCGCGGCCCGGCCGAGCAGGTGCCCGGCATACGCGGCAGCGCCGGCAGGCTGCGGATGGCGGCCGGACGGCGGATCGCCGCAGAGCCGAAGCAGCGGCTGCACCGCGACCTCCCAGGCATACGCGCCCCGCGCGGCGGCGGCGTGCGCACGGCAGGCGGCACGGAATGCGCGGTCGTCCGCCAGCCGCACCATGGCCTGTGCCCAGGCCGGCGCATCGCCCGGCGGCACGGTGATGCCCAGCTGCCGGTCGCGCACCGCGTCGCCGCACACGTCGCCGGCGGTGACAATGACCGGCAGCCCCGCCCACAAGTAATCGTAGAAGCGCGTGCGCACGGCGAAATGGCTCTCCAGCGTCGCCGGGTGGGCGTAGATGCCCGCGTCAGCGGCGGCAAGGTAGCGCCCGCGCTCCGCGTAGGGGACCCAGTCATTGAGCAGCTGCACGCTCCGCCCGAACAGGTGACGGAATTCCGGGCGGGCGGCAAGCCGTGCCATCTGTCCGGTCACCGCCGCCTGCCCGGGCACCTGCGCCGCGCCGAGGACCAGCTTGATGTCCGGGCGTCGCGGCGCGAGGTGTGCCAGTGCCGCCAGCACTGTCCCGAGGTCGTACCAGTCGTAGGCGCAGCCCCACCAGAGCAGGACGGTGTCCGATTCGGTGCAGCCGGGGAACAGGCGCCTGTCACCCGCGGCGGGGGGCGGTTCCGGCGGCAGGCCGGGCGGCACGATGCTGACGAGGCGGTCCACCGGCAGCCGCTCGTTGCCCCGCTCATGGGCGACGGCACCCGCGGCGGCGAGCCAGCCGAGCAGCATGTCGCGCTGCCGCTCGCTGCCGCAGAGGTAGTGGTCGGCGAGCGGCAGCTGGCGCAGCAGGTGCCGGCGCTTGTCGCGGTGGTGCACGGCGAGGTGCCGGCGCCGGGCGGCGTCGGCCGCGGTGTCGCCGGCCACGGGATGGTTCAGCAGTGATTCGTAGTAGACGGGGATGAGCAGGTCGTGCACGATGCCGCGGCTGCCGGCGGCGCGCCGCACCGCCGGGGTCAGCGTGGTGCCGCTGGTGATGACGAGGTCGTGCGCGCGGATGAGGGCGCGGAGCGCAGCCCCCCGCGGCAGCACGCGCGGCGGCACGCCGCCGGCGGGCGAACCGGTAGCGACCGCGCTGCCGCACAGCGTCACGTCATGCCCGGCACGCTGCAGGGCGCCGGCGAGCCCGGCGAAACGTATCGCCGGGCCGGCGAGGCGGCTGCCGAACGCCTCGTGCGAGAGGAGCAGCAGGCGGGTCATCGCCGGCCGCTGCCGGCCGGCGCGGGGTGGACAGTGGCCGCGGACGGGTCCATAGCGCAGAGCATACACGCGGCGGCAGGTGGCGTCAACGCGCGGTTGCCTGTCGTGGCGGATGGTGCTACACTGACGCCGGAACCCGACAGGCCATGACTGAACGACAGGACGCACACGACGTCGCCGACCCGGTACGCCGGCTCGTTTCCGGCGAGGGGAAAAACATCCCGCTCTTCCGCGTCTTCATGCCGGAAAGCGTCATGGAACCGCTGCGCCGGGTGCTGCTGGGCGGCTACCTCGGCGAGGGGCCGCAGGTTGAGGAGTTCGAACGGCAGTTGCAGCCGTGGTTCGGCACGCCCCATGTCCTGACGCTCAACACCGGCACCGCCGCCATCCATCTCGCCCTGCGGCTGGCGGGGGTCGGGCAGGGGGATGAGGTCATTTCCACCCCGATGACCTGTGCGGCGACCAACGTGCCGGTGCTGGCGCGGGGGGCGACGATCGTCTGGGGCGACATCGACCCGTGGACCGGCAACCTCGACCCGGCCGACGTCGCGAAGAAGATCACCGCCCGCACCCGCGCCATCCTGTGCGTGCACTGGGGCGGTTACCCGTGCGACCTCGCGGAACTCGGGCACCTGGCGGCGGCGCACGGGCTCGCGCTGATTGAGGATGCCTGCCACGCGTTCGGGGCGCAGTACCGCGGGCAGCCCGTCGGTGCGCACGGCGATTTCTGCTGCTTTTCCTTCCAGGCGATCAAGGAGCTGACGACGGTGGACGGCGGCGCGCTGACCTGCCGGTCCGCCGCCGACTGCGTCCGCGGCCGGCGGCTGCGCTGGTACGGCATCGACCGGCGGGCGCCGCGCACCGACCTGCGCTGCGAGGCGGACATCGTCGAGTACGGCGACAAGTACCACATGCATGACGTTGCGGCGACTATCGGGCTGGAGCAGCTGCGGTACGTCGGGGCGAACCTCGAGCGCACGCGCCGCCACGCGGCCCGCTACCGCGACGCCCTGCAGGGCCTGCGCCGGGTGGCGCTGCTGCGCTACCAGCCGGACCGGCTCAGCTCCTACTGGCTCCACACGTTGCGGGTACGGGACCGCGCCGCGTTCATCGCGGCGCTGGACCGGGCGGGGATCACCGCGTCGCGGGTGCACGCCCGCAACGACACCCACACGATGTGCCGGGCGTTCCGCCGCCCGCTCCCCGGGGTCGACGAGTTCGATGCCGAGCAGGTCTCCATCCCGGTCGGCTGGTGGCTCGGCGACGACGAGGTCGCCCGCATCATCGCGGCGGTGCGCGCGTACGGTGACGCGGCGGGGTGAGCGGGCGCGCATGAAGTTCGCCCTGGTCGCGTTCGGCAACGAGGAGAGCTACGGCCTGCTCTTCGTCGGCGGAGCGCTGCTGGCCGGCGGGCAGGACATCAGGTTCTTCGACGCGGAGATGGGGGAGGAGGTGGCCGGCGCGGTACTGGCCTGGGCGCCCGATGCCGTCTGCCTGTCGCCACTGACCGCCTTTATCCCCGCGGCCCGCGCCATCTGCCGCGAGCTGAAGCAGCGGCGGCCCGCGCTGCGCACCATCATCGGCGGACACCATGCGCTCGCCGACCCGTCGCTCGCCGACCTGCCGGAGTTTGACGCGGTGGTCGTCGGGCCGGTGCACGGCGCCGTCGCGCGGCTGCTGGCCGGCGCCAGCGGCTGCCTGCGGACGGAACCGACCGTTCCCGCCGACCTG
>CAZWUZ010000044.1:0-16613 GCA_964637655.1 uncultured bacterium | reverse complement strand
GAGCAGTAGGCGGTGTTGCCGAACGCCTCGTTCTTCACCGCGAACATCCACATCGAGGGGGAGACGAGGCCCGCCATCGGGCCGACCGTGTTGTAATGGTGGCAGGGGGCGAAGTCGATCGCGCCCGACGCCGCCAGCTGTTCTGCTTCCTTGATATTCTTCGCCCAGCCCTCGTAGACGCAGGCGCCCCTCACCGCGCCGCGGATGGGCCCGGGCATCGTCGCCCAGGTCAGCGGCGGCCCCGCGTGCAGCAGCAGTTTCTTGGCCGCCAGTGCCGGGATGGCCTCGCGCGCGGGGACGAGGTCGACGAGCACCGGCTGCGCCTGCAGCATTTTCTCCGCCGCCGCGTCGTTCGCCGCCGCGATTTTCGCCGCCAGCGCCGGCTCCGTGAGACGGTCGAGCAGGTCGAGGAGTTTCGCATCCCCGCCCGCCGGCGGCTTCCAGTCGACATGCATGACCGGCACCTGCTGCCGCTGCAGTTCCTCCGTAAACGATTTCAGGCCGAGCGAAACCACCACCGGGCCGTTATTGAGCATCGCCGCAATCTTTTCCATGGTCATCCCCCTTACGCCAGCAGCCGCGCGGCGAACCGCGCCGCCTGCGCGTTCGTCGGCAGCAGGATGACGCCCGCCGCCGCCAGCCGGGTTGCCTGCGCGTGCCGCGGCTGCGGATCGCCGTCAGTGCCGCACACCGACGCCACCACCGCCAGTTTCCGCCCCGCCGCCTTCATGCCCGCCTCGATGGCCGGGATGATCGCCCCCGCCGGGTCGGGATGCGACCCGTAGCCCGGCCCGATGTCAAGCAGAATGACCCGCGTCTCAGGGTCCTTCGCCTCCTGCAGCAGTCGCTCGCAGCGCAGCGTGAAATCGATCATCGGGTGCGGCCGCCCCTTCGTAAACTCGTCGTCGCCGAGGTCAACGACACAGTGCCCCTGTGACACGTTGCTGTCCGACAGCGCCAGACCGGGCTTGAGCGGGATGTTGCTCGTGCAGTCGATCCCCTTGCGTGACAGCAGCAGCAACGCCTCGTCCGCCAGGGTCCCACCCGAGTAGAGCCCGCGAATGAAGCGTCCCGACAGCCCCTCTCTTGTCGCCGTCAGCAGCTGTTCCACGTGCTTCGCGTCGTCGAAATCGCGCGCGGTGTAGGGACGCCCCTGCAGGGTGGCGATGGTCAGTTCCGCCGCCGCTTCGAGCGAATCGGCAAACGGCAGGTTGCGCCGCGCCGCCGCTTCGGGATCACCCTTGAGGAAGTTGACCACGATTTTTTTGCCGCACGCTTTCGCCGCGTCCAGCACCTTCGTCGCCACCTCGGGCGCCGGCGGCTTCGAAATGAGCACGATGATCTCTATTGCCGGGTCAGCGGCCAGGGCCTTGACCCCCTGCAGCATCATGATGCCGCCCACCTGCGGCGACAAGTCGCGACCGCCCAGGCCGATGGCCTGCGCAACCCCGATGCCGCGGTTGGCGAGGATGCACGACACCTGCTGGATGCCCGTCCCCGAGGCGCCGACGATGCCGACCGGGCCGCGCGGCATGACGTTGGCAAAGCCGAGCGCCGCCCCGCCGATGATGGCCGTGCCGCAGTCGGGTCCCATCACCAGCAGCCCGAGTTCCGCCGCGCGGTTTTTCAGCGCCACTTCTTCCTCAACTGTTACGTTGTCGCTGAAGATCATGCAGTTCATCCCGGCGTTCAGCGCCGCCATGGCTTCGCGTTTGACGAACGGGCCGGGCAGTGAGAAAAAGGCGAGGTTGCTGCCGGGCTGGCGCTCAGCCGCCGCCGCGATGCTGCGCGGCGCCGCCTGCTGTTCCCCGTCGCCACTGTCCTTGGCATTGAGCAGTTGTTCAATGGCCGCGACCACCTTGTCCGCCGCCGCCGCGTCGCTCACCCGCATGGCGATGATCAGGTCGCCGGCCGCTGCCGCCGCCCCTTCGGGCGCGAGAATCCCCGCGTTCTTGAGGATGGCCTTGCTCGACTCCGTCCCCATCATCGCCGACACTTCCTCCACGCCGGGGAGCGCCTTGGCTTTCCCCGCCACCGCCATCAGCACCACCGAATCAAGGTAACGGTCCCGCATCACGATGTTTCTGATCATCACCGGTTTCTCCGCCGCGCGCCGCACCTGCCGGCACGGGAATGGACCAACTGCCGGAAACAGAATACTCCTGCCTTCCCGTTTTGTCAACTGCCTGCGCAGTTGCAGCCCGGCATCAGCGTCGGCAGGTTCCGGTATTTTCCTGCCGCACAACGGGTAGCGACGTTTGTTGCCTTTGCTGGTTGTATTTGTTTGCCGCTTGTGGTATGCATAGAGACACGGTGACCTACCGCCGAGGCGTGCTGCATGGGGCTGCTGGCAAAACTCTTCTCGTGGAAACTGTTCGGCGGGCTCTTCCTCGGCTGGGGGGTGGGGGCCAACGATTCCGCCAACATCTTCGGCACCGCGGTGGCCACCGGGTTAGTGCGCTTCCGCACCGCGGTCATCATCATCGCCATTTTCGCCCTGCTCGGCTCCTGCATCCACGGGCGGGAACTGTTTCACCACATGGATTTCGGCGGCAGTGCGCAGGCCTCGGGTCAGGTCGCGGCGGGTGCCAGTGCCGCGGATGCGGCAGCCGCACAGCAGCGCGCCAATACCATCGCCTTCTTCACCACCCTCGCCGCCGCCATCACCATCCTCATCATGACCTGGGCCGCGGTCCCCTCCTCCTGCTCGCAGGCGGCGGTCGGCGCGCTCATCGGCATCACCGTCTGTACCGCGGGCATCGCGCAGGTCGACTGGGGCAAACTGGGAAAAATGTTCGCCTGCTGGGTGGGCAATCCCGTCGGCACGGCGCTGATCACGGTCCTGCTCTACAAGGTTGTCGCCGCCATCATCAAGTTGTTCGCCGGCAGCGACCTGGCCAAACTCAACCGCGTCTACCGCTGGCTGCTGCTCATCGCCGGCGCCTACGGCGCCTACGAACTGGGGGCCAACAACGTCGTCGTCACCACCGCCCCCTACTTCAACGCGGGGATGTTCGGCGACCCGCACGCACCGGTGGTGCACTGGTATACCGACCCCGCCTTCATCGCCGCGCTGCTCGGCGGCCTGGCCATCGCGGCGGGTGCCATCACCTACAGCAAGAAGGTCATGATGACGGTCGGCAACAGCATCACCGCGCTCGACCCGTTCGCCGCCATGATCACCGTCTTCGCCCACTCGCTGTCGCTGATGTTCTTCACCTGGCTCAAGGTGCCGGTCTCCTCCTCCCAGGCCATTGTCGGTTCCGTGCTCGGCATCGGTCTGTTGCAGGGGGGGCACGCGATAAGTTATAAGGTATTGGGCAAGATCTTCGTCGGCTGGATGCTCACCCCCCTAATCGGGGCGCTGCTGGCCGTCGGCTTCTACCAACTGATTTACTAGGAGGGCGCCATGTTCTGGGACAAGAAAGAAGACAAGGTCATCGAGTTGATGGGCCGGCACTTCAAACTGTGCGAGGAGGCGCTGCTGATGTTCGGCGACTTCATGGACGCCTACGTCAAGGGGATCCCGGCCGAGGACCTCAAGGAGCTCTCCTACAAGGTGCACAAAAAGGAGCACGAGGCGGATCTCGTCAAGCGCGAGATCCAGCACGCTCTCTGCGGCGGCGCATTTCTGCCGTTCTACCGCGAGAATTTCCTCACCATTCCCGACATGGTCGACAAACTGCCGGGGCTGGCGGTCAAGGTGTGCAAGGAAATCTACCTCACCTATGTCGAGCCGCCGTGTGAACTGGGCGATTCGCTGAAACAGATGACCGCCGCCGTCATTGACGCCTACCGCGCTTTCCTTGTCATGTTCAAGTACATTCCGTCCGATCCCGACAAGGTCATCGAACTGGCCGCCGACGTCTCGACTGCCGAGCAGAAGGTCGACTCCATCGAGTGGGCCGCCGAGGTCTACCTGTTCAAGAAATGCACCGCCATCGACAAGGCGGACAAGATCATCTTCCGCAAGATCATCACCATGATCTCCGACATTGCCGACAAGACCGAGAACACCGCCGAGTATGTCGCCCTGTCGATGATCAAGATGAAACTCTGATCCGGTTTCATGCCGCCGCCCCCGCCCGGGGGTGGTGTTTTCCTCTCCCGGCAACAGGTCCGGCAGAGTGGCGGGATACCGCGTGCACCTGAGCTATCGGACCGGCCTGACCATTGCCCTGCTGCTGCTCGCGGTGCTGCCGGCGGCTGCCGGCGCCTTTTTTTTCGCCCACCTCCTTGACACCGCCGTGCATGACGAGTTCAACCGCCAGGCACGCCAGGCCGGCGATGGCGTGCGCAGCGAAATCACCCGGCGGCTGGCGCTGCTCACGGCCCAGGCGGAGAAATGTGCCGCTGACGCGACGGTGCGCTCCGCGCTGGCGGCCGGCGACCGGCAGACACTGGCCAGGCGGCTGGAGGAATTATACCGTCTATCAACCCTCGACCTGCTCGAGGCGGGCGACCGTGACGGCCACGTGCGGGCGCGCGGCCACCAGCCCGGTGATTACGGTGAGGACAAGTCGGTGCAGCGAATCATCGTCGCTGCGCTGGCCGGAACACCGGCCGCCGACATCGAGTCGGGTGTCTCCGGCATTGCCCTGCGTGCCGTCGCGCCGGTGCGCAGCGCCAGCGGCGACCTGTGCGGCACGCTGATGACCGGCGTGCGCCTGAACGCCGACTTTCTCGCCCGGTATCGGGCCATCACCGGCCTGCACCTCGTGTTGTATCAGGATACCGTGCCGATCGCCCATACCGGTGCGCTGCCGCACGTGGCGCCGGCACAGTTCCCGGCGCCGCCGTCCGTGCTCACCGCCGGCGGGCGCTGGCACTATTTTCTGCCGCTGCTTCACACTGACGGTACCCCGTTCGGCGGTCTGCTCATCTGGCAGGATGCCGCCGCCTTCTCGCCCGAATCACCCGCCTACCGTCAGGCCTTTGCCCTCGTACTCGCCTGCGGCCTGCTGCTCGCCATCCTGTTCGCGCTGCTTTTCGGCCGCACGTTCAGTGCCCCGCTGCGCGCCCTGCTGGCGGCCATGGACCGGGCCGCCGCCGAGCCGGCCCCCGTAAATCTCCCGGGGTCACGCTGGCGTGAATTCGCCGAGCTGGCCGCGCATTTCACCGCCATGCTTGCCCGGTTGCAGCATTCGCATGTGGCAGCCGAACGGGCCCAGCGCCAGCTGCTGACCGCGAGCAAGCTGGCAGTCATCGGACGTGTCACCGCGGAACTCGCGCACGAGATCCGCAACCCGCTCAACGCGATGGAGATCACCCTGCGCGTGCTCAAGGATCGCCTGCCGCCGGACGCCCCCGAATGCGGTGAGAAGGTCGAACTGGTGCGGGCCGAGATCCGCCGGCTTAACCAAACCCTGCGTGATTTCATCGAGGCGGGAGGCGAGCCGGTGCTGCGCCTGCAGTCGCTCGATGCCGCGGCGGAAACCCGCGAAGCGCTGCGCTTGCTGCACCCGCAGATCGAGTCGCTCGGCCTCACCCTGCGCGAGGAACTTGCCGCCGCCCCCCCCGTCCGCCTCGACCGCATCCGTTTTCATCAGGCCGTGCGCAACCTGGTGCTCAACGCTTGTCAGTCGATGAAAGCCGGTGGTATACTCACCGTGCGCGGCGCGGTGGCCGGCGGCACCCGGTACGAACTGCAGATCACAGACACGGGCGGCGGCATGACAGCGGAGGAGCAGCAGAAACTCTTTGATTTCCCGTTCAGCACCCGCAGCGACGGGCACGGGTTCGGACTGGCCTACGTCATGCGCCTGGTGCAGGCGCACGGCGGCGAGTTCGACCTGCATTCGGCGCCCGGCCGGGGCACCACGGTCAGCATGCGCCTGCCGCTGGCGGGGTGACCGTATGACCGGGATTACCACGCTCATTATCGAGGACGAGCCGCTGGCCGCCAGCCAGTTATGCGAATTCCTCGCCGCCCGCGGCTACCTGCCGGTGGTCGCCGCCGGCGTGGCCGCCGCCCGGGCCCGCCTCAGCGAGCAGGACTTCGCCGTGGTGCTTACCGACATCCGCCTGCCGGACGGCAGCGGGCTTGACCTCATCACCGGCATCCGCGCCGCCCGGCCCGGCACTATCATCATGGCCATCACCGCCCACGGCACCATCGAGGACGCAGTCAGCGCACTGAAACGCGGCGCTGACCAGTACCTGCTCAAGCCGCTTGACCTCGACGAACTGCTGCTGCTGCTCGAACGCGAGCGTGAGCGGCAGACGCTGCGCCTGGAAAACCGCGAACTGCGCGCCTATGTCACCTCGCTGTCGTCCTTTCCCAACGTCATCGGTTCCAGCCCGGCTCTCGTTCCCGTCATCGAGCGCGTCCGCAAGCTGTGCACCTCGCATGCCAGCGTGCTGATCACCGGTGAGAGCGGCACGGGCAAGGGGCTGATCGCCCGCACCCTGCACTACGCCGGGATCCGGCAGCAGCAGCGTTTTGTCGCCGTCGACTGCGCCGCCATCCCCGACCCGCTGCTGGAAAGCGAGTTGTTCGGTCATGCCCGCGGCTCCTTCACCGGCGCCGTGCACAATCACCAGGGCCGTTTTGAATACGCCGACGGCGGCACCGTGTTCCTCGACGAAATCGGCGAGTTGTCCCCCGCCATGCAGGCCAAGCTGCTGCGCGTGCTGCAGGAACGCGCCTTCACCCGGCTGGGGACCAACCGCGATATCACCGTCGACGTGCGCATTATCGCCGCTACCAACCGAGATCTCAGGGCGCTGGTCGATGCCGGCACGTTCCGCGAAGACCTGTACTGGCGGCTCAATGTCGTGCAGCTGCACCTGTCGCCGCTGCGTGAGCGCCGCGAGGATATTGAGCCGCTGCTCCGCTTCTTCCTTGACCGCTGCGCCCGCCGGGCCGGCATCACCCCGCCGGACGTGGCGCCTGAGGTGTACGACCTGCTCCAGCGCTACCCGTGGCCGGGCAACATCCGCGAACTGGAGAATGTTATCGAGCGCGCACTGACCCTGCTTGACGGCACGGTCATCACTCCCGATACCCTGCCCACGCGGGTGCGCGAGTTCGACGGCGGCGGGCCGGCCGGCAACGGCCTGCTGGGCGAGCGCATCGCCCAGACCGAACGCGACGTGATTGCACAGGTGCTGCGCGAATCCGGCGGACACCGGCAGACCGCGGCGCGCCGCCTCGGCATCAGCCTGCGCAGTTTGCAGTACAAGATCAAACAGCACTCCCTCGCCTGACCCGCCACGCAACCGTTTGCACCCGGCGTGCAGGCAATTGCACGCCGTCAGCGGCTGCCACCGCCCCCCGGCAGTCTTTTCCGCCCGTTCCTGCCTCCGGCATAAATGGCATCATTTATGCTCCTGCAGACAGGCAGCAGGAGCGCTGTTCGTGCAGGAGGACATCCATGCATACTGCCGTTGCCGCCATTATCATCCGCCAGTCCGCCGTGCTGACACACGCCGGCGACCATCTCGCGAGTACGTTCCGGAACAACCCGGCCGGTGCAGCATTGCTGCACGGTCTGCGGCGCGAGCAGGAACGCCTGCGTCTGCAGGCGCAGACTCTGGCGCTGCGGGCCGGAACCACCGATCGCGTCACCGGCTGGCAGCTGCGCCTCGCCGCCTGTCTCGTGGAACTGGGCGACCGGCTCGAAGTCATCGCCCTCACCGCCGGCGGGCGCACCCTGCATGCCGCCGCTTTTGCCGGTACCGCCGCCGCCCTGTCCCAGACGCTGCACGCCCTGCAGGCGATGATCAATCAGGCGGCCGCCGGCGGGCAGGTATTACCGGCACAACTGCAGCAGTACCGGCATGCCTGCGAACTGCTGCAGCAGGAGCCGTGGCGGCACCCAACCCCGCCGGGCACCGATCCTGCGTCCGATGTGGTGCTTGGTTGCGCCTTTGCCGTCGTCCTGAACATTCTCGAGACTACCGGTATGCTGCTGGTTGACGCGCCGGAATCAGTGACGGGAACGGGCGGCATCGCACTGCCGCCCGCGCTGCATGGCAGCGAAAAGCGGGCGTGAACCGTCAGGCCAGCAGGCAGGCGGCCGCGTAGGCGAGACCGCCGGCGACCAGGGGCGAGATAAACCAGGCACCGACAATGCGCCGCAGCATCGGCAGGGAAATGCCTCCGGCCCCCTGTGTCAGACCGACCCCGACCAGCGCCCCCACGCCGGCCTGTGTGATCGAGACCGGCACCTTGAGCAGGGTGAAAACCTCCATAGTCGTTCCCGTGGCTATCGCCACCACGAACGCCGAGAACGGATCAAGCACTGTCACCTTGCGGCCGAAGGTTTCAATAACCCGTTTGGCAAAGGTCATCGCCCCGATGGCAATGGCTGCCGCGCCGAGCGCCGCCGCCACCTCCTGCGCTTCAACCGCCTCCGGGCCCGGGGGGCCGAACAGTCCCGCCTGATAAAACGGCGCCGTCGTAACCACGACATTATTGGCGCCAAGTGCAAATGCCTCGTAGCAGCCGATGATAATGATGCCGTAGCGCAGGAACCGCTGCTGCATATTCATGTCACGCAGCAGGCGGCGCATCATTACGCGCAGCACAAGAAAACACCCGTAGGCGATGAGGGCCCCGGCCAGCGGCGTGACCACCCAGCAGACCAGCATCTTGACAATCGGCGCGTAGTCGAGTCCGCCCCAGCCGAGACGCACCGCCGCAACCCCGATCAGTGCCCCGACCGCGGCCTGCGAACTCGATACGGGAATACCGAAGATCGTCGCCACCATTACGGCAAACGCCGCCGCATTGGTGGCAATGGTCGCCTCTTTCAACAGCGTCGCCGTGTCGGGGGAACCGCCGCCGAATTTGTATCCGTCATACAGGGTATAGCCCTGCAGGATCGCTCCCGCCATCACAAAAACACAGATGAAGAGGATGGCCGTACGGTACCGGATGGTATTGGTCGCGATGGCCGGGGCGAAGATCTTTGCCGAATCATTTGCGCCGATGCCCCAGCCCAGGTATAAACCGCCGAACAGTTTCCACATGATGTGTTACCTGCCGTTTGTGGTGCACGCGCACCTGAACTCAATGCTATCAATAGCAAAATCCATGCCGCCTGTCACCTCTGCGCGGTGGCGCGGTCAGCCGTGGCGCTGCTGCCAGGCGCGCAGCGCCTGCGCGGTGTGTGACCCCTTCGTCCCCAGCACCTCGCTGAACTTCCCCGCCGCCACCACCTGCCCGCCCCCCTCGCCCCCCTCGGGACCGAGATCGATGATCCAGTCGGCATTGCCGATGACATCAAGGTTGTGCTCGATGACCAGCACCGTATTGCCGCGCGCCACCAGTTCGTCGAGCACGCGCAGCAGCTTGTCGATGTCGGCAAAATGCAGTCCCGTGGTCGGCTCGTCGAGGATGTACAGCGTCTTGCCGGTCGAGCGCCGCGACAGTTCCGTCGCCAGTTTCACCCGCTGCGCCTCACCTCCCGACAGCGTCGTCGCCGGCTGCCCGAGGCGGATATAGCCCAGTCCCACCCGCTGCAGCGTCTCCAGTTTGTGGAAGATCTGCCGGTGGTTGGCGAAGACCTCGCAGGCGCGGTCAACGGTCATCTGCAGCACGTCGGCGATGCTGTAGCCCTTGAATTTCACCTCGAGCGTGTCGCGGTTGTAGCGCGCCCCGCGGCAGGCATGGCACGTCACGTACACTTCCGGCAGGAAATGCATCTCCACGCGCAGGGTGCCCGCCCCCTCGCACGTTTCGCACCTGCCGCCGCGCACGTTGAACGAGAAGCGCCCGGGCGCGTAGCCGCGCGCTTTCGCCTCGGGGGTCAGTGCGAACAGGTCGCGGATGGTGCCGAACACCCCGACGTAGGTCGCCGGATTCGAGCGCGGCGTGCGCCCGATGGGTGACTGGTCGACGTCGATGATCTTGTCGACCAGGTGCCAGTTTTCGATTTCGCGGCAGCGCCCCACCGGCAGCCGCGCGTGCAGCAGCTTGCGCTGCAGCCAGGGGAACATGACGTCGTTGAGCAGCGTGCTCTTCCCCGAGCCCGAGACCCCCGTCAGGCAGATGAAACGCCCGAGTGGAAAGAACGCGTCGACGGTCTTGAGGTTGTGCTCCTTCGCCCCGCGCACGATGAGGTACTGCTCCGGGTCGTCCGTGTTGCGGTCGCGCCGGAAGACCTTCTTGCGCCCGGCAAGGAACGCCCCCGTCGGCGACTTGCGGCTCTTGACGATCTGCGCCGGCGTGCCCGCCGCCACCACCTCGCCGCCGTGCTCACCCGCCCCGGGCCCGAGCTCGACCACGTAGTCCGCGGCCATAATCGTTTCCTCGTCATGCTCGATGACCAGCACGGTGTTGCCGATCTGCTGCAGGTCACGCAGGGCGCGCAGCAGCCGCTCGTTGTCGCGCGGGTGCAGCCCGATGCTCGGCTCGTCGAGGATGTACAGTACCCCGACCAGGGCCGCCCCCAGTTGCGTGGCGAGGCGGATGCGCTGCCCCTCCCCTCCCGCCAGCGTCGCCGCGCTGCGGTCGAGCGTCAGGTAATCGAGCCCGACGTTGATGAGGAACTGCAGGCGCTTGCTCACCTCGCGGTAGATGGGGAGAAAGACCGCCTGCTTCCCGGTGTCGTCCTGCACCCACTCCGCGCGCCGCGCCTCGATGAACGCCAGCGCGTCGCGCACGGTCAGCGCGGTGACGTCGACGATGCTCTTCCCGCCGACCGTGACCGCCAGCACCTCGGGGCGCAGCCGCTGCCCCTTGCAGGCGTGGCACGGGGTCTCACTCATGTACCGCCGGTAGGCCTCGCGCTGCTCCTCCGATTTCGTCTCGCGATAACGCCGTTCGAGGGTATTGAGGATGCCCTCCCAGCGGTGCTGCGCCCGCCCGTCGAAATTCGCACTCTTCCACTCCACCGGGATGCGCTCGTCCGTGCCGTAGAGCAGCGCCTGCTTCGCCCGCTCCGACAACTGCTTATACGGTGTATCAAGGGTGAACCCGAACGTCTTGCCGAGCGCGGCGATGATGTTGAAATAATACCCGCTCGTCCCCTGGAACGGGGCAAGCGCGCCGTGCCGCAGCGCCCGCTCCGGGTCGGGGATGACCAGCGCCGGGTCCATCTTCAGTTCGACCCCCAGTCCGCTGCATGTCGGGCAGGCGCCGTAGGGAGAATTGAACGAGAAGGCGCGCGGGGTCAGTTCCTCGAGCATGAACCCGCACTCGACGCAGGCGAATTTCGTGCCGAGCAGTTCCGTCTCCTTCCCGCAGGCGATTTTCACCCGCTCCTCGCCCAGTTTCAGCGCGGTGGCGAGCGACTCGGTGATGCGGTTGCGGTCCGCCGCCGTCACCGTCAGGCGGTCGACCACCACGTCGATGATGTGCTTTTTCTGCTTGTCGAGTTTGATCGGCTCGTCGAGGCGGTAGACCTTGCCATCGACCATGACCCGCACCAGCCCCTCGCCGCGCAGCCGCTCGAACAGTTCGCGATACTCACCCTTGCGCCCCGTCACCGCCGGGGCGAGCAGCATGATGTCCTTGCCCTCGTAGCGCTTGAGAATGTCGTCGACAATGGCCACCGGGTCGCGCCGCTCGATGGCCCCGTGCCCCTTGGGGCAGTGCACCGTGCCGAGGCGCGCGTAGAGCAGCCGCAGGTAGTCGTAGATCTCGGTGATGGTGCCGACCGTCGAGCGCGGGTTGTGCCCCACGCTCTTCTGTTCGATGGCGATGGCGGGGGACAGCCCGTCAATCGATTCCACATCGGGGCGGTCCAGTTGCCCGAGGAACTGCCGCGCGTAGGCGGAGAGCGACTCGACGTAGCGGCGCTGCCCCTCGGCGAAGAGCGTGTCGAACGCCAGCGTCGATTTGCCCGACCCCGACACCCCGCAGACGACGACCAGTTTGTCGCGCGGGATGGTTACCGAAATATCCTTGAGGTTGTGTACCTTCGCGTGCCGGACAACAATGCTGTCAGCCATGATTTCCCCTGCCCGCCAGCCGCCCGTCAGCGCGGAAATCAGCGGTCAGTTATTGTACATTGTGCGGCCAAGTATTTCAACGGTGCGGCAGGGAGGGGCGCGACTGCGTTAAGGAAAATGCAGCTCATTCGCGACTTGGCAACGTGCCCCGCAACTTCTATCTCAACGCGCTTATCGCCCGCAACGCACGTCGCAAGCTGTCAGAATTTCGCGCCGCACGTTTAGGGTTCCAACCCCCGTTTGTTTGCCTAGCAAATTGCGCCAGAATGGAGTTATACCGTTTGCCAATCGTTCTACCACTTCCTTGATCCGGCACCATGCCGTCGCGGATCTGCCGTTGACGTGATTTGGCGGCAATGACAACCATCGCCTGTTTGGGTTGCGACAACGCGTCCGGCTGCCGTGGTACCAGTATCGGAGATACCGCAAGATAGCGCGCCAAAGCCATATGATCGGCCAATAGCCATGCTTCGATGGCGCGTACAGCTATGCGCAGGCACATGCCTTGACCGCGTTTAGGCAGCCATCGCCGTACCATTGTCGGTGCGCATGGCTCATCGTCAAGGTCAGCGACAACAATCCAGTTGCCAAACTGCGCCGCCCGATTATAGCCATCAATACACTTGCGCAGATGCGGTTTGCCCGAATGGCCATGTACCGCCAGCACTTCTATCCCGGCGTCGGCCAGCATGCGCCGCAGGACCATCTCATCCAGCAATCCTTCAACCGCAAGATGTGCGTAGCGTTTCACTTTACCTGATCGTCAAACAGGGATAATTGCCGGGCGGTATTCGGCCCGGCCAAAGGTACCACCGCCTCCGCCATATCAACGCCGCCCTCTAGTAAAGCCACCACCTCGGCAATTTCACCTGCTGTTCGCACTTGCGTCCCTTCCGCTTGCGGTTTCAGCAGCAACACTTCATTCATGCCGATACCATCATCCCGCAGCAAGTCGCGGGAATGCGTGCTGCAGATAATTTGCCGGCCGCTGTACTGCTGCACCTCCGCCATCACTTGAGGCAGATGCCGCACAATCTCCGGATGCAGCGACAATTCCGGCTCTTCCAGCAGGATTGGACCGGGCGCATCAAGCATCAGCCACAACAATCCCAACAGGCGTAAGGTCCCGTCAGAAAACGATTCTTCCGTCTGCCAGGCGCCATGCGTGCGCCAATGCTCGTACTTTCCACGCAGGTGCGGGCGCCCAGTTCGCGTATCGCGCACCAGTTCGAGCTTCTGCAATTGCGGCACCGCTATGCGCAGGGCGTTGGCAATCAGTTTCAGTTTACGTTTCTGCTCTGGAGTCTTCGCCGCCGCTATCTGTTCCAACAGATCCGCACCATACGGATCATGTCGCCGCTCGGGAGTGGAAAACCGGTCCGGTTGGCGAATCAGCTGCGGCACGATATGCGCATAACTGATGGTGGCAAAGAAGTCCGCCACCACGCGAAAATCCTTATTGACCCGGGTCTGTTCCAGATGCGTCTGCCGCAAGTTGCGCGGGTCAAGTTTGTCATCCTTGTCCGGACGGCATACCAATTCCCTGCCATCACGTTCCACCCGCTCATGCTTGACTACCGGAACATTGTCGTCGCCATTGTCAAAACGCAATTCATAACGCCATATGCCACCGGATTCGTCCTGCATTTCACAAGTTATGCCGATGGCCGGACGACTGCGCGCCGCCAGCGAACGTATGGCGGAAACCCCGCCGCGGCCGTTGCCCACCGCCGCCTGAAAACCGCCCGCCACCGGCGCGGCCAAATCATGCAGAAAACGGAACGCATCCAAAAAATTTGATTTGCCCGCCGCATTTGGCCCAACCAAGAACACGCGTTCAGCCAGCGGTGTGTCAGCCGCGACGAAGTTACGCCAATTCTTCAGTTGAATCCTAGTAAATTTCACTTGCCACCTTCACCCTAATTAATTTTACCTGTCTGTGCCAATCTCGTCAACGCCGCGGACGACGCTTTGGCTTGCCCAATCTGATTGGTGCTGACGCACGTTTCGCAGCAGGCGAACGGCCACGCCGCTTGGCAGCTGGTTTATCCGCCACAGGCAACGGCTCTGGTGCTGTTTGCTCCGGTGTATCGAATAATGAAGGCACTGTTTCTCCGGCGCGGGATGGGCGTGGCTCGGCTTGACGGGCATCGTCTGGCACCGGAGGAAAATCATCAGCAGCAAACATCTTGCCAGCACAAATGCGCCGTAAAATGTCGGCCTGCGCCGGTTCGAGTGCCACCACTGCTTCCAGCGTCCACAACAACTCCAAGAGTTCCGTATCGAATGACCATGTTTGCGGACGGATATCGTCGAGCGGCGATGATTTCTTGCCTGACCGCTCCTTCATGCGATAGCCCAGCCACGATTTCACCACCTGCAGGCCGGAAACGGAGTAGTTGTATACCTCCGGCGCCACCGGCACAAACTTGCCTTCGCCCACCCGCAATTCCTGCGTAGCGGCGTTATAGGCGAAATCCTCGGGATACTTTTCCTGATCCGCCGGCGTCCCCTGCACGCATTTCGTTTTGCCAACCAGCACCGGCTTTTCCTTCTTGTCGCGCCAGCGTTCGCCAAAGGTATGGATGCGCACAACACGCCGGCCCAGTGCCACCGCCGCCGCGAACAGTTTGCCAACGCGGGTAATCGGTAGATGCGGACCGGGCGTTGCCAATTCCTCGCGGAACATCGCCACATAGGCGGGCGTGGCCAGTAGCGCCGCGGCATAAGCGAAGAAATCCTCGGCATTGACTTTGGTCTTATATTCCTCCGACAGTTTTTCCAGCACTCCGGGCGCAATATTGGCTTTCGTCGCCGCCGCATCCCGCCATAGCGGAATCACATCTTTACCACCACGATTGCAGAAAAAATGCATATCCGGTATTTGTGCAGCCATAACTGCAGCCGGCCCCGGGCCCAATTCGTTTGTCAGCATGCTGGTGAGAAATATCTGATTTCGTGTGTGTGCTTGGTGCAATATCGGCCGTAAATAATCGCCCACTCGGTTATCCGCAATTGCCCACTGCCGGTCAAATGAGCGATAAGAATATGGCATTACTGGCGGTATCGGCTCATCAGGTGGCAAATCTGCGATAGGTCTAAGCCGCGTATCGGGCTTCATAAGATCGGCGTATGCTTTCACCGTTACTTTATCGCGGCTTTCCTTAAACGCAACTGCCCGATCAGGTGCCGCCAGCAATGCTGCCCATCGCTGTTGCAGAATTTCCTGCTGCTCGCCAATCGGCCACAAGCGCTTATACTGCAGGCCGTTTTCCTGCCATGGGAACAAGTCGGTGACTTTCGGCCATTTTTGATACGCACTGTCGCGTTGCGGCAGAAACGGATCCAGCCAGCCCGACGGACAGTCAGTCCACTTCAGATCGGCAAACGTCTTCACCCCGGCCAAGACCGCCAGTTTTTCCTCGCTGCTGCCGCGGATTTCCGTATAATGCACCGCCGCCGGCTGCGCTGGCTGCGGCTGGCCATACCGAACGCCAACCGCAATCGCCACGGCGGTTTCGATATTAAACACATTCTCCGATTTTCGCGTACCGCGATTATCACCGCCCAGATCGATGATCCACAGTTCGTCGAAGGTCTCGCGCATCATCTTGCGCATGCCCTTAAAGCCCGGACCTTTCAGATACGAGGCCGCGGTGATAAAACTGACGATGCCAGGCTGTTGCTTGTTCTCGAACACTTTCCACAGCGCCCAGCGCCAGAAATAGACGTAATCGTTATACAGGTTCTTGGCATGCACACCTTCGCCGATTTCCTGCAGCGGCGTGATGAAATCCTGCAGGATGCCCCGTTCGACCGCGCCGGTGGCGGTTTCCAACTGTTCGCCAAACCGCACCCACCCGCCTTTGCGCTTGACCTGTTCCTTTTCGTCTGGCTTGATGTTCTGCCGGTCATACGGCGGATTGCCGATGCAGACCAGTACGGGGTTTTCCGCCTTGAACTTGCGCGCCCGTTCGCGCTCCTCTCCGATGGTCTTGTACGGCAGCGGCAGATTCTTCGCCGGCAGCACATGCGGCGAATCGAGCGTATTGGTCAGCATGACTTTTACGCCATCAGCCGGCAAACTCCCGCGTTCGCCCATGACCAATTGCGTCAAGCGCAGATGCGCCACCGCATACGGCCCGACCAGCAATTCGAAGCCATAACAGTTTTTTGCGGCGGTGGTGGCAGCGGTGCGGCGCAGGCCCGCACCATGGGTAGCCTCAATCCCTCGAGCGCGTGGCGCACCGCCGCCAGCAAATAGGTTCCCGTGCCACAGGCGGGATCGAGCGTAACCACCTTATCGTCGGCAAAACCGCGTTCTGCCCCAAAACGATTCGCCAATAGTTCTGTAACCAGCCGGACCTGCACCCCCACCACTTCCAGCGGCGTGTAATAGACCCCGCGGTCCTTGCGCATATCGGGATCATAGGCGCCGAGAAAGTCCTCATAAAAATACAGCCACGGGTCGCCTGCACTTTTCTTCAGCAGCGCCGTCACATCAATATTGTCAATCACCCGTTCGAGCAGCGAAATCGGCGTATCCAGCAGCGCGCGCGCGGCCTCCATCACTTTCAGGACATTGGCCAGCAGCGTATGTCCGCCTTTCAGTCGTTTGGCGGCGTTTTCGATGGAAACTTTGTCTTTGTTTTCGAACCGCGACAGCAGCAGGGCATACGTCAAGGTTTGCGCATAGGCATCGGCGAAGGTCG
>CAZWUZ010000043.1:0-16666 GCA_964637655.1 uncultured bacterium | reverse complement strand
AAAGCTGAAAACCGGGAAGGCTAAAAAGTGACCGAGAACTCGGCACTCTCAAGTATGTTACTCAAGGAGATAAACTGCTTCAGTCGATAGCGGCACAACAGTTGAATGCTTGGTACTTATTGCATTGTATACTACGTGGACGCTGGAAAAATACATTTAAATTATGGGAGGGGAGGATCGAAAGTATTGATTACGAATTACGACAGCATCATACTTTCTTGCAAATCAAATTTGATGATCTTAGTGAGGAAATCTCGAGACGACAGATACAAGGAAATATTTATACAATATGTCCATCTTGCGGATTTCTTTCTCAAGAAAGCTACAGAACAGGTGACTTGATTGATGATGCTGAGTGCTTGGTTTGTAAGCGCACCGAAAGAAAAGTGATCGCGATATGCCATAAATGTGGTACGGAGGTGATATTCCGTGAACAAAATGACGGATGTGTAAAATGTGGCTCTTGTAATCAGGATTTATCAACAGAAGATTTAGTGGCATATCTGGAGGGTCTTAACGAACATAAGCGGTTTGAATCTGCTAGAGACGGAGATTGTTCTTGGGAATCGGGGAATTGTAACGAATGTGACGGCCATCATACAGTTGTGCGTATTGAAGATGATTATTACCTGTGTGCAAAATGCTATGGTGTTTTCTTAGAACTGAAAAGATGTGAATGGTGTAATGAACCAAATACTGGCAATATGGAAAGCAGTTATTATAAGGGATGCAGCCATTGCAGTGGCAAAGCTGGAAACGATTAGATTTGCGTCAGGGTACTAACTGGCTAAATAGGGTACTAAATAGGGTATTATCGGGAATGTGGTAATAACTCGCTGAATGTGGTAATAAATGTGGTAATAGGGATAAATGGGACTATGACGGAAAAGACATTGGTAGAAGACCATTTGATCGAGTTGCTGATCGCGCGGGGGTGGAAGTTCTGCCCGGCGGATGAACTGGCGCGGGAGAGTTACGAAGATCCTCTGCTGACGGGGACGCTGGGCCGGCATATCCGCGCGCTGAATGCGGAACGGGGAATAACCGACACGGAAGTGCAGCAGACGCTGAATGAATTGCGGGTCAGGGGCACGGGACCGGACGGGAACCGGCAGATACTCGACTTTCTCAAACGCGGGGTGCCGGTGAAGTTCGAGAAGGAACGTGTGGTCAAGTTCGTGCAACTGCTCGACCACAGCGACGCCGCGCGCAATGAGTGCATTGTCTCGCGGCAGGTGATTTTCCAGAGCGGCGACCGCGAGATCCGCGCTGATATAGTCCTGTTTATCAATGGCATTCCGCTGGTTATTATCGAATGCAAGAATCCCGTCAGCATTTCGGGTTCGTGGTATCAGGCCTATACGGACATCAAGAAATACGAACAGAAAGTACCGGAACTGTTCAAGTATGTGCAATTGGGAGTGGCGGCGGAACATGAAACGCGCTACTTCCCGATCGAGCCGTGGCAGGATAAGGTCAGAATTGAGCGCTGGCGCGAAGCGCAGGTGAAGGCAAGTCGTGGAACGGATTTATCGCCCTCACCCCTGCCCTCTCCCGCTGCAAGCAGCGAGAGAGGGGGCAAGAATTTAGGGCAGGATAAGGTCAGGATAGAGCGCTGGTGCGAGGATGAATTGCCGCCATTGGCAGCGCAGGCGGCGATGCTGGCGCCCGCTATGCTGCTGGAACTGGTACGCTCCTTTGTCATGACGCGGGTAACGCGCGAGGGGCATACCAAGGTGGTGGCGCGCTACATGCAATATCGCGCGGTCAATAAAATCGTGGCGCGCGCCCGCGCCTATGCGCAGGGCAGCGATGAGCGGAATAAGGGCCTGATCTGGCATTGGCAGGGCTCGGGCAAGACGCTGACGATGTTGTTCGCGGCCGACAAGCTCGCGCTGACGCCTGAACTGGAGAATCCCACGGTATTGTTTGTTGTTGACCGGCGCGAATTGGAGGAGCAGTTGCAACTGGAACTGGCGGCGCTGGGGCTGACGCTGCATGCGATAACCTCGGTGGCGGAGTTACGCGCGGCGGTGGCGCACGACGGGTATTGCGGGCGGCGCGGGCTGCTGGTCACATTGGTGCATAAGTTCAGGCCGGTGGAGCTCGAAGAGCTGGCGGCGGAACTCGAACGGCGCGAATGGGGCGGCAATACCATCCGCACGCGGCGGAATGTAATTGTCTTGATTGATGAAGGCCATCGCACGCAATACGGCACATTGGCGGCGACGATGCGGCGACTGTTGCCCGCGGCGGCGTGGTTTGCATTCACCGGCACGCCCATCGCCAAACGCGGCCGCGATACCTGGCAGGAATTCAGCTATCCGCCCGACGAACTGTATTTCGACCGGTATTTCATCAGTGAATCGCTGCGGGACGGGTTTACGAAGAAGATTGCGCGGCTGCCGCGGCTGGAAAAGGAAGTGCATCTCGATCGCGGCCTACTGGAATCGTTCCTGACGGCGGAAGAGGAGGAACTGCCCGACGAGGTGCGCGAGGAGGTTAGGGAGGCGGTGCGGGAACGACTGACCACGATCAAGGCGGTGATGAAACATCCGGACCGCCTGAAGAAGATCGCGGACGATGTGCGCGGCCATTTCGTCGAGGCGGTGGACAACCGCTTCAAGGCGATGCTGGTGGCGGTCGATCGCGAGGCATGCGTATTCTACAAACGCGAGTTGGACAAGCATCTGCCGGCCGGGACCAGCGAGATCGTGATGACCTATACGGCCAAGGATAAGCCGGAGATTGCGGCCTATAGCGAGGAATTGCGGGGTCGTCATCCGGGCAGGGACTTTGACGAGATTAATCGCGACATTATCGATCGCTTTCGCAATGAAGATCAGCCGCGCCTGCTGATCGTCACGGATATGCTGCTCACGGGCTTCGATGTGCCTGTATTGCAGACGCTGTATCTGGACAAGCCGCTCAAGGAGCATCGGCTGCTGCAGGCGATGGCGCGGACCAACCGCCCTTACGGCGACTTGAAGGAAATGGGGCTGGTAGTGGATTACGTTGGCGTGCTGCGCGATTTCACCAAGGCCTTGGGAATGTACGGCGAACGCGAATTGCTGAAATTGGCGGTGATCGAGCCGGCGGCGGTGGCGGACGAGTTCAATGATGAATTAAAGGCGTTATTGCATCTGCTGCATGAGGTGCCGACGCGCGATTATACGCGGGCGAGCATTATCGGTGCGATTGAAGTACTGACCGCGCGCGAAGAAGCGGGTGAGGAATTCATCGAACGCTACAAAAAAGCGCGGCGGCTGTTTGAACTGCTGGGCGCAGCGCCGCTCAAGGCGGAGCGGATAAGCGACTACCGCTGGCTGAGCGCGGTGTATGTCTATTACCGCAAGGAAGTGCTGAATAGTCGAGACGGCAGCGAAGAGTATATCGAGCGGCACTTCACGCGGACGCTGGAACATATTTATCGCACTACGGAAATTGCGGAACTGAACCGGTCGTTGCCGCAATTGGTGTTCGACGAGCAGTATCTGGAACGTCTGTATGCCAAGGTGCCGGAGGTTACCGAACGCGCGGCCAATATCGTATTTACGCTCAATCGCTTCGTCTTGGTGGACAAGGAGCAGGGTGGCATACTGCTGACCATTGCTGATAAGGTGGAAGACATATTGCAGCGCTGGCGGGACAAGCACAAGGACTACGAGCGAATATGCCGCGACGGCGCGGCGGTAGTCAATGAAGTGCAGCGGCTGCAGGAACGCCAGCGGCAACTGGGTTTCACTGATTTGGAATATGCCATTTTGTTGCTGCTGGAACGGCGACTGTCGGCGAAACCGGAGCTGATTGCGGACGCGCGAACGCTGGTGCAGGCCATGCGCGCGGAAATGTTCAGCGGCTGGGCGCTGCAGCCCACGGCGCGCAAGAAGATCGAACGCGAATTGCGCTCGCACTTGCGCAAGGCAATGCCGCGATATGGCATTACCTATGAAACCATGGATGCCATCTTCGGCGAATTGCGCGATGCGGTACTGCGTTATGGCGATGGCCCGCATGATCGCTGAAACGGCCTATACGGTCGAAACGCGGGCGGTCAAATACCCGCGTCTCGAATTTAAGACCGGCCGGCTGGTGGTGGTGCTGCCTGTCGGCCGCACCGATGCGGCGGTGGTGGTTGCGCGGCATGAACACTGGATACGGGAGAAACAGTCGGTCATAACCCGCGCTAAACGCGCCCGCTCGCGTTTGCGCCTGCAACGGCGGGGTTTGGCGACCTTTCGAGCACTGGTCCGGCAGCGGCTGGAACGGATATCTGGCTCGAAGTCAGGTGTGCGCCGGATACTGTTCCGCGATTTGCGCACCAAATGGGCGAGCATCAATGCCCGTGGCACACTGACGCTGAATGTGCAGATGCGTTTCCTGCCGATTTGGCTGATTGACTATGTCTTATGGCATGAAGTTATCCATCTGACCGAACGCGGGCATACCGCGCGCTTTGTCCGGCTTATGAGCGGGTACTATCCGGATTGGCAGCGCTGTGAGCATGCTCTTACTACATACTGGTTCTGTCTGAGGACTAGGATAGCGTAGTGTATTGTTGGCACTCAGTGCTCGGTTTATGCCGCTGATTGACCCGCCGGCCTGGCAGGCGCTGCGCGCGCAGGCCAACCGCGCAGCGAAAACCGGTTTTCCCGACGACAATTTTGTTGCCGCCCTGGCGCTGCTCCTCGCGCCGCTGCGCGGACGCAGCGACGGTATCGGCACGGCCGCGCGCACAGTGCTCACTGCCGCCGCGCAGTATGCCGCGGCGGTGCCCGCCGCCCGGGCGCACCCCTTCTGGGACATTGTTGGCGGGCTCAAGCAACTGGAGATGGCACTGCTGGCGCAGCCCGTGCAGTTCCTGCGCGGGGTGGGGCCGCGGCGGGCACAACTGCTCGAAAAGAAGGACGTCACCACGGTCAATGACCTGCTCAACTACTATCCGCGCGCCTACCTCGACCGGCGCTCGCTGACGGCGCTGGGCGACCTGCGGGGCGACGGGGCAACGGTGACGGTGTGCGGGCGCATCACCACCGCGTCCTTCGTCGCGGGACGTGGCGGCCGCAAACGCTTTACCGCGGTGCTCGAAGACGATACGGGCCTGGTCCAATTGCTCTGGTTCAACGCGCGTCCCTACCACAAGACGACGTTTGCGCCGGGGAGCCGGTGGCTGGCGAGCGGCACCCTGCAGCAGTATCGCGGCTGGCAGATGGTCAACCCCGACATGGAAACGCTCGACGAGGCGGAGACCCCGGCGGGGAGCATTCAGCCCGTCTATCCCGAAACGCAGGGGCTGAACTCGCGCACGCTGCGCGCGCTGGTGCAGACGGTATTCGACGAGTACGGTCCGCTGGTGAGCGACCCGCTCCCGCGCCGCGTACTGCAGCAGGCGGGAAACCCGCTCCCGTCGCTGGGCGAGGCGCTGCGCGACATCCATTTTCCCGCGACCCCGGCGGCGGCCGACCGCGCGCGGCAGCGCCTCAAGTACCAGGAACTCTTCTTCCTGCAACTGGCGCTGCTCGACCGGCGCGCGCAGCGGCGGGTGGCAACCGGACGCGCGCCGCTGGCGGGGGGACGCGAACTGCTCGCGGACCTCTTCGCGGCGCTGCCGTTCGCGCTGACCGCGGCGCAGTCGCGCGTGCTCGATGAGATCATCGCCGACCTGCGCTCCCCGCAGCGGATGTACCGCCTGCTGCAGGGCGAGGTCGGCTCGGGCAAGACGGTCATCGCGCTGGCGGTGGCGGTGCTCATGGCGCAGCAGGGGAAGCAGAGTGCGGTGATGGCGCCGACGGAACTGCTCGCACAGCAGCATTATACCAAGTCGCTGCCGCTGCTGGAGAAACTCGGCGTGCGCGCGGTCCTGCTCATCGGTTCGCTCTCCAGTGCGGAGAAAAAAGCGGCGCAGGCGGCATTGGCGGCGGGTGCTGCGGCCATCGCCTTCGGCACGCATGCGCTCATCCAGGAAAACGTCGGGTTCCAGCGGCTCGGGCTGGCGGTCGTCGACGAGCAGCACCGCTTCGGCGTGCTGCAGCGCGCGGAACTGACGGGCAAGGGGCACCTGGTCGACCAATTGGTGATGACGGCGACGCCCATCCCGCGCACGCTGGCCCTGACGGTCTACGGCGACATGGACGTGTCGGTGCTCGACGAACTGCCGCCGGGCCGGCAGCCCATCGCCACCGCGCTGGTGACGGAGACCGCGCGCGAACTGGCGAAACTGTGGGCTGAGGTGCGAGCGCGCCTGACGCGCGGCGAGCGCGCCTACATCGTCTTCCCGCTCATCGCCGAATCGGAGGAACTCGACGTGCGTTCCGCCACGGAGAGTTTCGACGCGTGGCAGACGGTGGAACTGGCGGGCTTCACATGCGGCCTGCTGCACGGAAAGATGCCGACGGACGAAAAAGAACGGGTGATGGACGAGTTCCGCGCCGGCACGGTGCAGGTGCTCTTTTCCACCACGGTCATCGAGGTCGGGGTGGACGTGCCCGAGGCGACGATGATGCTGGTCTGGGACGCGCAGCGTTTCGGAGTGGCGCAACTGCATCAGTTGCGCGGGCGGGTGGGGCGCGGCACGCAGGCCTCCATCTGCCGCCTGCTGGCCCCGGCGCGGCTCAACCCGGAGAAACGCGTCTGGCTGCAGGAGGTGGCGCGTACGAATGACGGGTTCAAGGTGGCGGAACTCGACCTGAAAATCCGCGGGCAGGGCGATTTCCTCGGCACGCGGCAGCACGGGGCGCCCGAACTGCAACTGGCTGACATCCTCACCGACACCCCGCTGCTGGTGCGCGCGCGGCAGGCGGCGGCTGCTTTCCTCGCGCGGCAGCAGGAGCAAGCGGCGCAGGACGATCCGCTGGAGCGCGCGCTGTGGCGGCAGGTGACGCGCTACCTCGAACTCAGGTACGGGCAGCGTCTCGCCCTCATGCAGGCCTGATGGAGCAGAAGCGCGCCGCCAGAATTGTGCTGTATGTGCTGGTGGGTGTGTGCAACCTTGCCCTGCTGGGACTGGTGCTGGCCTGGTGGTTTTGGCCGGAACTGACGCGCCAGATCGTGCTGTTCGGCGGGGTCGACCTGTTGTTGCTCGGGGGCTGGTGGCTGCTGCGCGACAATTGACGCGCAACCGCCTGCGGGCGTAGAATGTCACAGGGATGGCAAAGGAGAAGGAACATGACACGCATACTGATGGTTTTCGGCTGCATCGCACTGCTGGCGCTGGCGGGGTGCGCGAAAAATCCTGTCACGGGCGAATCGCAGCTCGCGCTGATGAGCGAACAGGACGAAATCAGCACGGGAGAAAAGGTCTACCCGCAGTACACCAATGCCTACTTCGGCATCTTTCAGGACGACGCGCTGCAGGCGTATGTGACGGAGACGGGCAAGCGGGTTGGCGCAGTGACGCAGCGGCAGAACCTGCGCTACGAGTTCAACGTCGTCAACCATTCCGATATCAACGCCTTCGCGCTCCCCGGCGGCAAGATCACCATCACCCGCGGACTGCTGACGAAGATGGAAAATTCGGCGCAGCTGGCGGGGGTGCTCGGGCACGAACTGGCGCATGTCAACGCGCGGCACCATGTCAGCGCGCACAGCCGCAACGTGCTGACCGGCCTGCTGGTGACGGCGGGGCAGGTCTACATGGCGGCGCGCGGAGTGCGCGGCGCGCAGTTCGCCAGCGCGGCGAGCCAGCTGGTGGCGGGCATGTCGCTGGCGGCGTACAGCCGCGATCAGGAGCGGCAGGCGGACGCGCTCGGCCTCGGCTATGCCACGGCGTCGGGCTACCAGCCGCGCGAATATATCGGGGTGCTCAAGTTGCTGCTCACCTTGCAGGAACGTGAACCGGACCGCGTGGAAAAACTGTTCATGACCCACCCGCTGACGCAGGAGCGTATCGGCAACGCGGAGCAGTGGCTGGTGCGTGATGCGCGGGCGCAGAACGCGAACCTCGCGGTGGACGCGGAGGGGTTCCGGCGGATCACGGCGAAACTGCGCGCGGCGGCCCCCGCCTTCGTTTTCTTCGACCAGGGCAATGCCTATTCCCAGAAGGGGCAGTTCGCGCTGGCCATTCCGCGCTACACGGAGGCGCTGCAGCTGGCGCCCGACCAGGCGATCATCTGGCTGGGGCGGGCGGAGGCGGAACTGGAACTCGGGCAGCTGGCGGACGCGGAAAACGACATCGCGCGTGCCAAGCGCCTCTATCCCGACCTGTTCTATACCCGCTATTTCGAGGGGGTGCTGCTGTGCAAGCAGCGGCGCTGGCAGGCATCACTGAGCGTGCTGCAGGAAGCGGACAAGACCGTCGAGGGGTATCCCGACCTGCAGTGGTACATGGGGCGCGACTACGAGGAACTGGGTCAGCAGCGGACGGCGGCGGAGAAGTACTACGCCTACCTGCAAAGTGTTGCGGAAGGTGAAAAAGCGCGCTACGCCTACAACCGGCTGGTCGACTGGGGGTATATCCAGCCGCAGCAGTAAGTTGACAGATACCCATGACCTATGATTATATTGCCGGGCCGCCTGCGGTGTGTGGCGGAGTGTCGGGTGCACAAGGAGAGAGACGATGCCAAATCCAAAGCGCAAACATGCCAAGCGGCGTATCCGCAATGTGCGGGCGCAGCAGAAGGCGACGGCGCCGAGTCTGGTCGAATGCAGCAACTGCCATCAGATGAAGCCTTCCCATGCCGTGTGCAGCGCCTGCGGCTGGTACAAGGGACGGCAGGTCATCAGCGTCGACTGATGTCCGGCAGCAACAGGGAGCGGGTGGCATAATGGCGGTCATCGCCCTGGATGCGCTGGGCGGCGACTACGGACTGCCGCCCAATCTCGACGCGGCGCTGGCGTTTGCCGCGTCGTTTCCCGACAGCCGGGTGCTGCTGGTCGGACCGCAGGCGGAACTGGCCGCGGCGCTGGCGGGACGTGGTGACGGGCGGATAACTGTTGTCGATGCGCCCGAGGTCATCGGCATGGACGAATCGCCGGTGACGGCGTTGCGGCAGAAGCGGAAATCGTCCATCGCCATCGGGCTGCGCTGCGTGCGCAACGGGGAGGCGGACGGCTTCGTTTCCGCGGGGAATACGGGCGCGGTGATGGCGGCGGCCAAGACGATTCTCGGGCTTATTCCCGGGATCAACCGGCCGGTCATCGCCTCGCACATGCCCAAGCTGCCGGGGGGCGTGGCCGTGCTCGCGGATGCCGGGGCCAACGTCGACTGCAAGCCGAAACATCTCGCGCAGTTCGCGCTGATGGCGGTAGTTTACATGGAGCAGGTGCTGGGCACGAGGGAACCGCGGGTCGGACTGCTCAGCGTCGGCACCGAGGCGGCGAAAGGCAACGAGCAGACGAAGGCGGCGTACGCGTTGCTCGATAAAATGCCGCTGCGGTTTGCCGGCAACGTCGAGGGAAACAACATCATCGACGGGAGCACGGACGTTATCGTCTGCGACGGGTTTGTCGGCAACGTGGCGCTGAAGTTCGGGGAGAGCGTGGCCCTGGGCATTTTCGGCACCATCCGCGCGGCGGTCAGCACCAGCTGGCGCGCGAAACTCGGGGCGCTGCTGCTCAAGCCGGTGTTCATGGGCCTGCGCCGGCGGATGGACTACGCGGAGTATGGCGGGGCGCCGCTGCTGGGGGTCAAAGGCGGCTGCCTCATCTGCCACGGCAAGTCGGATGCCCGGGCGATGACCAGCGCGTTGCGCGCGGCGCGTGAGTTTGCCGCGCACGCGGTTCCCGCGCGCATCGAGCAGCAGATGGCGGAAAGCATCGCGCGCGGCATTTTTGTCGAGAACGCGGAGGAGGTCACAGCGTAATGGAACTGCAGAATCAGGCGGCCCTGGTGACGGGGGCGGCGCAGGGCATCGGGCGCGCCATCGCGGAGGAACTGCTGGCGCGCGGCGCCAAAGTTGCCATCGCTGACATCAACGCGGAGAAGGCGCAGGCGGCGGCGCAGGAACTGGCGGCCCGCGGCACGGTGCTGGCGCTGACGGGGAACGTTGCGCAGGCGGCGGACTGCGACCGGCTGGTGGATGAGGTGGTGAAGGCCTGGGGCCGCATCGACATCCTCGTCAACAACGCGGGGATCACCCGCGACGGGCTGGCCATGCGCATGAAGGATGAGGACTGGAACGCGGTGCTGCAGATCAATTTGTCAGGCACCTTTTTCTGCGCGCGCGCGGCGCTCAAAACCATGCTGCGGCAGCGCGCGGGGCGCATCATCAACATCGCCTCGATCGTCGGGGTGATCGGCAACGCCGGGCAGGTCAACTACAGCGCGGCGAAAGCGGGCGTTATCGGCATGACCAAAACGCTGGCGCGCGAGAGCGCGTCGCGCGGCGTGACGGTCAACGCGGTGGCACCGGGGTTCATCGACACGGCGATGACGCAGGCCATCCCCGAAGCGGAACGCGCGGCGCTGCTCAAGGGCATTCCGCTCGGGCGGATGGGAACGGTGCAGGAAGTGGCAGCGAGCGTGGCGTTTCTCGCCTCGCCCGCGGCCGGCTATATTACCGGGCAGGTGCTCGGGGTCAACGGCGGCATGGCAATGTAAGATCCGTGCCCGCGCCTGGCGCGGACCCAAAACGACGGGAGGCGAAGGTCAAATGAGCACGGAAGACAAGGTCAAGGAAATTGTGGTCAAGGTGCTGGATGCCGATGCGGCGAAGGTGACGGCGAACGCGTCGTTCGCGGTCGACCTGGGGGCGGACTCGCTCGACCAGGCGGACCTGGTGATGGAACTCGAAGAGGCGTTCGGCATCGAGATTCCGGACGAGGACGCGGGCAAGATCAAGACCGTGCAGGACGCGGTCAGCTACATCGACAGCAAGAAGTAACCCGGACGTATCCGCAGACGACGGGTGCGGCGACCGCCGCACCCGTGTGGTCTGCCGCGGGGAGCGCAGCCATGGAACCGGGACGCTCGTGTCCGGTGTGCGGTCTGTCGCTCCGGCAGGGGGCATGTGCATGAAGCCGCTCGAACAGCTGCTGCCGGTGACCGGACCGTGGCGCGACCCGGCGCTGCTCGCCGTCGCGCTCACCCATCGCTCCTACGCCCACGAAGCCAATCACCCCACCACCGATAACGAACGGCTGGAATTTCTCGGCGATGCCGTCATCGGTTTCACCGTCGCGGAGGAACTCTATCGCCGCCTGCCGGACGACCCGGTCGGCAATCTCGCGCGGCTGCGGGCGCGCATCGTCAGCGAAGTGTCGCTGGCAACGGCGGCACGCGACTGTGGCCTGGGTGAGTACCTGCGCCTCGGACGCGGATTGAGTGAACATGCCGGGGCGCAGCTCGATTCGCTGCTCGCGGACGCGTTCGAGGCAGTGGTCGGGGCGCTCTGCCTTGATGGCGGCCTCGACCGCGCGCGGGAGTTTGTCGGTGCCCGCCTCGCGCCGGCCATCGACCGCGCGCTGGCGGGCGGCCTGACCGCCGACGCCAAGTCACTGCTCAACAACTACGCGCAGCAGGAACACGGCATGCTGCCGCACTACCGCTACGCGGAACCGGGGGCGCCGGCGGACGGCATCTACCGGGTCACGGTGCTGCTTGGCGGGACGGTGCTGGGTGAGGGCGAGGGACGCAGCAAGCGCGCGGCGGAACAGGCGGCGGCCCGGGCCGCCTGCCGGGCCTGCAATCTCCTCCGCCCCTGACGTTTTTCCTGTTCCTGGCCGGTTGCTAACCCGCCTGACGGTATGCTACCATCCAATATTATGGACGGGTTCTGTCTGCGGGCGTGGTGTCTGGTGCTGCTGCTGGCGTCAGGGTGTTCCTGCGGCGCGCCGGCGGACGGCACGCTGCCGGCGGCAGCGAAGGCGACGTATGCCGCCTATGCTGCCGCGTGGCAGCAGCGCGATGTGACCGCACTGGTGGCCCTGCAGGCGCCCGACCGCGGGTTGCCGACCGGCGCTTTTTATGACGAACTGTTTGTCACGGCGACGGTGCAGGTGCAGTACGACGGCAGCGATGACCGGCAGGACGGTGCGGACACCTGGGCGCGGCCGGCCACCTGGCAGCTGCTGGCGGGTGACAGCGTTGTGGCCCGCCGGCCCGGGACAGTGACGGTTGCGCGCAGGGTTGACGGCCAGTGGCAGATAACCAGTCCGCCGGAATTCCGGCCCTGACCGCTGGCACGCGCGTGCGTGTCGCCCCGCTCGGGCTCGACGGTGTGCTCGCGGCGGCCCCGGCGTCAGACGGTATCTGCACGGTACTCAGCGGCGAACTGCGCGTGCAGTGCGCAGTCGCCGACCTGCTGATGCTGGGGCCGGCGGCGGCCGGCGTCGTGGCGGCGGTGCAGGTGCACGCAACCCCGGCGGCGGCGACACAGCTTGACCTGCACGGGTTGACGGGGGACGAAGCGGCGGCAGCGGCTGACCGGTTTCTCAACCGCGCCTTCTGCGCCGGAGTGCCGCTGGTGCGGCTGGTGCACGGCAAGGGGGGCGGCGCGCTGCGGCAGGCGCTGCACGCGTTGCTGGACGGGCATCCGCTGGTCGCGGCGTTTCGCCACGGCTGGTACGGTGAAGGTGATTCCGGGGTGACGGTCGTCACCCTGCAACCGAGAGGACGGCTATGAAACTGACGGACAAAATCAGGCAGGGTAGGGCAAAATGCGGGGTTATCGGGCTGGGGTATGTCGGCCTGCCGCTGGCGGTCGAACTGGCGGAGGGGGGCGCGGCGCTGGTGGTCGGCATCGACGTCGACGCGCGCAAGGTGGCGAGTGTCAATCGCGGCGTGTCGTACATCCAGGACGTGCCGACGGCGACGGTGCGCGCCCTGGTGGCGAAAAAGAAACTGCGCGCGACGACGGATTTCGCCGTTATCCGCACGCTCGACACGGTCAACATCTGCGTGCCCACGCCGCTGCGCAAGACCAAGGACCCTGACGTCTCCTACATCGTCAGCGCCGTGCAGGCGATCGCGAAGCACCTGCGGCGCGGGCAGCTGATCATCCTCGAATCGACCACCTACCCGGGGACGACCGAGGAAATCGTACAGGCCATTCTCGAGGAACAGACGGGACTCAAGGCGGGGAAGGATTTCCACCTTGCCTTCTCCCCCGAGCGGGTCGATCCGGGCAACCCGAAATTCAACACGCGCAACACCCCCAAGGTGGTGGGCGGCCTGACCCCGGCGTGCAGCGCGGCCGCGGGTGCCCTCTACCGCCTCGCGGTGGAGACGGTCATTCCGGTCTCGTCGCCGGCGGCGGCGGAGATGGTCAAGCTGCTGGAGAATACCTTCCGCAGCATCAACATCGGCATGGCCAACGAGATGACGCAGCTCTGCGACCGTTTCGGCATCAATGTCTGGGAAGTCATCGACGCGGCGGCGACCAAGCCGTTCGGCTTCATGCCCTTCTACCCGGGCCCGGGCCTCGGCGGTCACTGCATCCCCATCGACCCGTTCTACCTGTCGTGGAAGGCCAAGACGCTCGATTTCAACGCGCGTTTCATCGAACTGGCGGGCGAGATCAACAGCAAGATGCCCGAGTACGTGGTGGCCAAGGTGGCGACCGCGCTCAACGCGCGCCGGCGCAGCGTCAACGGCAGCCGGGTGCTGGTGCTCGGGGTCGCCTACAAGCGCAACATCGACGACCAGCGCGAATCGCCGGCGCTGGAAATCATCCACCTGCTGCGGCAGCGCGGGGCGAAGGTGACCTACAACGACCCGTACGTGCCGGCGGCGGCGGGCCTGAAGTCGCGGCGCCTGACCCCGGCGCTGCTGCGCGGGCAGGACCTCGTGGTCATCGCCACCGATCACACGGACTACGACTACGCGCAGGTGGTGGCGCAGGCGAAACTGGTGGTCGACACGCGCAACGCGACGAAAAATGTCAGGCGTGGGCGCGCGAAGATCGTGCTGATCTGACATGCCGTTCCTGCTGGCCTGGTCGGTCGCGGCGCTGCTGACGCTGCTGGTGCTGCCGTGGTGCATCCGGCTGGCCATCCGCCTGCGCCTTATCGACCGCCCCAACGCGCGCAAGATGCATCGCGTGGTGAAGCCGCTGCTCGGCGGGCTGGCGGTCTGGGGCACGTTCACCGTGCTGACGGCGGCGGTGCTCTACGGCCTGCCGCCGGCGCTGCCGCTGCTGCAGCAGGTGTTCGGGCTGCACGCGCAGGCGCTCGACGTGCTGCTGGAGGCGCAGGCGATGCAGCTGCAGGTGCTCGGGCTGCTGGCGGGGGCGGCGCTGATGTTTTTTGCCGGCCTCTACGATGACCGCTACGGGCTCTCCGTGCGCGGCAAGTTTGCCTGCCAGATCATCGCCGCCTCCGTGCTCTTTCTCACCGGGACGAAGGTGGTGCTGTTTATCGGGGTACCGCTGATTTCCTACGCCATGACCGTGCTCTGGGTGGTGGCCATCACCAACGCCTTCAACCTGCTCGACAACATGGACGGTCTCTCCGCGGGAGTTGCCGCCATCGCCGCCCTGCTCTTCGCCATCACCTTTGCCGACCAGGGCCAGTCGCTGCTGGCCGTGCTGGCGCTCATCCTCAGCGGTTCCGCCTTCGCCTTCCTGCGTTACAATTTCACCCCGGCGCGGGTGTTCATGGGTGATGCGGGCTCGCTGGTGCTCGGTTTCGTGCTCGCCGCGCTGGCCATGCTCGGCAACTACCTCTCGGCGAGCCGGCTGACCCACCTGCCGGTGATCATTCCGCTGCTCATCCTTGCCGTGCCGATTTTCGACACGCTCTCGGTGATGGTGATGCGCTGGCAGCTCGGCATCTCGATCTTCACCGCGGACAAGCGCCATTTCTCGCACCGCCTGGTCAACCTCGGCATGACGGTCAGGCAGGCGGTGCTGACCATCTACCTGGTCACCTTTGCGGTCGGGCTGCCGGCGACGCTGCTGCCGAAACTCGAGGCGAAGGATGCGCTGCTCGTGCTGCTGCATACGCTGATGCTCTTTGCGGTCATCGTGCTGCTCGAACGCGCCAGCGCCAACCGCGAGGAGCAGAACAGCACCGCGGCGGCGGGGAACAAACCCTGATGCTGCGCGCCTGCCTGCGGCTGTGGCGGCCGGCGCAGTGGACCAAGAACCTCTTTGTCCTCGCCGGGGTGGTGTTCGGGCAGCGCCTGAGCGAGCCGGGGGAGGCGCTGGCGGCGCTGCTCGCGGTGCTCGCCTTCTGCCTCGTCGCCGGCGGCATCTACGCGCTCAACGACGTGCGTGACGCGGCGGCGGACCGGCAGCACCCGCGCAAACGCCTGCGCCCGGTGGCGGCGGGCGACATCACGCCGGCAGCGGCGACGCTGTTCGGGGTCGTTTCGCTCGGGGCGGGCCTGTTGCTCGCGCTGCCGCTGCCCCCCGCCTTCCTCGCCGCGCTCAGCGCCTACGCGGCGCTGATGGTTGCCTATAACCTGCGGCTCAAGCAGCTGGTCATCATCGATGTCATGGTCATCGCCGCGGGCTTCGCCCTGCGCGCCTACGCGGGGGCGGCCGCGGTCGGGGTGGCCTGTTCGACCTGGCTGCTGCTGGCCAGTTTCCTGCTCGCGCTCTTCCTCGCGCTGGCCAAGCGCCTCAGCGAAGTGCGCCAGCTGGCGCAGCCCGACGCGCACCGCCCGGTGCTGGCGCAGTACACCCCGGTGCTGCTCGACCGTTTCATCGCCGTCACCACCGCCTCGGTCATCGTCGTCTACGCGCTCTACACGGTGGCGGACGAGACGCGTGTGCATTTCGGCACCGACGGGCTGAAGTACACGCTGCTCTTTGTCATCTTCGGGATCTTCCGCTACCTCTACCTGCTGGAACGCGGGCAGGCGGGCGCGCCCGAGCAGGCGGTGCTGACCGACCGCCCGCTGCAGGGCGCGCTGCTGCTCTGGGGGCTGAGCGTGCTGCTCGTGATTTATGGCTGAGTGCGACGCGCGGGCGCTGACGCTGGCGCGCCTCTGGGCGCGCGGCAAGGCGGCCATCGTCGCCGTCTGCCTGCTGCTGCCGGCGGTGCTCTGCGCGGTGAAACTGGCGCGCGGCGCCGCTCCCTACCTGTTCTGGCTCTACACCGCCACGGCCGCGGTCTACGTGCTGGTGGCGCTGCTCTATCTGACCCCGCTGCGCGCGCGCCTCTCGGGGCGGCTGTGGTTCGGTTTTGGCATCACCGTGGTCTGCCTGCTCCTGCTCTTCGACTGGATCGACCCGCGCGCGGCGTGGCAGGCGCTGTGTGACGCGCACTACGGTGTGCTGCTGGTTGCGCTGGTACCGACGCTGCTCGCCTACCTGGTGCGGGCGCTGCGCTGGCAGGTGCTGCTGCACACGGTCAAGCCGATCTCGTTCCGCAATTCGCTCGACGCGCTGATGATCGGGTTCTGGGGCAACTGCATCTACCCGGCCCGGGCGGGTGAATTCCTCCGCGCCTATGTCATCGCCCGCACGGAGAACATCAGCAAGAGCGCGGCGTTCGCCACGGTGGTGATGGAACGCATCTGGGACGGCATCGCCATCCTGCTTTTCCTCCTCGCCCTGCTGCTGACCATGCCGGTGGCGTCACCCGAGGTGCGCTGGGCCGGGCTGGCCGGGGTGGTGGTGTTCGGCGGCGCACTGGTCGTCATGCTGCTGCTGCATTTCCAGGAGGCGCGGGCGACGGCGCTGCTGCGCCGTTTCGGCTGCGCGTTTCTTTCTCCGGTGCTGCTCGACCGGGCGGCGGAAATGCGCGCCTCATTCTCCCGCGGCATCGCCGGTGTCCGTCAGCC
>CAZWUZ010000042.1:0-16762 GCA_964637655.1 uncultured bacterium | reverse complement strand
ATGCGCCGCTCGACCTCAAGCCGGGCACGATCAAGAAGACCATCGGCAAGAACCGCTGGGCCAACTTTCTGCGCATGAAAGAACTGGGCATCAGTACGATGTTTGTCGACCGCCACTCCAAGGAGTAGCGGCCCTGCCACGCAGCAAACCGTCACGGTACGGTTTACCGCCCGGAGGGACGTCTTTCCGGGCATGTACGTCCGGAAATCGGAACAAGGAGAAAACTATGCGTCACAAGCAGATCTACAACAGCATGCTGGAACTGATCGGTGATACGCCGATGGTCCGGCTGAACAGTATCCCGCAGGGGACGGGCTGCGAAATCCTCGTCAAGCTCGAATACATGAACCCGTCGGGCTCGCTCAAGGACCGCATTGCTCTCGCCATGATCGAGGGGGCGGAGAAGGCGGGGCGCATCAAGCCCGGCTACACGCTCATCGAGTCGAGCACGGGGAACACCGGGTTCGCCCTGTCGTCCGTCGGCCGCATGAAGGGCTACAACGTCTGCATCTACGAGACCATGCCCGGCAAGGCCGGCTCGGAAAAGAAGAAGATGATGGAGAATGTCGGGGCGGAAGTCCGCCTGATGGAGCCCGATGACATCGAGGCGCTGCGCGAGCGCAGCATCGCGGGTTCCGAGGTCGAGCTCCCCGGCCGCCAGCTCTGCTACAACGATGAGCAGGCCAATCCCGACAAGATCTGGTGGGCGCGGCAGTTCAGCAACGAGGACAACGTCAAGTCGCACCACGTGACCGCGCAGGAGATCCTCGAGCAGACCGACGGCAAGATCGACGTCTTCGTGCAGTCGATCGGCACCGCCGGCTCGCTCGTCGGCATCGCCCAGGTGCTCAAGAAGGAGATTCCCGGCGTCAAGGTCATCGGCATCCAGCCCGCCAGTTCCAAGGAACTCTGGCACCCCGGCATGGATTTCCCCGCGACCGAGATCAAGGGGGGCATCGTCACGAAGATGCTCAAGGCCGAGCGGCTTATCGATGTCCTGGTGCAGACGAGCGACAGCGAAGCGCGCGAGATGGCGCACCGTATCTGGCGTGAGGAAGGGCTTTACTGCGGTATTTCGTCAGGCGCCAATGTCCACTACGCGCTGGAAGAGGCGAAGAAGGCCAACGGGAAGAAGCTGCGCATCGTCACGCTGCTCTGCGACCACATGAACCGCTACCTCACCGAGGAGCGCTACGTCACGTAGTTGCCGTCATGGTGCACGCTGTTTCCGGGCCGCCCTTACCGGCGGCCCTTTTTGTTTGCCGGAGGGCGGGATGACCGACTGGGAGGCGGTGCGGGCGGAGTTCCCCGCGCTGCAGAAGTATACTTACCTGAGCACCGCGGGGGGCGGGCCCATGGCGCGCGCGACGCGTGATGCCGCGGTGCGCTACTACGACGAGTCGCTCAGCGACGGGGACCGGCCGTGGCACGACTGGCTGCGGCGGGTGGAGGAGACGCGTGCCCGCGTAGCGCGCTTCCTCAATGCCGACCCGGCCGCGCTCGCCTTCGTGCAGAACACCTCGCACGCGATGAACCTCATCGCGCAGTGGCGGCAGGGAACGGGCGCGGTGCTGGCCATGGACGACGATTTCCCCACCGCTACCATCCCGTTCCTCAACTGCGGGGACCAGGTCGATTTCCTTGCTGGTGATGCACAGTGCCGCATCACCCCGGAGCGTTTTGCCGCGGCGCTCACGCCGGCAGTAAAAACCGCGGTGGTCAGCACGGTGCAGTACGCCACCGGGTTCCGCCAGGATATCGCCGCCTGCGCCCGCATGTGCCGCGCGCGCGGGGTCATGCTCGTGGTCGATGCCTCGCAGAGCATCTGCGCGCTGCCGCTCGACGTGCAGGCGCTCAACCTCGACTGCCTCGTCTGTTCGTGCAACAAGTGGGGACTGTCCGGCTACGGCATCGGACTGCTCTACCTGCGCCCGGGCCTGCTCGACGGCACCACGCTTCCCGCCGCCAGCTGGATGAGCGTCAAGCACCCGCCGGCCATGGACAACCGCAGCACCGATTTCAAGACGGGGGCGGTGGCGCTGGAAGGGGGTGGACCATCGTTCCCGAATATCTTCGCGTTCGGTGCCACGGTAGAACTGGTGGAACGCCTCGGCATAGTGAACATCGCCACGCGCATCGACGAGCTGACCGAATACCTGCGGGCGCAGCTCGACGCGGGCGGCTGGCGCATCGTCTCGCCGCGGGCAGCACATGAGCGCGCGGGCATCACCATCGTCGATGTGCCGGATAAGGAACAGGTTGCGGTGGCGCTGGCTGCACGCGGCATTCTCGTTTCCGTGCGCAAACGCGGCCTGCGCGTCGCGGTGAACTTCTACAACAACCGGCAGGACATAGACACCTTCATCGCGACACTGGGTGAACTCACGGGAGGGCAGGCATGAACACCATCGGCATTATCGGCTACGGGAGCATGGGGGGGATGCTGGCGCGCGGGTTCGTCGCTGCCGGCGCCTGCAAGGCGGAGCAGCTGCATATTTCATCGCGGTCAGCGGCCTCACGCGACCGCGCCGCCGCGGAGGTACCGGGGGCAACCGTTGCCGCTGACAATGCCGCGGTGGCGGCAGCAGCGGATATCCTGTTCCTCTGCGTCAAGCCGATGGAGGTCAGGCCCGTGCTCGGGGCACTCCTCCCCGCACTGCGCGCTGAAACACATCTTGTTTCGCTGGCAGCCGGGGTGACCCTCGACTACCTGGCGGGCCTCCGCGCCGGCGCCAACTCCAAGTGCATCCCCAGTGTCACCTCCGAGGTGCGCGACGGCATCGCCCTGCTCTGTCACACCGGCCCGGTCAGCGCCGCGCAGCGGCAGGAGTGCGAGCGGCTGCTCGGGAGCATCGCCACGGTGGCGGTGGTCGCGGAACGGCACATGTCCATCTGTTCCAACCTGACAAGTTGCGCCCCCGGCCTGCTGGCCGCGATTGCCGACGAGTACCTGCAAGCCGCGTTGCGCATCAGTGATCTTGACCCGCAGGAGGCGGAACTGATGCTCAATGTCACGCTGCGCGGGCTGGCGCGCCTGCTTATCGAGAAGCGGCTGACCTTTGCGCAGGCCATCGAGCGCGTGGCAACGAAGGGGGGCATCACCGAACAGGGCGTGCAGGTGCTGCGCCGCGGCCTGCCGGCAGTCTTTGACGAAACCCATGCGGTGACGATGACCAAACGGCAGGAGATGCGCGCGGCGCTCGACCGCGGGTAATCAGGACCGGTCGAGCTGTGCGAAAACCGCGCGGGCGGCAGCCTGCTCGCTGCTGTCGCGTAGCGCCCAGGTGAAACTGTCGAAGGCCGCCGGGTGCAGTTCCAGCGCGGTGAAAACCGCTTCGAGCATTGCGCTCATGGCATGCTCCGCCGGCCAGCTGTTCAGCTCCGTCCCCAGCAGCGGCATGACAATGCTGCGCGCGCTGTGCTTGTGCGCGAGAGCAAACGCCACGCGCAGGGCAGCCGTATAGCGGCGCAACGCTTCTGCGCTTCCCGCCTGCCAGTCGGGGAGCACGAGGTGCAACAGATGGCGCGCCTGCAGGCGGCCCGCGGCGGTGAGCAGCGCGGTACCCGGTGACATCTGTTTTATCCCGGCATAAAACCGGCATTCCTCGTAGGGTCCTTCGCCGGCGGCCTGCAGCAGCGCGTGGCGCATTGCTCCTGCCGGCGTCAGATCAGGCGGGGCGGCGCAGAAAACAGCGTCAGCCCCGAAGGTGTGCAACGCGCCCAGGCGCAGGGTGAAGCGCACGCTGCCGGCAAACCGCACATCGGGAAAAGGACTCAGATGGTTATCGTTCACGGCACGAGTTTACCTCAATAATCGCGGATTTGCACGCCTGACGGCCGACACGCTGCTCTCTACTGCAGGGTGAGCAGGAGATGACGGTGGTCACTGCCGAAGCCAGCGCAGCTGTACCATGGAAACGGGGATTGTCCCCATGCATGTTCCGGTCAGTGACGGATGATGCGCCAGGCGACAAAACAGAGAACAAGCAGGACAACCGCGCTGGCGACAGCTGCCGGCAGCACCCAGGCGGGGGGCCTTTCCGGAGGCGTGCCGTCAGACGTGTCCATGTACGGAGACGGAGGCGGTAATTGGGAAACTTGCTGGCGCAGGGCGTCCACCAGCGGGGCATACTCCGGTCCGGCAGCACGCAGCAGGGCACAGGCGGCATCAGTGGGAAAGTCAGCATGCCAGCCCACATCGGGTGACCATGGTGCCAGCAGCTGCTTCGCCGCATGGGCGGGGTGCTCACGGGCGAAATCGCGGCCGGCTTGAGCAATATCGCTATCGCCGCGCAGGATGGAAAACTTCGGAAAGAAACCGAAAAGTTCAGCAATTCTTTCGCAGCCGAAACGTTCACACAGGTACTGGTACCTGAGATGGTAGTTTTCATACCGCTCATGATTATAGACCATCACCTGGAACAATATGTCGCTGTTGCCTTCAGCAACGCCGGTGCAAATTGCCACCTGCAATATCGGATTGATGATATCAGGTTTCGAAGCGAATGCTCCGGAGCACGAAAACGCTGTGCTGAGGACGCACAGCAGGGCGAGCGCGGGCAGTTCCCTGATGACTGCAACAACGGACGCTGTCTTACCTCTTCGGGCGTGGGTCATGGCAGGTCATTCCTCATGCTGTGCGCCGGGCAACGCGTAAGGCATAACGCACTGCGCCACCGTATCGCGCTCCCGCACTGGTGTTGCATCGTAGCATTCGCGCCGGGCGTCGTCAATAACCCACCAGCGTGTGGCAGGGTGCATGTTCAGAGCAATGTGACAAGGACAGGACGGTGGTCGCTGCCGATGGGCGACCCGACGCGGCGGTCGCGGACCGTCAGAGTTGGCGAGACAAAGACATGGTCGAGCGGGATGCGCAGCAGCCACGGCCAGAGCGGGGCGAGCGGCAGCGCTTTTGCCTCGGCCTGGTAGTCGGGCCAGGTCGGCTGCCAGCCGAAACCGTGGCGCGTGTCACGCAGCCCTGACAGGGCGGCAAATTCCTGCAGGATGCCGGTCCCGTCTGTGGCATTGAAATCACCCATGACGATGATTTCGCCCGGCGTGGAGGCGGCCTGCGTCGCCAGCCAGCGCAGCTGATCATCGCGCCATTGCAGCTGGCGGTCGTGCGATGGCGGCAGCGGATGGGTGAGGTAGCAGGTCAGTGACCGGTCGTCCAGGGCAACGACCGCGCGGACAGTACCGAGCCCGGTCTCCGGCGCGTGCAGGATATCGCTTTCGGCCAGCGGCAGGCGCGAGAGGAGCACCAGCCCGAAGTTGTCGCTGCGGTATTCCGCCACCTGCTGCGGCCAGGTGTCGTGCAGCGGCAGCAATGCGTCACGCCACACCTCGTCGGTTTCCAGCAGGCCGATGATATCGGGCTGCTCCGCCGCTATGAGGCGCAGCAGCGCGGCATGGTCGCGGTTGGCGGTGTTGACATTGGCGTACAGCAGTTTCAATGGCTGCGCCGCGGGGGCGGCCAGCGCCGGCGTGCCGGCAGGAAGGTAATACAGACCAACCCCGCCCAGCCACCAGAGGGCGGGCAGCAGGGTGAGCACCATCAGCTTTTGCGGTCGCGCAACAAGCAGCAGCACTGACGCCAGCAGTGCCAGCACACCGAACTGCAGGCGGAAATTGGTCAGCGCGGCAAAGGTGAAGTTGCCGGGCAGCACGTGGTGCAGCAGGTGCACAAGCAGCAGCGCAGTCAGCAACCCGCCGCCGGCGAGGGCGGCAACGCGACGCCCTACTCGGCCTTGAGTCGCGTCCATGCCTCGAGCATCTGGTGATTGAACTCGCCGAAATCAGGGAGCAGGCGGCAGCGGTCGAGCTGTTCGCGCGGCACGAAGATGTACGGGTTATCCGCCACCTCGGGCGGCAGCAGGGCGATGGCAGCGGGGTTGGGCATGGCATAGCCGGTGACGGTGATATTGCGCGCGGTCATGTCGGGGCGCAGCATGAAATTGATGAACTGTTCGGCGTTCTCCGGATGCTGCGCGTCGCGCGGAATGGCAAAATTATCGTTAAAGAAGAGCGCGCCCTCCTGCGGCACGAAGAAATCAACATGCGCGTCAGCTCCCTGCTCGCGCCGCAGCTTGTAAATCGTGCCGTTCCAGCAGTGGACGATATCGACCTCGCCGGCGGCCAGCATCTCCTTGTAGAAATTGGAGTCGTACTTCTTGAGCAGCGGCTTCTGCCGGCGCAGTTCGGCGACGGCGGCAGCCAGGTCGGCGGGGCGCCGCAGCGTCCAGTCGAGCCCGAGCCGGACATAGCCGGCAAAGAGGGTCTCGAACGGGTCGTCGAGCATCAGCAGGCGCCCGCGGTGGCGTTCGTCCCACATGATGCCGAGCGTGTCAGGGCGCGTGGTGATGACCCGCGTGTCGTACCCGTAGCCCGAGCAGCCGTAGGTGTAGGGGATGTAGTAGCGGCCGCTGGTATCATACTCGAGGTTGGTAAAGGCAGTGTCGAGCAGGGCGCGGTTCGGCACGTTGCCGATGGGCCGGATGAGGTTCTCCCGCTTGAGAATCTCGACCATGTAGCCGGAGGGGATGATGATGTCGTATCCGCCCGCGCCCGACTGCAGTTTGGCGAGCATCTCCTCGTTGTCATTGAGGAAATCGTAGGTGACGGTCATGTCGTGTTCGCGCTCGAACGCGGCAATAACGTCCGGCGCGATATAGTTTGACCAGCTCCAGATATGCACCACGCGGTCGCGGTCGATGGTCGTGCCGGTAAAGGCGAAGAGCAGCAGCACCCCCATGACCAGCAGCGCGGCGAGCACCGCGCCGGTGCGGCGCGTCCTTCCCGTCCCCTGCAGCAGGGAGGCCGCGCTTACCGCCGCCACGGTGAGGATGATCAGCATGGTCGAGAGGGCGTTGAGCAACGGCGTCATCTCGGTTTTGAGCAGCGCGTAAATCCGCAGCGGCATGGTCGAGGCCCCGACCCCGGCGGTGAAGAAGGTGGCGACGAGGTCGTCGATACTGCCGGTGAAGGCGAAGAGGGCGCCGGCGACAATGGCGGGCGCGAGCGCGGGGAGAATGACCAGGCGCAGGGTCTGCCAGCGGGTAGCCCCGAGGTCCATGCTCGCTTCGGAGAGGGCGGGATCGAGCGTCTGCACGCGCGCGATGACGATGAGCGCGACAAAGGGCAGGGTGAAGGTGACGTGGGCAATGCAGACCGTGGTCAGCCCGAGCGGAAAACCGATGAGCACGAAGAGTGCGAGCAGGGCCACCCCGAAAATGATTTCCGGGAGGATGACCGGGACATAGAGCAGGTTGTAGAACAGCTTCGCGTTGCGCCCGCGCATGCTGCCGATGGCCAGCGCGATCATTGTGCCGAGCACGGTGGCGATAATGGTGCTGAAGAAGGCAACCGTGAGTGAGTTGCGCACGGAGAAGAGCAGCGCCCGGTCGCGCAACACATCGCTATACCAGTGCAGCGAGAAGCCCGCCCACTGGTTGATGACTTTCCCCGTATTGAACGAGTAGAAGATCAGCACGCCAAGCGGGACGAGCAGGAAGACGATGGATGCCGCTGCCACCGACAGGGTCGGCGCGCCGCGGCCGATGCCCAGTCCGTTGCTGCGCGAGAGGTTACTGGCCACAGCGTGGTGCTCCGGTGTGGTGCGGGCAGCGGCCGCTGCGCCCTATGCTGGAAGAGTGGCGCGGGCACCAGCCGCCGCGGCCGATGCCCAGCCCGTTGCTGCGCGAGAGGTTACTGGCCATGTCAGATGACGTTTCCGCGCTTCGTTTCGGTCGCAGGTGTATAGTAGCGGATGGTCAGCGAGATGAGCAGCATGACCAGCGCAACGAAGAGCATGGCGAAGGCGGACCCGAGCGGCCAGTTGCGCGCCTGCAGGAACTGGGTGACGATCACGTTGCCGATCATCTGGTTGTCCTGCCCGCCGAGTATTTCAGGAATGACAAAACAGCCGAGGGTGGGGATGAAGGTGAAGATGACCCCGGCAATGATGCCGGGGATTGCGGCGGGAAGAGTGACGGTACGGAAGGCGGTGAACCGGCCCGCCCCGAGATCCATCGCCGCCTCGACATGCGCCACGTCCATGCGTTCGAGCGCAGCATAAATCGGCAGCACCATGTAGGTCAGGTTCCAGTAGACGAAACCGACGATGACCGCGAAGAGCGAATGGAGCAGCGGGAGCGGTGCGCTGATCAGCCCGAGGCGCAGCAGCAGCGTATTGATCAGCCCGCTGTCACCGAGCAGGGTGACGAAGGCGAACATGCGCACGAGAAAATTGGTCCAGAAAGGGACGATGATGCAGAACATCATCAGTTTCTGCCAGCGGGGCGTGGCGCAGGCCATGACATAGGCCAGCGGCAGTGCCAGCACCAGCGTGAACAGCGTGATCCCCACGCTGTACCCGAGTGAGCGCAGGAAAATGCCGCCGTAGAAGGGGTCGGCGACCGCGCGATAATGTTCGAAGGTAAGACCGAAACTGACTCCGCCATAGGTATGGGTATGCCCGACGCTGTAGAGCAGCACGATAATCAGCGGCAGCCCGAAACAGAGCCCCAGCCAGACCGCCGGCGGGAGGAGCAGCAGGCGGGTGAAGCGGGCGGAGGTTGCCTCAGCCATGGAGCAGCACTCCGGACGACTTGCTCCAGATGAGGTGCACTTCCTCCTGCAGCTCGAAGCCGAGCGGCTTTTCCGCGACAATGAGGTAGTTGAGCACATTGACTTCGACCGTGGCGCCGCCGTCGAGCGTGATGACGAATTGCGTCGTTTCACCCATGAAGACCTGGCGCGTGATGGTGCCGTGCAGCCCGTTCTCGAAGTCCTTCGGCGGGAGCAGCGACACGCGCAGCTGTTCGGGGCGCACCCCGTAACGCACCGTCGTCCCCGCAGGGAAGGGGGTGCCCTCGCGGTACTGCGCCTCGCTGCGGTCAAACAGGCGCAGGGAGGTGCTGCCGTCTGCCGTGGCGGTGACGGTGGCGGGGAAGAAGTTCATCGTGCCGATAAACCCGGCGACGAACGGGGTGGCCGGGCGGCTGTAGATCTCCGTCGGGGACGCGCACTGCTCGATGCGCCCGCGGTGCATGACCGCGATGCGGTCGGACATGGTCATCGCCTCGACCTGGTTATGGGTGACAAAGACGAAGGTGATGCCGAGCCGTTTCTGCAGGTCTTTCAGTTCGAGCCGCGTGTGTTCGGCGATCTGCTTGTCGAGCGCGGAGAGCGGCTCGTCGAGCAGCAGCAGCGACGGGCGGTTGACCAGCGCGCGCGCCAGCGCCACCCGCTGCTGCTGCCCGCCCGACAGTTGCGACGGCAGGCGTGCCCCGAGGTCCTGCAGCCCGACCAGCGCCATCGCCTCGTCCACCCGCCGGTCGATTTCCGCCGCGGTGAGCTTTTTCAGCTGCGGGCCATAGGCGATATTGCCGCGCACGGTATAGTTGGGAAACAGGGCATAGTTCTGGAAGACGGTATTGACATCGCGCGCGTAGGGGGGCAGGCCGGTTATTTCGCGGCCGGCCAGCGCGATGCTCCCCGCGGTGGGGAGTTCGAACCCGGCGACCATGCGCAGGATGGTCGTCTTGCCGCAGCCGCTCGGCCCGAGCAGGCAGAAGAACTCGCCCTTGTTGACCGTCAGATCGACATCGTCGACCGCGACCGTCCCGTTGTACTCCTTGCGCAACTTCGTGAGCGTGAGCATGTTCCGTCCCCGGCCCGTACCGCGGTTACCCGCTGGATGGTGAGTGTAGCATAGGCGGCACAAAAATGCAGGCGCATCGGCTGCTTTGTGCTATACTGTTACTGAGGTGACCAGTATGAGTGACACGCCGCGTTTGTTCCGCATGATTCTGCCGAAGCTCCCCGGGTTCAACGTCTACTCGCATATCGCGCGCAAGACCACGGCGCTCGGCCCGCTCAGCGTGGCGACGGCCGCCGCGCAGCTGCCCGGCTGGGAGGTCGAGGTCATCGACGAAAACAATTACCGTTTTCCCGGCCCGCACGATGCGCATGGCGCACCTGACCATGCGTTCCTGCAGCTGGCGCGCCCGGCGGCGGCGGTCGGGTTCTACGGCGGTCTGACCTGCGGGGTGCCGCGCCTCTACGAACTGGCACGCTGGTATCAGGAGCAGGGGGTACTCACCGTCGCGGGCGGGCACCATTTCCTCGGGCAGGCGGACGAAGGACTCGCCAACGGTGTCGATATCGTGGTGCATGGCGAGGGGGAATACGCCATGCAGGAGATTCTGCGCGCGGCGGAGGGCGGGCGTGACTTCTCCGCCATCAGCGGCATCTCGTACCGGCAGGACGGGCGCGAGGTCTGCACGCCCGACCGCCCCCCGATCGCCGACCTCGATGCGCTCCCCTATCCCGATTTCAACCTGCTGCGCTATGCGAAGGTGGCGGTTTACCCCATCAGCCGCATCCGCGGTTGCGGCATGGACTGCGAGTTCTGCGCCATCAAGGGCAAGCCGCGCTGGGCAAAACCGGAACGCCTGCTCAACAGCATCATCCGCGTGGTGGAGCAGCACGGCTGGCACAGTTTCTTCGTTGTCGACGACCATTTCGGGCAGGAGCGCGCGGGGACGCTGGCGTTCTGCCGCCTCGCGGCGCAATGGCAGAAGGCGGTGGGCAAGCGGCTCGACATCTCCATCCAGGTGCGGCTCGATACGGCGCGTGATACGGAACTGCTGCAGGCGATGCGCGAGGCGGGCGTGCTCACCGTCGCCATCGGCTACGAATCGGTCGACGACGAGGTGCTCAAGACCATCGGCAAGCATATCCGCGCCGCCGACATGCTCGCCTACACCCGCGCCTACCGCGAAGCGGGCTTCCTCGTGCACGGCATGTTCATCCTCGGCTATCCCGCACACCCGGGGCAGGAGTCAGGACTGCATCTCGACCGGCAGATGTGCGCCTACGAAAAATTCATCCGCGTCGCGCGACTCGACACGCTGCAGGTGCTCAATCCTGTACCGCTGCCCGGCACGGCGCTGCGGGCGCGGCTGGCGGCGCAGGGCCGGCTGTATCCGCTCGACGAACTCGGCTGGGATTTTTACGACGGGAATTTTCCGCTCTTCATGCCGGACGCACCGGTGACCGCGACCGAGCAGCTCGACGGGGTGCTGCGCCTGCTCAAGCGGTTCTACCACTTCCACCATCTGCTGCTGGTCGGGCTGCGCACGCTCTATTTCCCCATCGCCTTCCTGCCGCTCATCAACATCCGCGCGCACTGGCACCGCTGGTATCGCGCCTGGCGCAACAATATCCGCGGGTTCGGCGGCTGGCTGCTCATCCGCAAGCTGACGGGTTTTCTCGACACGGGCGACTACCATGCGCGACTGCAGCGCGCGGAAGCGCGGCTGCGCCGGGAGTAATCAGTCGCCGCGTTGCAGTGTCAGGGGTACGTCGAGCGTGCTGCTGCCGCGGACGAGGCGCACCGTTACGCGCTGCCCGGCATGGGCGCGCACCTGCGCGAAGAAGTCCTGCGGGTCGGCCACCGGGCGGCCGTTGAACTGCGTGATGATGTCACCGCGCAGGATATCAGCGTCGAACGCCGGGGTGCGGCTGACCACCGCCTTGACGATGACCCCGCGATTGGTCTGCAAACGCTGACGGGTCGCCTCATCGAGCCGCTGCACGAGCACGCCGAAATGCATTGGCTTCGCCTTCCTCCAGAAAGTGGCGGCATACTGGTAGTAGTCGGTGGTCTGCGGCACGTATTCGACATACGCCTCGCCCTGGATGGTCTGGGTGATCGTGCGCTCGCTGATCAGCGGCGTGGAATCGGGATGCGGCTGGTAACTGACCCGCTCAGTGGTGGTGTAGCGCCGCTCCGGCAGCCATTGCGTCATCGGGATACTCTGCGTGACGGTGTTCATGTACTCCTGGCTGGCGAGCACCAGGTCGGCCCCGACTTCCTGTGCCAGCGCCAGCGCCTGACGTTCGTCGATGCGCGCGCTGCGGAAGGTCGCACGTCCGATCATCAGGTAGCCGCTCTCGAGCAGTGCCAGCGCGTCCTGCTGCATGTCGGTCGCCGCCACGAGTTTCGGCGGTGCGGGTGCGGCCGCGGTGTCAAACAGCCCGGCCGCACCCGGCCAGCGATCAAAGGTGCTGACGTAGTTGGCACGGTAGGGATTGGCACAGCCGGTGAGCAGCAGAAGAGCACACAGCAGGATCAAGCGCATGGTCAAACCTCCGTTTTCAGTATACCATGCCGCGGGTGAGAATGACATGAGTTGTTGCAACCGGCAGCGCGTCACGCCTGTCTATGCTACCATAACGGCATTCGGGAAATGCCGCAACCGCCCGCGGAGGGGACAATGAACTACCGTAACATCCTGACAGGCATCGCTCTTATGCTCGCTGTGCTGCTGTGCGTTGTGTCGGTCGCCAAAGCGGCGGAAAACGATGCTGACCGCACGTTGTCGCCGTATTTCTTTGTCAAGAGCGACAGCCCGGGCGTCGACCAGCTGCCGCTCAAGTCGACCTCCGCCACCGTGCGCATCAGCGGGGTCATCGCTGACGTTACGGTCAGACAGGTCTACCGCAACACGGGCAGCCGCACCCTCGAAGCCGTCTATGTCTTTCCGGGTTCCACCCGCGCCGCGGTCTACGGGATGACCATGACCATCGGCGAGCGCGTGCTTGTCGCGAAGATCCGCGAACGGGAACAGGCGCGGCAGGAATACGAGCAGGCGCGCCGCGAAGGGCGCACCGCCTCGCTGCTCGAACAGGAACGTCCCAACGTCTTCACCATGAATGTCGCCAATATCCAGCCCAATGACGAAATCGTCGTTGAACTCAAGTACACCGAACTGCTCGTCCCTACGGACGGCACCTATGAATTCGTCTATCCCGCCGTGGTCGGGCCGCGCTACACCACCACCCCGGCCGCCGGCGCCCCGGCCACAGAACAGTTCACCGCGTCCCCCTACCTGCAGCAGGGTGCGCAGGCGCCATATGCATTCGACCTCAAGACCTCCATCGCGGCCGGGATGCCCATCCGCGACATCAGCAGCCCGAGCCACAAACTCATCACCACGCACAACGACCTGAACAGCGCGGAAGTCGCGCTCGACCCGGCCGGCGGCAACGGCGGCAACCGCGACTATGTGCTGAGGTACCGCCTGGCGGGTGACGCCATCCAGTCGGGCATGCTGCTCTGGCAGGGTGACACGGAAAACTTCTTCCTGATGATGGTGCAGCCCCCGGCGCGTGTGACACCGGCGCAGATTCCCGCGCGCGAGTACGTCTTTATTGTCGACGTGTCGGGCTCGATGCACGGCTTCCCGCTGAACATCAGCAAGCAGCTGATGCGCGACCTGCTCACCGGGCTGCGCCCGCAGGACCGTTTCAACGTCATGCTCTTCTCGGGCGGCAATACCGTGCTGGCGGAGCAGTCGCTGCCGGTGACGGAGGAGAACATCGCGCGTGCCATCAATGCCATCGACAACGAGCATGGACGCGGGGGGACGGAACTGCTCCCCGCGCTCAAGCGCGCGCTGGCGCTGCCGCGCCCCGACGGGATGTCACGCAACGTCGTTATCGTGACGGACGGCTACGTCTCGGTGGAACGCGAGGCGTTCGACCTCATTCGTAACAATCTCGGCAAGGCGAACATGTACGCCTTCGGTATCGGCAGCGGGGTCAACCGCTACATCATCGAGGGCATCGCCCGCATGGGGCAGGGCGAGCCGTTCGTCATCACGCGGCGTGAGGATGCTGCGGCGCATGCGGATACGTTCCGCCGCTACATCGAGTCGCCGGTGCTCACCGGCATCAGCGTCACGTTCCCCGGGTTCGACGCCTACGACATCGAACCGGTCTCCATCCCCGACGTGCTCGCGCAGCGCCCGCTGGTCGTTTTCGGCAAGTGGCGGGGCGAAGTGAAGGGCGAGGCGGTGGTCACCGGCACCTCGGGACACGGCGCGTTCAGCGAACGCCTGCGCCTGAGCGAGTACCGCCCGCGCACGGATAACAGCGCGCTGCGCTACCTCTGGGCCCGCCAGCGCATCGCCATTCTTGACGACTACAACCGGGCGGAGGCGCGCGCGGAACTCAAGCAGGAAGTGACGGCGCTCGGGCTGCAGTACAACCTGATGACGCAGTACACCTCGTTTGTCGCCATCGACAGCATCGTGCGGCGCAACGAGAACGGCGAACTCGTCACGGTGCAGCAGGCGTTGCCGCTGCCCGAAGGGGTGGAGAATACCGCGGTCGGTGCCGCGGCCCCGTCATTCTACGGCGGCGCACCGTCACGCCCGGTTTATCTGTCGCCGCAGGCACTGCGCACGAACGCCATGGCACCCGCCCCGGTCAGTGAAGCGCTGAAAGACGAGACAGCGGATATCGCCGTGCCGCCGCCGGCCGGACCGCTGGCGGATTCCATCAGCATCGTCGCGCTGACCGTCGACAACCCTTCGATTTCGCTGCCGCGTCTGCAGGCACGCTTTGTTGCCGCACTGCAGCAGCTGCTCCCGGCGCAGCCGGCCGCCATCAGCGGCGACGGACAGCAGGTGAAGGTGACGCTGGTGATCGGCACGGACGGCAAAGTGACCGCCGCGAACCTCATCGAATCGGCGCTCGATGCGGCCACCACGCAGCAACTGCTGCAGGCGATATCCGGCTGGAAGTTTGACGGGCTGACGCTGCGCCGGCCGGCCACCGTGCAGTTGACGCTCGCCGTATGGTAGTATCCCCGCAGGGGGGACGCAGTGAAAGACGTTGTACCGCAGGACCCGCGACCTGATATTTCCGCCGCTGACCTTGAACGGTCGGTGGCACCGCGGGCGCACGCAGAATTCATCCGTGAGCGGCGCCGGCCCTGGCTGGCGCCGCTCGTTTTGCTGTGCGTGGCGGTCAGCGTCATCGCCCTGCTGCTCCCCCGCGCCCCGCGTCCGCAGCCGCCGCGACCAGCGCCGCCACCGCCGCCTGTTGTTGCCGTCCCGCGCACCGGCGTGACGTTCATTCTCGGCGCAGACCACGGCAGCAACCGCTACTACGAGCGGGCCGCGCACTACTACCGCACCGACCGGCAGCAGAAGACCGAGTACGTGATTACTGACTGCCAGACGCTGCGCGCGGCGCATGACTGGCTGTCTGCCAACCGTCCGCGCGACGGGCAGCCGTGGGGGATTATCAACTTTGTCGCGCATGGCAATGAATGGACAGGTATCGGTGTCCCCGTCGACACCGGCTGGCCGCAGCAGACCGATGCCGCGCTGCTGGCTGAAGCAGTCGCTGCCGGCAGTGTGGCCCCGCTCTCCGACACGCATGTCGATGCGCAGCGTGTGCTGCAGGTACACGGGTGTGCCGTAGGCAACAATACTGAATTTCTCGTGCAGTTCGGGCGTCTGTTCCGCAGTGTGTCGGCTATGCCGGCGTTGTATTCCAGCCGGCAATTCGTGCTGTTCGATGCAGAAACCTATAACGGCGTTATCGTGCGCAGTTCGCGCGCCGAGGCGGACTACTGGTATGCCTTCCATCCCGCCGGGCAGCGCCCGGGCGATACCCGCTTAGCCAACCAGCTCAGCCGCCGGTATCCCGACGCTGATATCGACTGGCGCGATGCGCTCACCCGCACCGCCCCGCGCCGCCCCGGCGACCTGTTCCATAACACCTTCACCATTCCCGTCGTCTGGACCGCAACGCTCAACCCGGGCGATACGGCGCCGTTACTGGCCAGCCGCGCGCAGCAGCAGGCGTGGCTGCAGGCGCAGACGGAACTGCAGGCGTATCTCGCCCGTGCCGGCTTCAGCAGCGACGATTATGCGTGGTCGTTTGCCGTCAGGCGCGCGGCGGCGGGCACGGCGGTGGTCGCCACGGGGAAAAGCACGGTCATCTGCATCCTGCGCGCGCTGGCGCCGGCGCCGAGGTGCTAACGCCGGCGCGCGAAATTCGCCGTCATGACTGCCTGCAGGGAGCAGACAAAGCGACGGCCGGCCCGGAACGACGGGCCGGCCGTGCGCGCTACCTCTGTGGGGCAATGTCACCGTCAGCCGGTGGCGTGGTGGATGCAGTCGAAAATATTGCAGATATCGCAGCAGAGCGGATTGCAGCCGATGCGGGTATGCCACAGGATTCCGCATACCGCGTCCATGGCGGCACCGCCCGGGAGGCTGCCACCGGCAACAGCGGCCAGTTCGGCATCGCTCAGTTCCTTGCCGGCGACAGGAATGACGAGATGAAATTCGCTGGCGGTATTGGCAAAGACCAGCATTTTGCCGGCGGGGGGGAATTCCTTGCCGAGCACGGCGGCAAAAACCGCGCCGGGTGCGGCAAACAGTTGCGTGCGTAACGCGGGATCAGCGAAAACCGCCTTGACCACGGCCGTCACTTCAGTGGCGCCGCAGCACGCATCCCACTGGTCGAGTTTTTCCGGAAGGATCAGGTGGGGCTGACCGGGCGGCACATCATGAATGACGACCTTCGCCCCGTCAGGAACGGTAATCCCGTTGGCCTTCAGGGTTGCCGCGGGGTTGGCGAGCAACTGCGCCCGCAGTTCCGGTTTGCTGACGACCTGTTTGAGAAACCCGTTGCTTCTGTTGCATGCCATATCCGTCGCTCCTCTGCCACACGTGGCTGCCGGGCATCGCGCATGCCGCTGCCGACCGGCAACTCTTTCTGCGAGTATAGCATGACCTGTCGACCCGGGCAACAGCCACCGCCGCCATGCGCTTTGACGTTGCTGCGTGATGATGCTATACTCGGTTATGGGACCGGCAGCAGCGGCAGCGCCGCCGGAGGGAGGGACAACAAGGTCCGTGACAATGACCACCGTAATGCAGCGCTCCGGCCGCTG
>CAZWUZ010000041.1:12525-16821 GCA_964637655.1 uncultured bacterium | reverse complement strand
GACCGGGAGCGGCGCGGCACAGAGCCCGGCAACGAGCGCGGCGAGGCGCTGCGGGTCGTCGGTATTCCCCGCGCGGTGGAGCGTGGCAAGGTAGTAGCCGCCTTGTTGCAGCCCAAGGCGTTGCACGGTCTCCTGCTTTGCCGCTGCCGGCTGCGCGGCGAGCAGCGCGTCGTACATGACATCGCCGCACTCGACGATGCGCCCGACCACGCCTTCTGTGCGGAGTTGCCCGCCTGCGGCTGCGGTGGGGACAAACAGCAGCTGCGCCAGCGCGTCCGTCACGACGCGGTTGTTCTCCTCGGGCATGCTGCGGTCAAACGAGCGGAGCCCCGCCTCGACATGGGCGATGGGGACCTGCGCGCTGACCGCGGCCAGCGCCCCGGCGAGCGTCGAGGTGGTATCGCCGTAGACGAGGAGCCAGTCGGGCCGCTCGCGGCGCAGCAAATCAGTCAGCGGCGGCAGGATGGCGGCGAGCTGCATTTCCGGCAGGCCGCCGCCGGCGCCAAGGTTGCTGTCGGGGCGCGGCAGGTCGAGCTCGCGGAAGAACGCCTCGGACATCGCGTCGTCGAAATGCTGACCGGTATGGACGAGGATCTCCGTCGCCTGCGCACGCAGGGCGCGCGAAACGGGGGCGAGCTTGATGAACTGCGGGCGCGCCCCGACGACGGTGACGACCTTCATGCCAGCGCCGCCCGCAGCGCGTCCGCCACCGCCGCCACCTGATCGCGCGTCATCGACGGAAAGACCGGGAGCGACAGTACGTCCGCGGCCGCCTGCTCCGCGTGCTGCAGCGTGTAGGTACGGCTGCCGGCATAGACGGGGACGCGGTGCAGCGGTACCGGGTAGTAGACCATGCTCGGGATGTTCTGCTCCTTGAGTTTTGCCGCCACGGTGTCACGCTGCGGCACGCGCACGGTGAGCGCGTAGCAGGAATTGACCGCACCGTCGGCATCGGGGATGAACTGCGCCGCGGTGCCGGCGAGCAGTTCGCGGTACCAGGCCGCGACCTGCCGCCGCCCGCGCAGCGCCGCGTCATGCCAGGTGAGCTTGGCGAGCAGGATGGCCGCCTGCAGCGTGTCGAGGCGGCTGTTATAGCCGACGATCTCGGGATGGTACTTCTTCCGGCTGCCGTGGGCGCGCAGCGTGCGGAGCAGTTCCGCCACGGCCGCGTCGCGCACGCAGACCATGCCGCCGTCGCCATAGGCGCCCAGCACCTTGGACGGGAAGAACGAGTGGCAGGCAGCATCGCCGAAGCCCCCCGCGGGCGTACCGCGCCACGACGCGCCGAAGGCATGGGCGCAGTCCTCGATGAGGTTGAGGTTCTGCTCCCGCGCCAGCGCGGTGAAAGCGGTCATGTCGCAGGGCTGGCCGTAGAGGTGAACGACGATGATGGCTTTGGTTTTGCCGGTGATGGCGGCGGCGGCCTGGCGCGGATTGAGATTGAGCGTCTGCGGGTCGACGTCGGCAAAGACCGGCGTGGCCCCGACTGCGACGATCGCCTCGGCGGTGGCGACAAAGGTGAGCGGGGTGGTGATGATCTCGTCACCCGGGCCGAGGCCGAGCGCGCGCAGCGCGAGGATGAGCGCGTCGGTGCCCGAGGCGACCCCGACGCCATGCTGCTGCCCGGTGAGCGCGGCAAGTTGCGTTTCGAGCTCCTTCACCTCGGGGCCGAGAATGAAGGTGCCATGCGCCAGCACGCGCGCGATGGCGGCATCGATCGCCGGTTTGTGGGCGGCATACTCGCCCTGCAGATCGAGAAACGGAATGGTCATGGCTATTGTCCCAGGCGGCATTTGTCGGGTGCGAAGCGCAGGTTGACGGCGCGCCCCGTCTCCACCGACTCGTAGATGGCGTTGATCAGTTCGAGCGACTTGCGCCCCTCGGCGCCGTCGACGGGGGCGGGGCCGCTGCTCAGGATGCTGTCGAATACCTGCTGCAGAAAGACGCGATGCCCGAAGCCGTAGACGTCGGGCGGGTTGGTGGAGAATTTTTCCATGACTTCCGCGTCGCCGGGGAGCGGGTGCGCGAACTGCCAGGTGCGGATCTTGTTGACCGCGAACCCGGCGATCTCGACGCTGCCGCCCTCGCCGAGGAGCGAGAGCGAGCCCTCGAGGTCTTTCGGGCGGGCGCCGGTGGTCGCCTCGATGATGCCGAGCGCGCCGCTGCTGAAGCGCAGGAGCGCGGTGCCGGTATCCTCCGCCTCGATGTCAACGAGGCGGCGCGCGGTCATGGCGGTGACGGTCTCGACGGGGCCGAGCAGCCACTGCAGCAGGTCGATGTGATGGCTCGCCTGGTTGGTGAGCACCCCGCCGTCGTCATGCCAGGTGCCGCGCCACGCGTCGCTGTCGTAGTAGGACTGGTCGCGGCACCAGCGCACGCGCACAGTACCGAGCACCAGTTTGCCGAAACGCCCGGCATCAAGCGCCTCTTTGAGTTTCACCACGGGGAGGTTGCAGCGGTTCTGCTTGACGACGTAGAGGCGGCGCTGCTTCGCCGCGGCCGCGGCGATGAGCGCATCGGCATCGGCAAGGCGCAGCGCCATCGGCTTCTCGATGATGACGTGGCAGTTGGCAGCGAGCGCCTGCAGGCCGAGCGCGGCATGCGAGCCGCTCGGGGTAAGGATGCTGACGACGTCGGGTTTGACCGCGTCGAGCAGGGCGCGCGCGTCGGTGAAGTGCGGAACGCCATGCGCGGCGCCGGCCGCGGCGGCGCGTTCGGGGACGATGTCACAGACGCCGGCAAGGCGCACACCGCGCAGTTCGGGCATAAGCCCGAGATGCCGTTTCGCGATACGCCCGCAACCGATAATGGCCAGGTTCAGCATACGACCTCCGCGGATGATTCTACCTTACCGCCTGCCAAACAACAACAGCACGACCTTGCCGCGACAGATAAAGGTGCCACTCTTTCACATTTTCACATTTGCATTTATGCTAACGTCTGTTGCTGATTGTCTTATACGCATCCGGCTGCATTTTACCCATGATTATGCGCCAGGTCTGGCACAGAACTGCGGTTGCTCACGATGTTCCAGATACCACCGGTAGCGAATCAGGTGCAGGGTTTGCATCATGCCGTCATCCGGGTACGTATGCAGGATATCTTCACAGGCGTGGCGGAGCTCTGTTTCGGTAATGCCATATTCCGGCCGGCAGCAGACAATCCGGTCAATCTCTTGCTGCTGCAGGTCGCTCATGCCGCCACCTCCTCCTGCAGATTGCTACCGGGCATGGCGCTCGGCATCGAGATACCGGGCGGTCGTGATACCGGCAGGGAGCGAGACACGGCGAATGGTGCGCTTCCAACCCTTGCCCTTGCGAGGCAGCGGAATGACTTCGGCGACAGGTAGCTGTTCAGCCAATAAGTCCCCTCTCCTTTGGGAGAGGGCGACGCGCAGCGTCGGGAATCCGTCCGCGGTGTCCGCCCTCACCTGCCGCTCCGCGGCTTCCTCTCCCGCCGGGAGAGGGGAACATGGAACCAGCGGAATAGCTACGGCAACAGCTTCGTTGTCGCGTGTCAGCACACACACTTCCCCCTTGTCGATATCCGCCAGCAGCGCTGCTGATTGGGCGTGAAGCTCGCCAACGCTGATTTTCATGCTCACCACCCTTTTCGATTATACCACAAAGGACAGCATCACTCGTTCACCGTTTCACCGTTGGCACTGACTCAGGCGCGCAGGGCGGTGAAGTTGCGCTCGGTCAGCACGGGGAGGCCGAGGCCATAGACCTTGTCGCGGCCGCGGTTGCCGAGGTCCTGCGTGAAGCGCCGCAGATGCTCGTAGGCCTGATCGAGATTGGTCAGCGGCGTCTTGCCGCCGTAGCGCAGGTGCTTGGCGATGGCCAGCGCGAGGATGCCGGCGACATGCGGCGCGGCCATCGAGGTGCCGGAAAAACGCGCGTAGCGGTTGCGGGTGACAGTCGAGAGGACCTCGAAGCCGGGGGCGACGAGGCCCATGCGCGACATGCCGCGCCCGGTGTTGGAAAAGTCGGTGATATGCTTGTCGCTGCGCACAGCCCCGACCGCGAGGCAGAGCTGCTCCCCGGCGTAGCGGGCGGGGTAGCCGAGATCGCTGCTGTTCCCCTCGTTGCCGGCGGCGCAGACGGTGATCAGCCCGGCCGCTTTCGCGTCGACGAGCGCCCGGCGCAGAACCGGGGCGCCGTCAGGGGCGCCCAGCGAGAGCGAGAGCACTTTTATTTTATGCCGGGCGGCATTGCTGATGCACCAGCGGATGCCCTGCACGAGCCAGGCGAGCTGCCCGCCGCCGTTATCGTCGAGGATCTTCACCGGGCCGAG
>CAZWUZ010000041.1:2581-12515 GCA_964637655.1 uncultured bacterium | reverse complement strand
GAGGTCGAGCGCGCCGTCTCCGGCGACCTGCACGACCTGCTCGCCGGCCTGCCCAACATCCCGTTCCCCGACGTGCCGGCCGGCGCGGACGAGCATGACAATGTCGAGGTGCGCCGCGGGGGCGACGCCGATGATGCCGCGGTCGTTGCGGCGCGCGGCGATGATGCCGCAGCAGTGGGTGCCGTGGTCATGGCGGTCGAGGAAATCGTCGCGCCTGGCAGAGGTGAAGTTGACGCCGAGGTGCTTTTTGCCGCGCCGGCGCACGGCCCCGGCAAGATCATGGTGCGCGACCGCGCAGCCGGTATCGAGCACGGCGACGGCGACGCCTTCACCCTGCGACAGTTTCCAGATATCGGGCGCGCCCAGCAGGCGCACGCCCCAGTCGATGCTCTCGGCCGGAGTCCCGCGCACGAGGCGCGCGCGGTAGCGCGGCAGGCGGGTACGGCCGAGCACTTCCGTCTCGAGCCGGGCGATAACTGCCGCCAGTTCCGCATCGTCGTCGAGCGTCATGCTATCCTCCGTTGTGCGGTTGCATGTCGCGCAGCTGGGCCAGCGCGTCGTCGAGGGGAGGCGGGGTCAGGCCGAGGCCGCGCAGTTTCGTCGTGTTGTAGGAGGTGTCCGCAGGACGGGGGGCGATCGTGGGGAAGAAACTGCCCGGGACGGGATGGATAAGCGACTCGTCGAAGCCGAAGACCCGCGCCACGCGCAGGCCGAGCTCCGCGCGGCTGACGACTTCGCTGCCGGCGATATTGAGCGTGCCGCGGAAGCCGGTGGCCGCAAGCTGCCAGAGCGCCTGTGCGGCAAAGGGGGCGGGGAGCACGTTTTCGCGCACGTCATGCACGAGGTTGAGCGTTTTGCCCGCGCGCAGCGTGCTGACCATCCACGGGAGCGGGTTGGTGCGCGACGAGGCGGGTGACCAGCCGAGGGTGAGGATGAGGCGGGCGATGCTCTGCCCCGCCGCGCTGACGAGGTTCTCGCATTCCTTCTTGATGCGGCCGTAGGTGTTGACCGGGTCGCGCGGCGAGTCCTCGCGGTAGGGGGCGTGCTGCCCGTCATAGACCGCGTTGGTCGACAGGTAGATGAGGCGCGACGGGTATTCGCGCAGGGCCGTGAGCACGTGGCGCGTGGCATCGACGTTGCTCGCGCGCGCGGTGGCGGGGTGCTGCTCGCAGGCGTCGACATTGCTCTGCCCTGCCGCGTCGAAGATGACGTCGGGATGTGTCTCACGCAGCAGCGTGCGCACGTCCTCACTGCGGGTCAGGTCGCAGCGGCGGAGGGTGGCGCTGCCGGGTTGCGGCTGCTGCTTATGCCAGACCAGCGTCAGCTGCGTGCCGGCCGGCGCGCTGCGGTTGAGGTAGTGGGCGATGATTCCCCCGCCCCCGAGTATCAGTACCTTCATGGGTTATGCCGGCAGCGTACTGAGTACTGCCTGCCGGACCAAACGGGCATATGCCAGGGCTGCTTCCGTTTCTTCCGCGATCAGTTCCGGGGCATCACCCGGGTAGCGCATCATGACGCCGTAGGGCGTCAGCGCTTCAGCCGGACGTAGCTGCGCGGTCAGAGGCGCGTCGACCGCAGCCAGCAGGTCAAGCAGCTGTGCGATGTCGTGGGTTTTCGGGAATTGCCGCTGGTGCGCCGTCAACAACGCCTTGAGGTATTTTTCCGCCGCCTGCTGGCAATGAAAGGCGATGGCTTCGGCAAACGGCGCCTGTTCGCCATGCAGATGTTCGGCCAACCGGAAATCCGCATCTGCCTTTGTCCGCCATTGCATCACCAGTTCGTGACGCACTTCATCAGGCGGCCGCATAGATCTCCCGCCCATGGCGTGAGGCCGGGTATGCGATGCCGCCAATGACGTCGCGGGTTTCCGCAAAACGCTCTGCCGACATGACAATGATGTCGAACGGGTAGCCCAGGCCACGCAGCGCTTCACGCAGACGCACGCTTTCAGCGCGCGGGTTGGCCGGCCGGTCCTCGACCACCAGGAGGTCTATATCGCTATCCCGATTCATGGTGCCGGCCGCGGCCGAGCCGAACATGATAATCAGCTGTGGTGCGGCAACCGTGACGATCCGGCGGACGATCTCCTCCACCAGCGACTGGTCAATGCCCATAAACATCCTCCCACGAAACTATACCACACTGCCAATTCCCGCGCCAACCCCCGAAACAGGGGGCCACACAGGGGGCCATACTGACACATTGACACATGTTATCCACAATGTATCAACATTTCATGTGGCGGTGAGTGACAAGTGCCGCAGGACGCATTCCACCGCGTGGCGTTTCGGTTCGTCACGGCGCATGCGGCTGACAACCATGGAGAACACAGACCGGGACATGCCCGCATTTCGTTCTGCCACAACGAGTTGCGCCCATTTCCAGCCGGCATGCTGGTACATGACATACCACTGCAAATCGCGGCGGGCCAGGTCGGGCGAACGCCACAAGCCGTTGAGTTCCGGTTCTGCGTCAAGCACCGCGCGTACCGCCTGCACCACCTGAGCATAGGTGTAGGGGGATTTCGGACGGTCCTGACGCCGCCGCAAACCGCTCCCCTGCTGTTTGCGGCGCTCCACCTGCTTGAGCACGCGCCGGCGGAAGGCTTCGTCCCCCAGGAACGGACCGCGATGCGCCGCGGCAAACCTCTTCTCCACCTCGTCCGCGTCGATTCCGGCCAGCAGTTTCTCCAGGCGGGCGATGAGCCGCCCCCCGCGCCGCTGTTCGTTCGGCCACAGGCGCTGCGCCAGCAGGTCACGATCGACCAGTTGCGGCTCCTTGTTGAGCATATCGTCCGCGCTCGACCAGGGGTAGCCGGTGATGCGCGGCGCGAGACCCGAACGCATCGGGTTGGTGAGCACATATTCAAATGCGGTAATAAAATACGACTCTGACTGGACCAGCAGCGTCTTGCTCCGCCCCTGCATCAGGTGCCCGGTACGGCCGCTGCGGCGATTGAGTTGCGGCACGGCATGGGAGAGAAAGCGCTGCAGAAAAGCGGAGATGTTCGGCTGCGGGGTCTCGATAAGGAAATGGAAGTGGTTTGGCATCAGCGCGTAGGCATAGGTGATAACCCCGAACGCTTCCGCTACTTCCTGATAGACCGCAAGAAACGAACGATAATCGGCGTCAGAGCGGAAAAAGGGATGCTTATCGACAAAGCGATTAATGACATGGTAGACGGCGTTCGGGTAGGCAATCCGTGGTCCGCGCATGGGTACAGTGTAGCACATTCGCCACTATCGCGCAACCGTTTTTTACGTATGCTACTGTGACAACGGTACTGCCATCCACCGTGCGTGGTTGCTTCGCCAGTCCTCACGCGTAGTGTCAATATATTGACGCTTTTTTGTGGATAACTCTGTGGATAACATGTGTCAATGTGCTAGTATGGCCCCCATCGGCCAGGAAAATGCCTGCACGCCTTCTGCTTTCCATTGTGCGCGGAACGTGCCCAGGGCGGTCATGAGGGCGGCGGCCTGTTCCTCCGCCATGGCCATGTAGCGGACGCGGTTGAGCGACGGGTGAACGGCCGTCCCCAGATGCGTCCCGCCCGCGTCACCATGCCCGCGCGCCTCAACCAGTTCGGTGAACTTGGTCACACCCTGTGCGGCCAGGAAGGCCAGCATCTCGCTCTCCAGCGTCTCGTTGTAGATCAGCATGATCATGGTCATGACGCACTCTCCCGCGTGCAGGCCAGCGCCCGGCCGCGGCGCTCCTCGAAGTAGCTGTAGATGACCGGTACGAGCACGAGCGTCACCAGGGTCGACAGCGACAGCCCGCCGATCAGCGACCACCCCAGCGGGCTCCAGGTTTCCGACCCGTCCCCCCTGGTCAGCGCCATCGGGAAGAGCCCGAGCAGCGTGGTGATGGTCGTGACGAGCACCGGGCGGAGGCGGTTGCGCCCCGCCTCGCGGATGGCGGTGCAGACGTCGGCGCCGCGCGCGCGCAGCAGGTTGGTGTAATCGACGAGGACGATGGCGTTGTTGACCACCACCCCGACGAGCATGATCAGTCCGATGAACGAAATCAGCGAGATGGTGTTGCCGGTGAGGAAGATGGCGAGGATGACCCCGGTCAGCGCGAACGGCACGCTGAACATGATGATGAAGGGATCGCGCAGCGACTCGAACTGCGCCGCCATGACCATGTAGACGAGCACAATCCCGAGCGCCAGCAGCAGGAAAATGTCGCGGAACGACGACTGCTGTTCCTTGACCATCCCGCCCCACTTGGTCGCCAGTTCGGGAGGAAAGGCGATGCCGGCCAGCCCGGCGTCGATGTCCGCGGCGATCTCCCCGAGCGAGCGGGAGCCGACGTTGGCGCTGATCTTGATGACCCGCTCCTGGTTGATGCGGTCGATGGCGACCGGACCGCGCTCCTCGGTCAGGCGCGCCACCGCGGTCAGCGGCACCGCCGCGCCCGTCATGCTGCGCAGGGTGATCCCGGTCAAATCGCGCGGCCCGGTGCGCCGCGCGTCCGCCAGGCGCACGCGGATGTCGTACTCCTCGCCCGCCTCCCGGTAGCGGCTGGCCACCGTGCCGTCGAAGTAGTCGCGCACGGTGTCGGCAATCAGCGTGGTGGAAAGCCCGAGGCGGGCGGCGGCATCGCGGTCGACGGTGAGGCGCAGTTCCGGCTGCCCGAGGTCGAGCGACAGCTGCACGTCATCCGCCCCCGCCGTCCGCCGGAAGATCTCCTGCACCTGCTGCGCATAGCGCAGCGCCAGGTCGAGGTCCTTGCCGCGGATCTCGTACTGCAGCGGCTTGCCGCCGCCCGTCAGCATCGTGCTCATCGGGTTGCCGGTCATCAGCGAGATGCGGCGCACCCCCGGCACGTTCAGCAGGTGCGGGCGCAGCGCGTCGCCGATCTGCCTCGTCGAACGTTCGCGTGTGACCTTGCTGCCGACGCGCATGATCACCGTGCCGATGTTGGTCCCCGAGGCCATGCCGCTCCCCGCGCGCCCCGAGTTGCGGTCGGAGCCGGCCATGAGGAAAACCATGCGCTGCTCGGGGACCAGGCCGCCGACGAGCCCGACGATCTGCCGGCCGACCCGCGCGGTCTCCTCGTAGCGCGTGCCGACGGGGAGTTCGTAGGTGACGCGGATCTCCCCCGCGTCCTCCTCCGGCGTGAACTCGGTGCCGCAGAGCGGAATAAGGGCGAAAGAAAAGACGAGCAGCCCGAGGGCGGCACCCGCCACGGTTGTGCGGTGGCCCAGCGCCCAGTCGAGCAGGTCGCGGTACAGGTCCTCGAGGCGGGCGAACCAGCGTTCGCTCGCCGCGAAGAGCGCCGTCAGCCGCCGCGAGGCGGTGGTGCCGGTGGTGAGCCAGCGCGCGCAGAGCATCGGGGTCAGCGTCAGCGACACGAGCAGCGACACGCAGATGGTTACGATGATACAGCCCCCCAGCTGCTTGAAAATGATGCCGGTGATCCCGGTGACGAACAGGATCGGCACGAAGGTGATGATGGTGGTCAGGGTCGAGGCGGTGACGGCGCCCGCCACCTCGCCGGTGCCGTAGATCGCCGCCTCGCGCGGGCGCACCCCGCGTTCGAGCTGCTTGCTGATATTGTCGAGCACCACCACCGAGTTGTCGACGACCATGCCGATGGCGATGGCCAGCGAGGCGAGCGACATCAGGTTGATGGTGTAGTCGAAGGCGAACAGGAAGACGAAGGCGATGATCAGCGACGAGGGGATGGCGAGCGCGATGATGATGCTGCTGCGCACGCGGCGCAGGAAGAGCATCACCACCAGCACGACGAAGATGCCGCCCATCAGCACCGATCCGTACAGCTGGTCGACCGCCATGAGGATGAAGTCCGAGGTGTCGAACACCGTCTTCACCTGCATGTCCGCCGGCAGCGTCGGGGCGATTTCGTCGAGGCGCGCCCGCACCGCGCGCGCGATGGCCACGGTGTTGGCCCCCGACTGCTTCTGCACCATGAAGAAGGCGGTGTACGGGTTGCGGTCCGACTCCATGTACATGCCGCGCTCGACGAAACCGTCCGTCACCTTCGCCACGTCGCGCAGGCGCACCGGCTGCCCGGCCCGCACCCCGACGACCGTCTCCGCCAGTTCCGCCACCGCGGCAAACTCGCCCGGCACCCGCAGCATGTAGTCGCTCTGCCCGAACTTGAGGAAGCCGGTCGGCACGTTGCGGTTCTCCGCGGCGATGGCCGCGGCGATCAGCGCCGGGGTCAGCCCGTACGCTTCGCAGCGCCGCTGGTCGAGCTCGACGTTGATCTGGCGCTGGCGCAATCCCATGACGGCGACCGTCCCCACCCCGGGAATGCGCTTGAGCACATCGGTGACGCGGTTCTCGAGCAGGCGCTCCATGCCGTCGTAGTTCTGCCGCGCGGTCACCGACACGCCGAGCAGCGGGATCATCGAGGTGTTGAACTTGAAGATGACCGGGTCCTCGATGTCGTCGGGGAGCAGCCGCTTGGCGCGCTCGAGCGAATCGCGGATGTCGTTCGACGCCTCGGCGAGGTCGGTGCCCCACTTGAAGCGGCAGGTGACGAGCGACACCCCCTCCTTCGAGCTCGAGGAGAGTTCGTCGAGGTTGTTGACCGTGGCGAGCACGTTCTCGACGGTGCTCGTGACGGCCGATTCGACATCGACCGCCGACGCCCCCGAGTAGGTGGTGATGACCGAGACCGCCGGCATCTCCATCTCCGGCATCAGGTCGATCGGCAGGTAGTAGAACGACATCAGCCCGAGCACCAGCATGCCCAGGTAGATCATGACGGTGAAGACCGGGTGGTCGACAGCGAAACGGACGAGGCGCATGGTCAGCGGGCCGCCGTGTCGGCCGCGGCCGCCGTGTCAGCAGCGGTCACCGGGGTGGACGGCGCCAGGCGCACCGCGTCGCCGTCATTCACTTCCTGCTGACCGGCGGTGACGAGCAGGTCGCCCGGCCGCAGCCCGCTGATGATTTCCAGGCGGTCGGCATCCTGCAGGCCCGGGACCACGGTGCGCCAGTGCACGCGGTTCGTGGCCTGGTCCAGCACCACCGCCCGGTCCTGCCCCTCGAAGCGGAACACCGCCTCGCGCGGCACCACCACGACGCTGTCGCGCCGGTCGAGCACCAGCGCCACCGTGGCGAACATCCCCGCGCGCAGCAGGCGGTCACGGTTGGGGACCTCGACCTCCAGCCAGGCCGCCTGCGTCGCCGGGTCGAGTGACGGGCTGATCACGCTCACCGCCGCCTGCACCGGGCTGTCCGGCCAGACATCGGTGACGAGCGTCACCGGCATGCCGGCCTGCACCTGCGGCAGCGCGCGCGACGGGATGCTGATGCGCACCTTCACCGGTTGCACCTGCTGCACGGTGACGATCGGCACCCCCGGGCGCGCGAGGTTCCCCGCGTCCTGATGCACCGCGGTGATTGTCCCCGCAAAGGGGGCCACGACCGCCGTGCGGCCGAGCGTCACATTCGCGTTCTCCAGCAACGCCTCCGCCTGCCGCACCTGCGCCTGCGCCAGTTCGCGCTGCGCCGTCAGCGTGTTGACCTGCGTCTGCACCTGGTCGAGGTGGTACCGCGTTTCCACCCCCTCCGCGAACAGGTTCTTCACCCGCTCGAGGTCAATGGTCGCGTTGGCCAGCTGATGCTGCAGCGCGCGCACGTTAGCGCGGGACACCTCGACGCTCGCCGCGAACTGCTGCACCTGCGTCGCCGGCTGGTCGGGATCGATGCGCGCCAGCACCTGCCCGGCCCGCACCTGGTCCCCCTCGCGCACCAGCAGCGCGCGGATCGTGCCCTGCACCTCGGGAGCCACGTCAGCATGCTGCCACGGCTCCACCGTGGCCGTGGCCGTGAGACGGTCGTACACCGTGCCGGTCGTCACCGGTGTCACCGCGACCAGGTGCGCCTGCACCTGCGTCCCCTGCGCGGCCTGTTTTTTTTCCTGTACGCGGCGCATGATGACGACCGCGAATATGAGCACCACCACTGCCAGCACCAGCACCACAACCGTCTTGCGTTTCATGTCATATCCTTTTTATTTGTCGGCACATTGTGTGTCGCGCCAGCTTCCCCTTACTGCCGTTCACTGTGCCGGTCATGCTGCGCAGTGCACATATGGCCACGCATGTTGCGGGTAATTCTGTGGACGACCCGGGGAACCGTGCTGCGTCGCTCGTCACCCCGTTCCGGGCGCCCCCTCCGGGGCAGCCTTGCTTCGCGCAACCTCCTGACCGCGCTGTGCACGGTAGCGGTTGCACCCGGCTTATAAGTCTCCCCCTGCGAATGTGTCAATGTGCTAGTATGGCCCCTTTCCCGGGCGCCCCCTACGGGGCAAGCTCGCTTCGTGCAACCACCTCGCCGCGCTGTGCACGGTCACGGTTGCACTCAGCCAGTATGGCCCTCTCCTTAGCGGGTGGCAATGGTGGTGCCGCGGGTGGCGGAGGGGTTGATGGCGCGGATATACTCCGCGTTGCCGCCGGTGGCGGCATCGAGCGCGGCGGCATTGACGAGATAGCCGTAGCGCGCCTTGGCCAGGTCGGTGCGCGCGGCGGTCAGCGCCACCTCGGCCTGCGCGACATCGAGCGTGGTCGACAGCCCGTTGTCATAACTCACCCGCGCCATGCGCAGCGCGCGCTGCGCGAGCTGCACCGACTCCTCGCTGGCGCGGATCACCTGCACGTGCTCGCGCAGGTTCTTGACAATGGTCTGCACTTCGAGCGCGACCTGCTCCTCGCTCTGCGCCATCAGGTCGCGCAGCTGCTTCGCTTCCGCTTCCGCCTTGTCCACCCCCGCCTGCGTGGCGTAGCCCGAGAAGATGGGGATGCTCAGCGTCACGCCCGCGGCCCAGTCGGAGTAGTAGCCCGCCGGGTAGTCGCGTCCCGCCACGGTGTAGTCGGTGCGCTGGCGGTTGAAGGTATAGTTGGCCGAGAGGTCGGGATAGTGCTGGCTGCGCGCGTACTGCACGTTGCGGTCGGCGCGCGCCAGCCCGACGCGCAGGCGCTCGAGCTGCGGGTTGGCCGCCAGCGCCGCCTGCACCGCCGCCGTTTCGTCGAGGTCGCGCACCGCCACGGCCAAATCGCCAAGCGGCGCAAAATCGCGGCTGCCGTCGTTGAGCAGCGTCAGCATGCGCGTGCGCGCGATCGACTGCTGGTTCTCGGCGGCGATGATCGCCGGTTCCTTCCCCGCGCGGTTGGTGCGTGCGCGGAGCAGGTCGAACTCGGAGACGTAGCCGTGACGGAAGCGCTTCTCCGCGAACTGCGCCTGCGTATCCGCCAGCGCAAAGGCATCGCGCGCGATAACCGCCAGTTCGCGTGTCAGCAGCGCCTCGTACCAGGTCTGCGTCACCTCGAAGACCAGCTCGTTGGCCGCCACGGTCTCGGCATGCACCGCGTCGTCGACCCCCAGTTGCGCCAGTTCATAGGCGCCGCTGCGTTTGCCGAAGGTGAAGAGCGGCTGCGTGACGCTCACCGAGAGCGCGGTATTGTTGCCGTCGATGCCGGTGCCTGAGGCGGAAGCGCCGTAGTTGTCCAGTTCGCGGCTCGTCGCGGTGGCGCTCACCGTCGGCAGCAGGCCGGCGCGCGCGGCGACCACCCCCTGCTCGGCGATTTCCTGCCCGCCGCGGGCGATGCGCACGGCATAGTTGTGCTGCAGCGCGCGCGTGATGCAGTCGTCGAGCGCCAGTTCGGCACCCGACACCGCGCCCGGCAGGCAGCAGGCGATGACGATAATCCCTACAGTAAGGCACACACGGAACATGACGTGGTCCCCTCCCTTCCACGTACAGCGTGTCGCGCGCCCATTTTCACGCGACACACCTATTATACACTACTCTCCCGATATGTCAAGCAGTTATATCAATTTCCGGTGCCAGGCACGATACTACGGTGCCAGGCACTGATACTGCGGTGCCAGGCACGATACTGCGGTGCCAGGCACGATACTGCGGTGCCAGGCACGATACTGCGGTGCCA
>CAZWUZ010000041.1:0-2481 GCA_964637655.1 uncultured bacterium | reverse complement strand
GGCACTCAACTAATGGAATAACGAGGGAACTTTGGGTGAATATTTTCCTCTGTCGGCCAAAGTGCTGCAGTGCTGTGCGCACGTCTGATACGCGTCAGAGGTGTAGTACGCAAGAAACTATTCTACAAGGGGAGTATCCTGCAGGGAAATTACCCAATATACTCCCGTAATTCCATTAGTTGAGTGCCTGGCACCGGAATAGATGCCTAGCACCGGAGGTCAGCGGTTTTCGAGGACGTTGAGCACGGCGTAGAGCATGAAGAGCACCGCGAAGAGCAGCAAAAGGTTGGTGATGGAGATCAGGAAGACGACCAGCAGCATCCAGTCGCTGGCGAGGCGTTCGAGGCCGGCGTGCAGGAACTGCATCCAAACGTTGCCCGAGGCGACGCCCTGCACCTTGACCGCGGGGAGGATCAGCAGCGGGATGATCGAGAGCATACCGAAGACGACAAAAACAAAAGCGCTGGCGCGGATGCGGCGCTGGAAGGTGTAGGTGCGCAGTTTCTCAGCGAGGTCAAGCGCTCCGCCCAGGTCCTTCTTCGTGCCGCCGGCCGGCGTGTTGAGCAGTCCCATCAGACTTTCTCCCGTGTCGCTGAAGTGTAGGTTTCCAGACGGAAACTGATGAGGCGCGCCAGCGTGATGATGATGCGCAGCGCCGCCCCCGGATGCGCCGCCATGAAGCGGCCGAAGCCCGCCTTGTCGATGACGGTGAGGGTCGCCGTTTCGCTGGCGACCGCGGCCGCCGTGCGCGGCCAGCCGAGCACGAACGCCACTTCGCCGAACACATAGCCCTCGCCGAGACGCGCGACGGTCTGGCGCGCCCCGCCCGGTGCGGTGTAGACGATGTCGACGGTGCCGCGCGTGACGGCATAGAGGTCGTCGCCACCATCGCCCTGCGCGAAGACCGGCTCCCCGGCGGGCACGGTCTGCTCGCGTGAGATGGTGCGCAGGTCGGCCGCCTGGTCGGCGTCGAGCAGGTCATAGACCTCGTTGAAGGTGAGCCCCTGGTCGGGATCGTAGCGGAGCAGCGGCGGTGTGCGCCCCGCGGCATGCGCCAGCGCCAGTTCATACGCCTGCAGGCGGTAGCAGATGACCTTGATCAGCCCGAGCACGATCTTCAGCCCGGTTACCGGGGCGCGCCCGCAGAACTTGAGAAACTCCTTGCGGTCGATAACCAGCAGTTCGGTCTCGCCGTCGGCCACCGCGCGCCCCGTGCGCTGCCAGCCGAGGATGAACGACATTTCGCCGAGCACGTCACCCGTGCGCAGCGTGGCGATGTCCGTCCCGCCCTTGTAGATGTGTACGCTGCCGCTCTTGAGGACGTAGAGCTTGCTCCCCTCGTCCCCCTCGCGGAAAAGCGCCTTGCCCGTAGTGTAGGTTTCGCTGCCGAGAATGGTCGAGAAGGCCTTGATGTCGACCATGGTCAGATCGCTGAGCAGGTCGTCGAAACTCGGCACGGCAGCAAGCAGTTCCTCGACGTTCTGCGCCGGGGCCGCCGCCGCCGCCGCGGCGTCCCAGTCGGCAGCGGTGATCAGGTCCGCGGCGATGAGCGTATCACGCAGCGACCCGTTCCCCGCCTTCTCGCGCGCCCGCTCGACCTGCTTCGGCGCAAGGTGCCCGTCGTCGATAAGTTTCGCAATAATGCGCGCTTCGTCCATCATAGCCCCCTGATGGTCTCCGTCACGGTGTTTATGCTACCACGACCCCCGCCCGCCGTCAACTGGTCATTCGGCATATACTGCCCGGAAACAATGTTGCCACGGGGCACACGGAGAAGACAGCACACCTTTTTCACCGCAGAGCACGCAGAGCACACAGAGCACGGCCACAATGTGACCACTGAATGCCTGGAGCGCACGGAGAAGGTCACACGGAGAACGGGATCGCACACCATTTCACCGCAGAGCACGCCAGGCACGGCAACGGCTTGACCACACGGAGTACACGGGGAAAAGCAGCAAGGAAAATTTCGGAGAACGGGATTAAGTGGCTGGACTCCCGATTACGGATTTCGGGAGTGACCCGGAAAACAGAGAATGAACCATCGGGAAAAGTGCATCCCTGCCCTGATTCCGACGGGAACGCTCCGCGTACTCTGTGTGCTCCGCGGTAAAAGCCGTTGTGTCAGTCGGCGGCGGGGGGGCGGCGCTGCGCCTTCTTGACGCTGACGCGGTGCTTGGCGTCGAGCATTTTTTCCTTCGCGCGTTTCGAGCGCTTGCGCTTCTGCCGCCTGATCTTCTCCACCGCGGCCTGCCGCGCGCGCACCAGCCCGGTGCGCAGTTCCTCGAGCTTGTCGGCGAGCCGGCGGCGGGCAAGGAAACGGTTGAGCAGTTGCGAGCGTTCGCTCTGGCAGCGCACGGTAAGCCCGGTGGGGAGGTGGCGCAGCTGCACGCAGCTCGACACCTTGTTGACATTCTGCCCGCCCGGCCCCGAGGAGCGGACAAATTTCTCCTCGAGGTCCGCCTCGCGCAGCCCGGTGGC
>CAZWUZ010000040.1:12347-17233 GCA_964637655.1 uncultured bacterium | reverse complement strand
CGACCTCGTGCTGATGCACGACGAGCAGCGCGGGGTATTCTATCTCAACCGCGCCGCGCGGCAGCAGTTCGGCATCGCGGCGGCGGACGGCGGGCCGTGGCCGCTGGCGGCACTGTGCGGCGGTGCGGCCGGCGAAATGCAGCAGGCGGTGCTCCCGGCGGCGGTGCGCGACGGGTCGTGGACCGGGGAACTGCAGCTCGGACCCGCGGGACACACTCTGCCGGTGCTGCTGGTCGCCATCGCCCACCACGACGAGGACGGGGCGGGCACCTACTGGTCGCTGGTGGCGCGCGATATCACCATGTTGCAGCGTCTCGAGCAGGCGCGCGCGCAGACCGCGGCGACACTGGCGGTCATCAATGCGCTGGCGGACGGGCTCATCATCGTCACCCTTGACGGCATGGTCAGCGCGGTCAATCCCGCCTTCTGCGCCCTCAGCGGCCGCACGGAGACCGACCTGGCCGGGCGGCCGCTGGCCGCCATTGTCGACGATCTCGTCACCGCCGCCGACCGCGCGGCGGTACACGCGGCGGTCGCGGTGCTCGCCGGCGGAGCCCTCACCCCGCCGCACAGCTTCGCGCTCGACCGGCACGACGGGACCACGCGCAGCGTGCAGAGCGCCAGCGCCTTCATCCGTGACGCGGCCGGCCGGCCGGTGGCCATCGCCCTCAGTATCCGCGACATCAGCGCGCTGCGCGAGGCCGAGGCACGGCGCTGGGAGAGCGAGGCGATGGCGCAGGCGATCATCGATGCCAGCACCGATGCCGCGTTCCTCCTCGACACGCACGGCGTATTCCTTGCCGGCAACCGGACGCTGGGCGAACGCTTCCGCCGTCCGCTCAGCGACCTGGTCGGGCGGCGGCACGAGGACCTGATGCCGCCCGACGTGGCGCTGCGCCGCCTGCAGGTGGTGCACGGGGTGGTGGAGACGGGACTCCCCGTGCGGCTCGAGGATGAGCGTGACGGCATGCTGCTCGACAACGCCTACTATCCCGTGACCGACGCGACGGGGCGGGTAACGCGGATCGCGGTCATCTCGCGCGACATGACGGCGCAACGACGGGCGGAAGGCGAACTGCGGGCGCTGGCGGAACGGCTGGCGAACGCGCAGCGGCTCGCGCATCTCGGCAGCTGGGAATGGAACATCGTTACCGGCGAGGAAACCTGGTCGGACGAGACCTACCGCATCTTCGGCTACGTGCCGGGGAGCGTGCAGCCGGATTTCACCGTGTTCCTCAGTCATGTGCATCCCGACGACCGGGCCCGGGTCGAACAGGCCTCGCGCGCCGCGGTCGAGCAGGGGACGCCGTATGACCTCGAACACCGCATCGTCCGCCCGGACGGCAGCGTGCGCGTCGTGCACGAGCACGGGGAGGTGACGCGTGACGCCACGGGCCGCCCGCTGCGCAAGCGCGGGACCATGCTCGACATTACCGAGCAGGTGGCGGCCGCGCAGGCGGTGCGCCAGTCGGAGGAACGCTACCATTCGTTGTTCGCCTCGAGCGCCGACGGTATCTTCTTTACCGACATGCACGGCGTCCTGCTCGACGCCAATGACGCGTTCATTGCGGCCATCGGCGGCAGTGCGGACGACATCCGCTCCCTGCGCCTGACCTGGCACGACCTGCTGCCGGAGAGCTGGCGCGCAACCGAGGCGGCGGTGCGTCGAGATGAACTGCTGCCGCGCGGGCAGACCCGGGAATTCGAACTGGAACTGCAGCGGCGCGACGGGGACTGTGTCCCGGTCAGCGTCCGCCTCTGGCTGCTGCGCGACGAGCGTGGTGAGGCGGTCGGCACCTGGGGAATCGTGCGCGACATCACGGAGAAGAAGGCGGCGGCAGAGCGCATCACCGCGGCGCTGGCGGAGATGGAACGCTCCAACCGCGAGCTCGAACAGTTCGCCTATGTCGCCTCGCATGACCTGCAGGAACCGCTCACCGTCATCGCCGGCTATGTCGAACTGCTCGCCCACCGCTACGCGCCACAACTCGATGACAAGGCGCGCCGCTACATCGACCACTCGGTCGAAAGCGTGCAGCGCATGCAGGCGATGATCCACGGGCTGCTCGAGTACTCGCGGGTCGGGCATGAGCACCGGGAACTGGAATGGTGCGACGGCAACGAACTGGCACAGGAGGCGCTGCAGAACCTCGCTGCCGCCATCCGCCGCAACGGCGCGACCGTCACCGTGGGCGACCTGCCGCGCCTGTACGTGCGCCGCTACGAGCTCGTCCGCCTGCTGCAGAACCTCATCGAAAACGCACTCAAGTATCGCGGCGAGGGCGCGCCGGTCATCAGCGTTACCGCGCAGCTGCGCGACGGCATGCACGAGCTGTGCGTCGCGGACAATGGCATCGGCATACCGCCGAAACACCGCGAGCGCGTCTTCCAGATCTTCCAGCGCCTGCACACCGGGGAGGAATACCAGGGGACGGGGATCGGGCTGGCCATCTGCAAACGCGTGGTGGAAAAGTACGGCGGGCGCATCCGCGTCGAGGATAATCCGGGCGGCGGGACAATCTTCGCCTTCACCCTGCGCCGCGAAGAGGAGCAACCGCATGCTGAGTGACACGGGCAGCGCGATCCTGCTGATCGAGGATAATGCCGGGGACGCGGAACTGATGCGCGAGGCGTTCGACGAGCTCACCACCCCGGTGCAGTTGCGCTGCGTGCGCGACGGGGAGCAGGGGCTGGCAGCGCTGCGCGCGGCGGCGGCGGCCGGCACGCTTCCCGCCCTGCTCATCCTCGACCTCAACCTGCCGCTGCTCAGCGGCCGCGAACTGCTCGAGGAGATCCGCGCTGACGCGGCGCTGCGCACGCTGACCGTGCTCGTGCTCACCACCTCGCGCGCGCCGTCCGACCGTGCCGCCTGCTACGCGCTCGGCTGCAATGCCTACCTGACCAAGCCGGTCGGCTACCTCGCCATCCTCAAACTGGTGCAGGCCATCGAGGCGGTCTGGCTGCAGTGCGCACATCTGCCGGGAGGTGATGACTGATGCATATCCTGCTCATCGAGGACAATCGTGCCGAGGCGGAACTGCTGCGCGAGCAGGTGGCGGCGGAGGGTGACCCCGGCGCCTACGGGATCGCCGGAGCGGTACGCTTCACCGAGGCGCGCACGCTGGCTGCGGGCCTCGACTGCCTGGCACAGGGCGACTTCGACCTGATCCTCTCCGACCTGACGCTCCCCGACAGCACGGGACTCGACACCGTGGCCGCGCTGCTCGACGCGGCCCCGGCACTGCCGCTGGTGGTGCTCACCGGCAACGAACTGCGCGGGCTCGGGCGCGAAGCGGTGCAGCGGGGGGCGGAGGATTTTCTCATCAAGCGTCACGTGAACGCCGACCTGCTGCTGCGGGCCGCGTCCTACGCGCGCGAACGGCATGAACTGCGCGAGAAGATCCGCCGCATGGCGGTCATCGACGAACTGACCGGCATCTATAACCGGCGGTACTGCTTCGATGAACTGCAGCGCCTGGTCGGACTGACCCAGCGCCACGATTCGCCCCTGTCACTGCTGATGATCGACCTCTACCATTTCAAGAAGGTCAACGACACGCACGGGCATCAGGCGGGCGACGAGGTGTTGCGCCATGCGGCCGCGACCATGCGCACGACCTTGCGCGGGACCGACACCCTCTGCCGCTACGGCGGTGAGGAGTTTGTCGCGCTGCTGCCGGAAATCGGGCAGGCGGCGGCGTTGCAGACCGCCGAGCGGTTGCGCGCGACACTCGCCGCCGCTCCCTGCACGACGGAGACGGCGGTCATCACGGTGACGGTGTCGGTCGGGGTGGCCACCTGGCGCGCGGGCGATACGGATGAAACGCTGCTGGCGCGCGCCGACGGGGCGCTCTATCACGCCAAGGAGGAAGGCCGCAACCGCTGCCGCGTGGCTGATTGACGTAGCCGCGTATCGCAGGTATACTGCAGGGTGTCCTGGGGAGGGACTGACATGGAATTCAATGCCGGATGGCTCTGGTTCACGGCGGCGGCGTTCCTGCTCGCCATCGAGATATTCACTGCCGGATTCTTTGTCTTCTGGTTCGGGCTGGCCGCCGCGGTAGCCGGCATCATCGCCCTGCTGGGGGGCGGCCCGCTCTGGCAATGGCTCGCCTTTGTCGTGCTCAGCGCCGGGCTGGCGGCCTACTCGCGCCGCTTTGCCGAGCGTTTCACCGGCAAGCAGCCCCCGGGCATCGGGGCCGACCGCATGCTCGGGCAGCCGGGCATCGTCACCGAGTCCGTTGACAACGACCGCGGCACCGGCAGCGTGCGCGTGCAGTCCGAGGACTGGCGCGCACGCAGCGACGACGGCTCGGTTATCCCCGCGGATACGAAAGTCAGCGTGCTGCGCATCGACGGCACGCATCTCATCGTCACCCCCCTCAAGGAGGCCTGACATGCCCGAAGCCCTGATTGCCCTCTCCATCCCCGTACTGATCGTCGCCGCCGTTTTTATCTTCATCGTCGCGTGGAACTCCATCACCATCGTCCGCCCGTGGCAGAAGGGGCTGATCGAGCGCCTGGGCAAGTACCAGCGCACGGTCGACAGCGGGCTGGTCATCGTCATCCCGTTCTTCGAGCGCATCATCAAGGTCGACATGCGCGAGCAGGTGGTTGACGTGCCCCCGCAGGCGGTCATCACCAAGGACAATGTCGCCGTCGAAGTCGACGCGGTCGTCTACTACGAGGTGACCGACCCGGTCAAGGTCACGTACAATGTCGCCAATTTCTACCTCGCCTCGACCAAGCTGGCGCAGACCAACCTGCGCAACGTCATCGGTGACATGGCGCTTGACGAGTCGCTTACCTCGCGCGAAGTCATCAACACGAAATTGCGCACCATCCTCGACACCGCCACCGACAAGTGGGGAGTCAAGGTCGGGCGT
>CAZWUZ010000040.1:0-12337 GCA_964637655.1 uncultured bacterium | reverse complement strand
AACGCCCGGCTGCGCGACGTGCTGGACGAGGCGACCGACAAGTGGGGCGCCAAGGCGACCCGGGTCGAACTGCAGCGCATCGAGCCGCCCGGCGACGTGACCGAGGCGATGCACCGCCAGATGAAGGCGGAGCGCGACCGCCGCGCGATGATCCTCGAGGCCGAGGGGTCGAAGGGTGCCGCCATTCTGCAGGCCGAGGGGATCAAGGAAGCCAATGTCCGCCGCGCCGAGGGCGAGGCGCAGGCGACCCGCACCGTTGCCGACGCCGAGAAGTACCGCCGTCTCACTGTGGCCGCGGGTGAAGCAGAGGCCATTCAGACGGTCTACAAGGCCATCCACGACGGGCGCCCGACCACCGACCTCATCACCATCAAGTACCTCGAGACGATGGGGCAGATGGCCAACGGGCAGGCGACCAAGATGTTCATCCCCTACGAGGCCGCGGGCCTGCTGTCGTCGGTTGCCGCCATCGGCGAGATGCTCAAGGAAAAGAGCACCACTCCCCCGGCCAGATAGCCGCTTCCGGTGCCAGGCACAGTGAAGCGGTACCTGTCACCATTTCCGGTGCCAGGCACGATACTGCGGTGCCTGTCACCTTTTCCGGTGCCAGGCACGATACTGCGGTGCCTGTCACCTTTTCCGGTGCCAGGCACTCAACTAATGGAATTACGGGAGTATTTTGGGTAAATCCCCCCCCTCCTATCATGCAGGTAGTGGGGTAGTAATCATCCGTTACTCCATTAGTTGAGTGCCTGGCACCATGGTAGTTTGGGTATTTTTCCGGATGGCGGTATTGACAGCAGCGGCATAACGTAATACAATTATTTGGATGTTCTGCGTGGGGGAAGGTGTATGACAGGCGAGACGCCGCTGGGGTCAGAGCGGCACAAGACCATACTCGAGTCGATCATCCGGCAATACATCGCCAGCGCGGTGCCGGTCGGGTCGCGCACGCTTTCGCGCAGCACCGACCTGCACCTCTCACCGGCGAGCATCCGCAACATCATGGCGGATCTCGAGGAACTGGGGCTCATCACGCAACCCCACACCTCGGCGGGACGGGTACCGACGGACCGCGGCTACCGCTACTACGTCGACGTGCTCATGCAGGTGCAGCGGGTCACGCAGGAGGAGCAGGAGCGCATCCGTCGCGAGTACCAGTCGCGCGAGATGGAAATCAGCCAGGTGCTGCGGCAGACCACGCACCTGCTGTCGGTGCTGACGCGCAAGCCGTCGCTGATCACCCTGCCGCGGCGCAACGAGTCGCCGCTGCGCCACCTCGAACTGGTCGCCATCACCCCGGCGAAACTCCTCGCGGTGGTGGTCTGCGCCAACGGCGCAGTGGAGAACGTCCACCTCGACCTGGAGCACCCGGCGGCGGAAGCGACGGTCGAGCAGGCGCAGCAGGCGGTGAACCGCTACGCGCGCGGGCAGCACCTGAGCGCGCTGGCATCAGCGCTCGCCCCGGCCCGCGCCGACCTGGCACTCCCCGAGGCGGCGCGGGCGCTGGTGGCGGAACTGGCGCAGGCGCTCCCGGCGCGGCTGCAGCGCGGCAGCGACGAGACGGTGGTGGTCGAGGGAGCATCCAACCTGCTCGACGAACCCGATTTCCGCGACCTGCGCAGCGTCAAGGACCTGCTGCGCACGCTGGAAAACCGCGCGGCGCTGCAGGACCTGCTGCGCACGGCGCTGGCGGAGGAGAAACCAACGGTGCGCATCGGGGCGGAGAACGCGATGGCCGACCTGCGCGACTGCAGCGTGATGACGGTCCCCTATGCCATCGGCGAACGGGCGGCGGGCGCCATCGGCATCGTCGGCCCGACCCGCATCGAGTACCCCAAGATGCTGGCCATCCTCGACTATGTGGCGACGGTGGTGAGTGATGTATTGACGACAGCGCAGCAGGAAGGCGGCACGCAACGATGAGCAAACGCGATTACTACGAGGTGCTGGGCCTCAGCAAGGGCGCCAGCGCCGACGAGATCAAGAAGGCCTACCGCAAACTCGCCATGCAGTATCACCCGGACAAGAATCCCGGCGACAAGCAGGCGGAAGAGGCGTTCAAGGAGGTCTCCGAGGCGTACGAGGTGCTCTCCGACGAGAACAAGCGGCGCCAGTACGACCAGTTCGGGCATGCCGCGTTCTCCGCCCCGGGCGGCGGCGGCGGGTATGGCGGCGGCTTCCACGACCCGTTCGACCTGTTCAACTCCATCTTCGGCGGCGACGGGGGAGGCATCTTCGACGCCTTTTTCGGCGGCGGCGGCGGCCGCGGGCGGCGGCGGGCGCGCGGCAGTGATATCCGCATCAAGCTCAACCTGACCTTCGAAGAGGCGGTGCACGGCGCGGTCAAGACCATCGCCTACCGGCAACAGGTCGTCTGCGGCACCTGCCATGGCGACGGGGCGAAACCCGGGACCTCGCGCAGCAAGTGCCGCACCTGCAACGGGCACGGGCAGGTCATCCAGGGGGGCGGATTCTTCCGCATGCAGACCGCCTGTCCCGCCTGCCACGGTTCGGGCGAAAAGATCGAGCATCCCTGCCCCGACTGCAGCGGTCACGGGTTGAGCGAGCGCAAACACAAGGTCAAACTCACGGTGCCCGCCGGGGTCGACAACGGCAACTACAAGGTCATCGAGGGGGCGGGCAACGAGCATCCGCAGGGGGCCGCGGGCGACCTGCAGGTCGTGTTCCAGGTGGCGGAGCATCCCGACTTCAAGCGTGAGGGGAACGATCTGCTCATCGTGGTGAAGGTCAACTTCGCGGTCATGGTGCTCGGCGGCGAGGTGACGGTACCCACGCTGGCAGGGACGCAGACGGTGCGGGTCGAGCCCGGCTCGGCGGCGGGCACGGTCGTCAAGCTCGCGCATCAGGGGGTCGAGGACGTGCGCGGCTACGGGCGCGGCGACCTCTACGTCAAACTCGATATCGACGTGCCGGCGAAGCCGAACGAGGCGCAGCGCGAGGCGTTGCGGCAGTACGCGGCGGCGACGGAGACCGCGGTGGATGAGTCGCTGCTGCAGAAGGTCAGGAAGAAGTTCGACGGGTTGAAAGGGTGACCCGGACCGCCGCCGTCGCGCTCGCCCTGGCGGCGCTGCTGGCGGCGGCGCCCGCTGCGGCGGTGACGGTGCACACACTGTTCACGCACAGCGAACTCGAGTGGCAGACGCTGCGCACGGCGCATTTCCGCATCCATTACGACCGCCACCTCGAGGAGGCGGCGCGCTACGCGGCGGCGGTGGCGGAACTCGCCTACGCGCGTGTCGGGGCCGACCTCAACTTCACCCTCGACGAAACCTACGACCTCGTGTTGCGCGACAGCGACGACATCGGCAACGGGCTGACCGACCCGGCGGACGGCAGCATCACCGTCTGGCTGACCCCGATGGACTTCAACCTGCGCGGCACGCACCGCTGGCTGCAGAATGTCATCTACCACGAACTGACGCATATGCTGCACATGCGCACCGCGGGCGAGGACCTGCTCGGCTCGCGCGACCTGGTCGGCTCGCTGCTGACCATGCCCAACCTGATGTGTCCCGTCTGGTTCACCGAGGGGCTGGCGCAGTACAAGGCGGAGCGGGGTACCGAGCGCTACGACGCGCAGCGGGCGATGATCCTGCGCGCGGCGGTGCTCGATGACGCGCTCCTGCCGTATGCCAAGATGTGCGTCTTCGGCAAGAACGCCTTCGAGTACGAGCGCGCCTACAGTCAGGGCTATGCGCTGGTGCGCCACGTTGCTGCCATGCACGGCGATACCGCGCTGGCGCACATCGTGCACGCCAAGGGGGAGAGCTTCGAGGAGTTTGACGCGGCGCTCAAGGCGGCGGTCGGGCAGACCGGAGAGGAACTCTACGATTCGTGGGTGGCGCAGCTGCGCGCGCAGACCCTTGACTGGAACAGCCGCGTGCCGCTGGGGGTGCCAGTGCTGCTGGCCGACGCGGGGTGGAGCGACCAGAATCCCGCGGTGAGCACGGACGGGCGCTATCTTGCCTATACCTCGAACGGCAGCCATGATTTCCAGCGGCTGGCGCTCTACCGGCAGGACCGCACGCAACCTGCCGCCGCCGCCCGCGTGATGGCGGATGACATCAATCCCGGCATCAGCATGAGTACTGACGGGGGACTGCTGCTCTACACGCGCACGGAAGAGGACCGTCACGGGAGTAATTACAACGACCTGTTTGCCTGGACGGAGGCGGAAGGTGAGCGTCGCATCACGCGTGGCGCACGCGTGACGCAACCGGCACTGCTGCCGGGCGGTACGCATGCTGCCGCGGTACGTACCGAACGCGGGCACGCGGAACTGGTGCTGGTTGACCTCGCTGACGGCAGCATTACCACACTCTACGCCGCCGCGCTCGAGGAGCAGCTCTTCGCGCCGCAGGTCTCGCCGGACGGGCACCGCCTGCTCTACGGGCGCTTCACCGCGGGTCAGCGCGACCTCTGCGTCTACGACCTGCGCGACGGCAGCAACCTGCCGCTTCCCTGTACCACCGCGTGGAACGAGGCGACCGGCTGCTGGCTGGACAACCGCACCATCGCCTTTGCCGCCGACTACGAGAATATCTACGACCTGTTCATCTGGGACGAAGAGCAGGTCAGGCGCGTGACGCGGACCAGCACGGGGCTCTTCGAACCGGCCCGCCTCGACGCGCAGACCCTTGCGGCCACGCAGTACACGTCACGCGGGTTCGATGTGGTCAGCGTTGCACTGGATGCAGCGGAGCCGTACACGCCGCCGCCGGCGCCCGACCCGCGTCCCGGCGACGAGGTGGCCCCGGAGACCGGGGTGGCGCGCGCCTACACGAATGTCTGGCGCTCACCCTACCGCGTGCCGTGGCTGTCGTACGACGGGACGCAACTGGCGGCCGGGCTGGCGGCATCGGCCAACGACGTGCTGGCCCGCCACATCGTCAACCTGCAGGCGAACTACAACTTCACCGGGCACAGTCCGCTCGGCGGCTTCCAGTACATCAACCGGGTCTGGTTCCCGACTATCACGCTGGCGGGGTTCGCCACCCGCCGCGCCTTTGCCGACCTCGTGCCCGAAAAGAGCGGGACGGGATTCGATGACTACCACGAGCGCTGGCGCGGGCTCGACCTGAGCGCGCTTTTCCCGGTCACCAACCGCCTGTCGCTGTCGCTGGGCGGGCGCTGGGAGAAGGTGAGCGCCAACGAGGCGCTGGAGTATTTCGACGGGCGCAGCACGCGCCCCTACGAGGGCAAGTTCACCTCGTATGCGCTCGGGGCGCGCTACCGCGACCTGATCCCGACCAGTGACTACGACATCGGTATCGCTTCCGGCTACGAGGTGGCGGTTGAATACGCGCATCAGGTCAAGGCGCTCGACGGCGACTTCGACTACGAGGCGTGGACCGCCGAGGGGGCGTACTTCCTGCCGACGCGCTGGCAGCATCAGGCGCTGGCGCTGCGCCTGCGCGCGGGACGCGGGTTCGGGCAGGGGCCGGCGCAGGGCATCTTCCGCCTCGGGGGTAGCAACGGGCTGCGCGGGTACGCGAGCAACCTCTACCGCGGCTCGAAACTGCTCGTCGGCAGCGTCGAGTACACGCTGCCGCTCTGGTACGACATCGCGCACCTGACCAGTTTCCTCTATTTCGACGGGCTCTACCTGCGCCTCTTCGGCGACTGCGGGCGCGCGTGGGACGGTCCGTTCTGGTGGCGCGACATGCACAGCAGTTATGGCGGGTCGCTCATTCTCAAGGCGGCGATGTATTATTCGATGCCGTACCATGTGGAACTCGGGGCCGCGCGCGGACTCGACGACCGCGACGGGGTGCGGCTCTATCTCGGGCTTGGCTCGACCTTCTGACAGCAGGCAAAGGAGAACACTATGTCACTCTATTCGATGACGGGGTACGGCAAGGGCCGGGCGGCGCTGGCCGGCGGCGAGGTGGTCTGCGAGATCAGCGCGGTAAACAACCGTTCGCTGGCGCTCTATTTCCGCCTGCCGCAGGAACTGCGCGAGTGGGAACCTGACCTGCGCACCTGGCTGAAGGGGAGCGTACTGCGCGGCAAGGTCAACGTAACCTACAACATTACGGGGGGAGCGCTGACCGGGGAAATGCAGGTCGACCTGCGTCGCGCCGCGGCGGTCGCGCAGGCGGCACAGGAACTGCAGACAAAGTTTCCGCACCTTACCGCGCTCTCGACGGGCGAACTGCTGCTGGTCGACGGGGTGGTGCAGACGTCACCGCCCGCCTGTGACGCTGACGCGGTGAGTGCGGCGCTGCAGCAGGCGCTGCGCGACGCGCTGGAAAATTTCAACCGCGTGCGCGAGCAGGAGGGGGAGAACCTCGGGCAGGATATCCGCCAGCGCCTGCAGATGATGCGCGGCGACCTGGAGAACATCCAGGAACTGGCGAGCGAGGCACCGCGCGAATACCGCGAACAGCTGACGGCCAACCTCGCCAAGCTCGCTCCCGACGTGCAGTTCGACCCGGTGCGCGTGGCGCAGGAGATCGCCATGGCGGCGGAAGGGTGCGACGTGAGCGAGGAAATCGTCCGCCTGACCAGCCACTTTACGGCAGCGGAGCAGATGCTCGACTCCGAGGGTGAATTAGGACGCCGCCTCGATTTTCTCACCCAGGAGATGCTGCGCGAGACCAATACCATCGGCAGCAAGACCATCACGCTGGCCATCTCGCGCGCCGTGCTTCGCCTCAAGGGGGAAATCGACAAGATCAAGGAGCAGGTGCAGAACCTCGAGTAGCATGCGCATCGGTTCCCTGCTGCGCCCGGGCCTCGCCGAGACGGCGCTCTGCCTGCTGGCGCTGCTGGCGCTGGCGGGGAATGACATCCAGTCGTATGACTTCTGGTGGCACCTCGCCGCGGGCGAACGGCGTCTCCTCGGCATCCACGACGATCCGTCCTGGCTGGTGCAGGGACAGTCCTGGCAGCAGCATGAGCGTATGTTCGGGCGGTTGCTGTCACTGGGCGCGCTCGCCGGCGGCATGCGCCTGCTTGCCGCGGCCAAGTACCTGCTGACGCTGCTGCCGTTTTTCCTGCTCTGGCGCTATTGCCGTGCGCGCGCCCTGCACCCGCTGGCCGGCGCCGGCGCTGTCATCTATCTCTACGCGCTGCTGCATACCGGCATCCTGCTGCGTCCGCAGCTGCTGACCTTCACCTTCCTGCTGCTGCTGCTCTGGCTGCTGGAGCGGGGCAGGCGACTCTGGTGGCTCGTGCCGCTCTTCTGGCTCTGGGCCAACCTGCATACCGCCGTGACGCTCGGGCTGGGTGTGCTGACGGTGGCCGTGGTGTTCCCGCCGGCGGCGCATATCGCGCGCCACCGCCTGCTGCTGATACTGCTCCTCTGCATGCTGGCCTGCATGCTGACGCCGTCGGGGCCGCGGCTGCTGCTGGCCGCGTGGGAGGCGGGACGGGCAGGCACGGCGCAGCCCTGGCTGCTGGAATGGCAGCCGCCGCTGCTCGCCAACGAGATCGCCTTTGCCGGCGGCGTGGTCGGGGCGCTGCTGACCTTCCTTGCCGCCGATCATCGTCGGAAATTCGACTGGGTGCTGGTCGTGCTTGCTGTCTGGCTCTGCTACCTGAGCCGCCGCCACCTGCCGTTCTTCGGTTTGGTGACCGTGCTGCCGCTGGCGCGCGACTGGCATTTTCTGCTGCGCCGCACCGTGGCGCGTCGCTGGGCGCATCGTGCGCTTCCCTATGCGGGCTGGCAGCCGCGCCTGCCGCCGACCGCCGCGCTGCTCACGATTGGTGGCGTCGTGCTGATACTTGCCGGCGTGTTGCCGGCGGTGCGTGCCGGGGTCTTTCCAGTTGCCGCCGCGCGGGCACTGGCAGTGGCACCGGATGGCATCCGGATCTTCAATACCTATCACTTTGGCGGCTACCTGCAGCGGGAACTGCGCTGGCTGCACACCGGCATCGACGGCAGAGTCGACCTGTTTACCGATACCGACATTGCCTGCTACGCCGCGGTCTGGGGTGCGGCTGACGGCTGGCGCGAGTATCTTGCCGTCAACCGTATCGAAGCGGTGCTGGTCGAGCCGGACGCACCGCTGGCACACGCGCTGGGGACGGATTCCGGTTGGCGGCTGACAGCGCAGGACGCGGCAGGCGCACTCTACCGGCGGAGCGACCGATGAACGATTTCCGGCAGCAGCGGCGGCCGCCGCGCAACCTCTCCGTGCCACAGGAGGAACTGACGCGCATCGTCGAGCGCGACGGCGAGCGGCTCGATGCCTTTCTCGCGCGCGTGCATCCGTGGCGCAGTCGCGCGCAGTTCCAACAGCTCATTGACGACGGGAAAGTGACCGTGAACGGGACGGAGAGCAAGGCGTCACGCCGGTTGAAAATGAATGACCGCGTGACGGTGGAGGTTGAGCCGCAGGCGACCCCCGACTACGACGCGCTGATGCCGCCGGTTCTCTATCGCGATGAGCACCTGCTCTTCATCAACAAGCCCGCGGGGTTGGCAGTGCATCCGGTGAGCAAACGCCCCTACCGCAACCTGCTTTCCGTGCTGCATCACCATTTCCGCGCCGGGGCGTACCTGCCGCAACTGTTGCACCGGCTCGACGAGTACACCTCGGGAGTCATCGTCGCCTCGAACAATCTTGCCGCGCACAACCATGTGCGACTGCAGTTCCTGCACCATCAGGTGGGGAAGGTCTACTTAGCCATCTGCGCAGGGGAGCAGCCGGTGCAGCGTACGGGGCTGATCGACGCGCCCATCGCCATCAGCGATGAGTCGCGCTCGCAGTCGGAAGTCGATGAAGAGGAGGGGAAGGATGCCGTTTCGCGCTATGCGCTGCTGGCTGCGCGCGACGGGCGTCTTGCCTTTCTCGTGCGGCCGCTGACCGGGCGTCAGCATCAGGTGCGGCTGCATCTGGCGTATCTTGGCTACCCGCTGCTGGGTGACGTGCGCTATGGCGGCCTGGAGGCGCCCGGCGAATTTGACCGCTACGCGCTGCATGCCTTCTGCCTGCAGGTGACCCATCCCGGCACGCGGCAGCGACTGACCGTCACTGCCCCGTCTCCGGCCGATATGGCGGCTGCGCTGATGCGGCTGCAAGTCACCGAAAGTGCACTGCAACAGGCGGCTGAGGCCCTGCTGGCACAGCACTAATCGACAGTATGCTTAGAAAGGCAGGCACGCTATGAGTCCACTACCACCCAAGCCGAAAAACAGCAGCGAATGGCGCGACAGCTACTATCACAAACTGCTCGGACTGAAGGCGGCACTGCGCGTGGCGCAGGAACTGCCGGCATTTACCCGTGAGCGGCCGACCGACCGGCGCCCGCAGCAGGCAATTGCGGCCCTGCGGGCATGGGCGGAAGGAAAGCGGAAACTCGGCATGCGCGAGGTGCGCACGCTGTCGCTGGCGGCGCATGCGGCGGCCAAAGTGGCGAAGACGGAAGGGGCGAAATGTGTCGCGCATGCTGCCGGGCAGGCCATCGGGACGTGGCACGCGCCGGCTCACGCGCTCGGCGCCTTCGAATACGCCGGCCGCGCCTTCATCCTCCGCAAAAAATAAATGGGGACAGTCCCCATTTTCCCCAACAGCTCATTGACGACGGGAAAGTGACCGTGAACGGGACGGAGAGCAAGGCGTCACGCCGGTTGAAAATGAATGACCGCGTGACGGTGGAGGTTGAGCCGCAGGCGACCCCCGACTACGACGCGCTGATGCCGCCGGTTCTCTATCGCGATGAGCACCTGCTCTTCATCAACAAGCCCGCGGGGTTGGCAGTGCATCCGGTGAGCAAACGCCCCTACCGCAACCTGCTTTCCGTGCTGCATCACCATTTCCGCGCCGGGGCGTACCTGCCGCAACTGTTGCACCGGCTCGACGAGTACACCTCGGGAGTCATCGTCGCCTCGAACAATCTTGCCGCGCACAACCATGTGCGACTGCAGTTCCTGCACCATCAGGTGGGGAAGGTCTACTTAGCCATCTGCGCAGGGGAGCAGCCGGTGCAGCGTACGGGGCTGATCGACGCGCCCATCGCCATCAGCGATGAGTCGCGCTCGCAGTCGGAAGTCGATGAAGAGGAGGGGAAGGATGCCGTTTCGCGCTATGCGCTGCTGGCTGCGCGCGACGGGCGTCTTGCCTTTCTCGTGCGGCCGCTGACCGGGCGTCAGCATCAGGTGCGGCTGCATCTGGCGTATCTTGGCTACCCGCTGCTGGGTGACGTGCGCTATGGCGGCCTGGAGGCGCCCGGCGAATTTGACCGCTACGCGCTGCATGCCTTCTGCCTGCAGGTGACCCATCCCGGCACGCGGCAGCGACTGACCGTCACTGCCCCGTCTCCGGCCGATATGGCGGCTGCGCTGATGCGGCTGCAAGTCACCGAAAGTGCACTGCAACAGGCGGCTGAGGCCCTGCTGGCACAGCACTAATCGACAGTATGCTTAGAAAGGCAGGCACGCTATGAGTCCACTACCACCCAAGCCGAAAAACAGCAGCGAATGGCGCGACAGCTACTATCACAAACTGCTCGGACTGAAGGCGGCACTGCGCGTGGCGCAGGAACTGCCGGCATTTACCCGTGAGCGGCCGACCGACCGGCGCCCGCAGCAGGCAATTGCGGCCCTGCGGGCATGGGCGGAAGGAAAGCGGAAACTCGGCATGCGCGAGGTGCGCACGCTGTCGCTGGCGGCGCATGCGGCGGCCAAAGTGGCGAAGACGGAAGGGGCGAAATGTGTCGCGCATGCTGCCGGGCAGGCCATCGGGACGTGGCACGCGCCGGCTCACGCGCTCGGCGCCTTCGAATACGCCGGCCGCGCCTTCATCCTCCGCAAAAAATAAATGGGGACAGTCCCCATTTTCCGTGATACGAATAACGCACGATAGATGTCGTGTAGAGTGCCAAAGTGGGAACAGAACGCGATTATGACGGCGTGTGTGATAACAGAAAAACCGGTGTCAATTATTGAGCATTGTCCTTGTTGCCGGCGGGTCGGCCGCGTTTGCCAGGTCGCAGAGAGCAGCCCAACTCCATTTCCAAACGCTCAACAAAGACGGCTGAACCCAGCGCGTAGCCGTGCAAGGTATGTTCAGTGAGACGCTTAGCGAATTTCTTACAATCGGGTTCGTTGATGAAATCGTGCCAGCGTTCCGGATCGCTGTCAATGTACTTGAAGAGTTCCATCAGCGGCATCGGCGATTCTTCCCGACCGCAGTGTGCCCTGGCACTCGACCATGACCATTCTTCCGGCTGAGTGACTAATCCTGCTCGCACCGGGTTGCGCTCGATATAACGCGCGGCCATAAGCAGATGAGGCTCGTCAAGCACGCAGGAAAAATACCGGTCCTGCCAGAAATGCCCGTGCCGTTCGCTACGCAGGTTGACCAGTTGTCCATGGCGTGAATGAATATCAGCAAAGGTGCGCGCCATCGCGTCATGTTCGAGCGGCACAACAATACAATGGGTGTGATTTGGCATCAGACAGTAGCCGAGCACGAGCAGGCGGTGGGAGGCGGCGCTTTCGCTCATCCATTCAACAAATCTTCGGTAATCCTTATTGGAAAAAAAGGTCTGCTGACGGTAATTCCCTCGTTGGGTGGTGTGATGCGGATAGCCAACGGCAACGACACGCGCTTTTCTTCCCACTTTTGCCTCCCAGCTTGCTCATAGTCACCACTATTTTACCACAGAAAATGGGGACTGTCCCCATTTAATTCTGCAGGACGAGGAAGAAGCGGTCGAGGGCGCAGTCCTGTTCGGCGCAGTAGCGGGGCGCGGCGCCGGCCTGCAGTTCGGCAAACCCGGTAAGCACGCGCCCTTCCGCCGGGGAGGCGGGCATACCGTCACGCACGCGCGGGCAGTGCTGTTCGCAGTAATCGTGGCGGCGGCGGTCGAGGTCGACGAGGGCTTCCTGCGCGGCGGCGGCGCGGGCGCTGACCGCTGCGGTCAGGTCGGCAGCTGCAGCGTCAGCCGGAGCGGTCAGCAGCGCTGCGGGCGTGCGCTCACGCAGTTCCGGCGGCAGCGTCTCAAGAAAGCGCAGCAGCGGACAGTCCTGCCCGTGCGCGCAGAAGACCGTGCCGCGCTTCGCCATGAGGTGGATAATCTCGTAGCGGGCCCGGTCGGCGCTGTCGATTTCGCTGGCACGTTTGCCTTCGGGGCAGGTATCGAGGCAGAAGCGGCGCACGGACTCGGCAAAGGTGAGTGCTTGTTCCGGCTGGCGCTGCAGCGCGGTGAGGCGGGCAGCGCAATCGGCGAGCACGGCATGCGTTCCCGCCCAGCGCGCCGGCGCGGTGGCGGCATCGGCGGTTCTGCCCGCCAGCGTGAGCAGGGCGAAGAGGAGCGACGACGGCAGCAGCGGCAGCGGCATGAACATGAGCGGGTGGTAGGG
>CAZWUZ010000039.1:0-17410 GCA_964637655.1 uncultured bacterium | reverse complement strand
GGTTTAATTTCCATGTAAAAAGGAAACAAAAAAAAAGGAAAGGAGACCGCAATGGGCTTAACCGGCAATCTGTTTGAAGGCGATTCCTTCAGCGAATCCTATCTGTCCCTCCTGAGGGGGATCATGCAGCGCGGCAAGGAGAAGTCGCCGCGCGGGGAGAAGGTCAGGTACATCCAGGACGCGCTGTTCCGCGTCAACGCCCCCGGCGACGTGCTGTCCACCCCGTCCCGACCGTACCCAGTCAAGTACCTGAACAATGAGCTTAGGCTCTACTTCAGCGGCACGCTGTCCGGCGACGAGTTCGGCGAGGCGTCGAAGTTCTGGCTGAAGCTGAAGAACCCCGACGGGACGATCAACTCCAACTACGGCCACCTCGTCTTCTACAGGGGGATCAGCAACGCGTTCGAGCAGGGGAAGACGCAGTGGCAGTGGGCGAAGCAGCAGCGCACGGTCACCGTGCGCGAGGGGGGGCGTACGGAGCGCACGGACGGACGGGCGCCGCGCGCGCCCGACCGGCTGCCGGCGGCGGAGCGTGACGCCGCCTGACCTGAACGCTGACGGAGGGAACCTGATGGCACAGCGGCCGACGCTGTGGGACCGGTGTTTCAGTTTCGTAGCCTGGGCGGTCATTGCCGCCCTGCCGGTCGGTATCCTCAAACTCCTCTGGGACCAGGGGGTCATCACCGTCGCCATGCTCGAGGCGGGGACCACCCCGCTGGTGACGGGGTGGGCGCTGGTCTTTCTCGCGCTCCTCGTGTTCATGTGGAAAAATGAGCGTATCCACCGCGCCATCGCTGAACGTGATGAGCGGCTCGCGGGGCTGCAGCAGGAGCAGCAGCGCCTGGCCAAAGAGTGTGATGACGCCGCACGCCATCTCGAACTGCGCGAGCAGGCCTACCGCGACAAGGTGGCGCAGCTCTACGCCGATATCGACCGCCAGGTGCAGCGCCGGCTGCTGCTCGCCCAGCAGACGGAACAGCAGCAGCAGGTGGCGCGCAGCCGCCTGCTCGACCTGCGCGAACAGCGCCTGCTCGACCTGCGCGAGAATGTGCCGCTGCTGCGTGAATTGCAACTCCTGCACGGTCAGTTGCGCGCGCTGCAGTCACGCCTGACCACTGACGCCTCCACCCGTTTCCTGCCACCGGACGAACTGCCGGCCGCAGTTGTTGCCCTCTGCGCCGGGGCGCAGCAGCGCCTGCTGCTTGTGTCCGGCATGGTGGATGGACGCGCCCTCGCCACGTTCGACCGCGGCCTGCACGAGTTCTTCGCCCGCGGCGGCGTGCTGAACCTCTGGCTGGCCGTGACGGGCGAAGCGTGGTCCCGTACGGACGTTGCCGCCCTGCTCGACTGGTGGCATCGTCGCGGTACGCAGGTGCAGGTGTACGGCTACCTGCACCCGGTGCCGCGCGGCTGCGTCAGCGATACGCCCGAGGCGCTGCTCGCCGCCTGCGACCTGCTCGACGGGTCGCCCGAGCGCTGGACGGACTGGGCGGCGCAGGTGACGCATGACCGGCAGGTGGCCGATCTCGAGGCGCGGCTGCAGGAGATGACCGTACGCCGCGCCGGCGGCCTGGCGCCGCTGCGCCTGCTCACGGCTGTCTGGCAGCAGTATACCGGCCACGACGATCACGGCCGGCTCATTGCCGGCGGCTGTGACCGGGAAGTGCTGGTGGACGGGGAAACCTGGCGCACGCAGCACGAGGCGCTGGCCGCGGTGGCCGCGGGCACCCCGGTGCTGCTCCTCGTGCGCGATGACGGCGACGGACGCTACGGGTATCTTGCCCACCGTATCGACGGGCAGGCCGCGGCTGTTGCCGCCCCGGCGGCGGCGCCGCTCCCCTTCTGATGCGGGCCAGCGCCACCCGCCTGCGCTGCTACCGGGACTGTCCGCGCCGCTACCGCTACCAGTATGTCGACCGCCTCAAGGGTGAATTCGCCGTGCGCACTCCCGAGACCTGCCTCGGGGAGAGCGTGCACGACGCGCTCTGCGCCTTTTTCCGCGACCCGGCCCCGGCGCAGCGTACGCCGGCGCAGCTGCATCAGCTGCTGCGCGCGCACTGGCGGCGCGAGGGGTATCGCGACCTCGAGGAAGAGCGCCGCTACGGGCTGCGAGCGCTCGACATGCTCGACCGCTACTTCTACCGCCATGACATGACGGCGGTGCCGCTGCTGCTCGAACACCGCTTCACGGTGCCGCTCGGGGAACATGAACTGACCGGGTTCTTCGACCGCGTCGACCGCCATGCCGACGGTTCGTACCACCTGATCGACTACAAAACGGGAAAACATGCGCTCGACGAGCGCGAGGCATCCGACGACCTGCAGCTCACGGTCTACGCGCTGGCGTTCCGCGCCCTCTACGGGCAGCCGTGCGCCACGCTCGCGCTGCACTATCTCGCGCTCGGGCGGGACGTGGTCTCCACTCGCACCCCGGCGCAGCTCGATGCGGCGGCGGCGGATATCGGGGCGCTCATCGATACCATTATCACCGACCGCGACTATGCGCCCCGGCCCGGGCCGTTCTGCACCGCCTGTCCCTACGCGGTGCTCTGCCCCGCCTCGGGGGAAACGACGCCGAACGAGGCGGCACGGCTCGATGCCGCCAACCGCCGCCTCTACCTGCTGCTCACCGCCGGAAACGATCTTGCGCAGAGCGACCTGCGTCCCGACCTCGTGCTCGAACGCGGGCTGCAGGTGCTGGGTGAACTGGCGGGGAGCGACGATGCGGCGGTGGTCTGGTGCAGCGACGACAAGCAGACGGTGCAGGAGGGGCGCCTGACGGGTGCGCCGGCTGCTGATGCGGCGGCATTTTACGGGCGCAGCGAGGTGGGTGAATGTCTCGCGCGCGAGGAGGCCGTGCGGCATAACCGCGCGCCGGGTGAGGCCGACGGCCGGGCCAATGAGGTCTTCCTGCCGCTGCGCACGCGCCGCCGGTGTCGCGGCTTCCTGTATGTCGCGCGGCCGGCTGACCGCCCATTCACGCAGAACGACCTGAATTTCCTCAATGCGCTGGCGCTGCAGGTGGCGCTGGCGCTGGAAAATGCGGTCATCTACCGCAATGCCATCTGCGACCGCCTTACCGGCGCCTTCAATCGCGCGTATTTCGACAATGCCTGGGCGGAGACGCTGGCCGGCGATGAGCCGTGCGGGCTGATGGTGTTTGATATCGACAATTTCAAGAAGTTCAACGACACGTACGGGCATCTCGTCGGCGACCTCGTGCTGCAGGCCACCGCGCGCGCGGCGCAGGGGGCGGTGCGCGGCACGGACATTGTCTGCCGCTACGGCGGTGAGGAATTTGCCGTTATCATGCCGCATACGCCGCCGGACGAGGCGCTGACGGTGGCGCAGCGGGTCGGAGCGGCCATCGCCGCAAACCGAGTGATGAGCGGTACGCAGGAACTGTCGGTGACCGTCAGCGGCGGCGTGGCCTGCAAGCCTCGCGACGGCAGTGATGGTGACGCGCTCTTTGCCTTTGCCGACCGTGGCCTCTACCGCGCCAAGCGGGAGGGGAAGAACCGCGTGGCCATCGCTGAAAGTTGACGTGGCGGGCGAATAATGGCATGATGCCGGTGCTGCCGAAAGCGCAGACACTTTCTCTGGGAGGGGAACTATGGCACAGGTTGAAGGGTATTGCATGAAGTGCAAGGCGAAAGCCGAGATGCAGGAACCGCAGCAGGTCACCATGAAGAACGGCAAGCCGGCCGTTCAGGGCAAGTGCCCCAAGTGCGGCACCAAGATGTTCAAAATCGGCGCCAAACTCTGAACTGATCACACTTTCCGCACAATTGCATGCCGGAACGTCCGGTGTGGCCGGCCGCGGCTTCGTGCCGCGGCCGGCGCGGCACATTGTTCATGTTCGCGTGGTGGGGACTGGTACTGGCTATGGTACCGTTCGCTGCGCGCGGAGCGGGAACGACGCCGGTGTGTGCCGGCGTGTGCAGTGATGCGTCGCCGGCAGTTGCCGGGCAGGGAGGGGCGGGTGTGGCGCGCAGCGGCGGCCTGGATTTTGCCGCCGCCAATCCTGCCGCCATCGCCGCGGCGGTGCAGCATGAGGGCACCGTCGGGTATGTGTATGATGACGACGGCCGGCAGGGAACTGCGGGTGCGTTGTGGTATGCCGGGCGCCTGCGCCTGGCGCTGCTCGCCGGGCAGGACGAAGCGGACGCCGTGCGGCAGCGCACGCCGGCCGACCCGTCAGGCAATGCCCTGCATGACGTGCGCACGCAACAGGTGGCGCTGACGGGCGCACTGCCGCTGACGGAGCGTTTCGCCTGCGGGCTGACCGGGCGCTACCTGCGCCTGACCACTGACGGGACACGACAGGACGGCTGGAGCGGCGATGCCGGCCTGCTCATGCTGGTCGATGCCGGCCGCGACTGGTACGCGGGTTTCGCCGTGAGGCAGGCTGGGCCGCAACTGAAACATGACACCGGGACGGTTGAACTGCCGACGGAAGTTGCGGTCGGCACCTCGCTGTTTGTGTGGCCTGACCGCCTGCGCCTGAACGTCGAAGCGGTCAAGCCGCGTCATGAAGAGACCGGCTTTCGCATGGGAATCGAAGTGCTGCCGCTGCCGTGGCTGGCGTTGCGCGGCGGCTGGCGTATCGGGGAGAGTGAAGGCCGCGCGCTTACCGGCGGTATTGGTTTTGCCTTTCCGTACCTGGCGGTTGACTATGCCGCCACCTGCCGGGCGCATGCCGATGACCGTCATGCGGTCTCGCTCACCGTTGCCTGGGGTGGCGCTGCGGCAGAAGAAGTGCCGGCACCTGCACCGGTACCGGTTCCGGCGCGACAGCCAGCCGCACCGGTTGTCGCTCCCGCACCGGCGGCGCCTGCTGCCGAATCCCCGCCGCCCGAAATCGACCGTCTGCTGCGCGAGGGTGAAGCGTTCACGCGCGCCGGACAGTTCTGGCACGCGGCGGAACGCTGCCGCGCGGTGCTCGCGCTCGACCCGCACAACTATCTCGCTTACTACCAGCTGGGGCATGCCGCGTACCAGGTCGCGCAGTACGATGCCGCCGATACCGCCTTTATGTGCGCGCTGGTGCTCAACCCGAATTCGGTCGAGGCGATGGTCAACCTGGGCGCCGCCGCGTTCCAGCTCGGGGAATACGAAAGCGCTGCGCTCCTCTGGGAGAAGGCGCTGGCGCTCGATCCGCAGTGCGAGGTGGCGCGCCGCAACCGCGAGGAATTGCGCCGGATGGGGTACTGACGATGGACGTCATTATGCGTTGCAACGAGTTCAACCGCTTCACCCTGCACCGCCTGATGGCCGTGCTCGAGCATCTCCCCGAGCCGCACCCGTGGCATATCGCGCGCTCCTACAAGCAACTCATTGTTGCGGTCGGCATGTCCGAACAGCCGCTCGTCATGTATTCGTTCATGAGCACGATGTGGGAGGAGACGCGTGACGAAATTGCCGCGTTGCGGAAGACGCGGCCTGACGCGCGCATCATCGCCGGTGGTCCGCACCCGAGCGCGCTGCCGGAAACGGTGCTCGCCGCGGGCGCCGACACCGTCTTCGTCGGTGAGTGCGAACTGACCTTTCCCGCATTCTGGGAGGAATATGTCCTCGGCGGGAAGCGCGACTGGCCGCGCATTGTTGTGCCGGACCATCCAGTGGTGCTCGACGAGGTGCCGCCGCTGGCGCGTACGGGGGAGTGGTTCGCCCCGACAGAAATCACCCGCGGCTGCGCCTACCAGTGCAACTACTGCCAGACGCCGCACCTCTTTGCGCATCCGCCGCGTCACCGCACCCCGGCCGCGCTTGCCCCATGGCTGGCGGAGCAGGTCGATCTCGGGCGCCGGCGTTTTACCGCGCTGAGCCCCAACGCGCTCGGCTTCCATGCGAAGGGCACGCAGCCGAACCTCGACGCCATCCGCGAACTCTTTGCCGTCTGCCGAGGGGCGAATATCAAGGACATCATCTTCGGTGCCTACCCGGGCGAACTGCGCCCCGAGTACGTGACGGCGGAGGCGGTGGCACTGATGCGCGAAGAGTGTTCGAACAATACGGTCTCCATCGGGGCGCAGGCGGCGACTGACGGGTTGCTGCAGCGCGCCAACCGTGGGCATACCGCGGCGGCGGTCGAGGAGGCCGCCTGCCGTCTCGCCGAGGCAGGCTTCATTCCCATCGTCGACTATGTGTTCGGCATGCCGGGGGAGACCCCGGAGGACCGGCAGGCGATGCTCGAACAGATTCACCGCCTGCAGCCGAAGACGAAGATGCGCGTGCAGGGGCACTATTTCCTGCCGCTGCCGGGCACCCCGTGGATGGGGGAGTATCCGGTGGAGCCGGAACTGCCGTTCCTCGATGAGCTGCGCCGCCTAGCCAAGGGCGGCAATGTGCAGGGTGACTGGGAGAAACAGCGCATCCTCGCGCGCCGCATGGCCGACTGGCAGCGCCAGGTACGCAGCGCATGACCGGCACATGCCTGTGCCGCCTGCTGGCAGCAGGTGTGCTGGGTATCCAGCTGGCCGGGTGCGCACTGACGGCGGCGGCGGTGCCCGCTGCGCCCGCTCTGACGTTTGCCGGAACGGAGGAGTATCCGCTGCAGTACCGGACGGGCACGCAATTGCAGGGAAGCACCGTCGATATGGTGCGCACACTTTGCCGGCGCCGCGGGGGGATAGCCGACGTTTCGGTCGGCGCAACAGCACCCGGCCCCGGTGAGGAGTCCCGGACGGTGATGCTCTCCATGGTGCGTACAGCGGAGAACGAGACACAGTTCCGCTGGGTCGGTCCCGTGGCCCTGACCTCGTATCTGCTGACCGCGCGTACCGATTCGACACCTGCACTCACGGCGCTGCCGTACGAAAAGGAGAAGCATCTTATTGCGTATGCCGGGGAGCGCGGCAGTGAGTTACTGACAGCACGCGGCTATTGTGCGGGCAGATACTATGCCGGTGAACGCGTGGCGCTGGAGGCACTGCAAGCGGGAGAAATCGATCTGCTGCTCATTGACGCGGTGACGGCGACAGAACAGTTGCGGCAGGCCGGTTTCGGGCGGGGCGAGGTGGTTGTTTCCGGCACAATCGTCACGGAACCGCGCTACCTGGCCTTTCCGCGCGAAACGCCTGATGCAGAAGTGGCGGCCTGGCAGGCGGAACTGGTCGCGCTGCAGCGCGAGGGATCATTTGCCGCCCTGTATGAACCGTATCATCCCGGGCAGCCGGTACCGGGCGAAGTGCTGCTGCTCGTCGAACATGACCCGCCGCTGGCATACGCGACAGAACACGGCATCGATGGATTGTATCCTGAAGCGGCGCGCGAGGTGATGCGGCGTACGGGCATGGCAGCGAGCATTACCCTGCTGGAGCGGGCGGACGCGCGCGAACTGGCAGAACACCACCCGTATGTTGCGCTGGCGGGGTTGCGTCATACGGCGGCGCGTGACACGCAGTATCAGTGGGCGGGAACCGTGGCACGCAGTCGCGACGCGTTGTACGGGGACTATATGATGTACCATAACGGCATGGCGCTCAATTCACCCCGCTGGAACCGCAACCCGGGCCTGCCGCGAATATCCTGCCTGCGCTTCAATTCGCTCGACGACCTGAAAGTGAAGCCGCGCATCGCCGTGGTGGCACATTCCGATGCAGCTGACGCGCTGCGGTCGCAGGGCTTTGTCAATCTGATCTCGTGCACCAGCGCGGTGAGCGCCATCCAGTTGTTCAAGTACGCCGGAGCGGACCTGTACCTGCTGGACGAGATGACGGTCGATGCCGCTCTTTCCAGCTCAGGGTATCGTTCACGGTCTGGAATTATCGCGTACCCGGAGGAGTTTTCAGTCGACGTGGCATTTTCGCACGCCACGCCACCGGCTATCGTGAAACGCTGGCGGGCTGCCATGGCGACGATGGAGACGGACGGCACACTGGCAGAAATGCGCACCCGCCATCTGCCACCGGCACGTTCCATGCGCCTGCGGCCTGGCAAGTGAAAGGTCATCAGAAAATGAAAAACTGCGAATGCATCATCGAACAATATCGCGGCGGAAAAATGGTGAGGGTCTTCGTGCCGAGCGCCGACCCGGTCCGGCCATGGCGGATGGAAGTGAACGGCAAATGCTACCTGCGTACGAACGGCTGGGTCCTGTCAAAAATCCTGCCGACGCTGGTCAGGGACTCGCCCTGCACCACGCTGGCTGTGCCGTGCACGGGGCAGGGGAGGAAGAAGCGGGTAAGGGGCAAGGCACGTTGACCGCTATCGGTCAGGGTGCTACGATGCGGCGAACGGGTAGGTGGCGGTGAACATGGTACAGCAGGGCGGTTCATTCCGGGAAGAGTCAGAACGATGAGGCGACGATACGGCAGATATGCGCTGGGCGGCATGCTGCTGCTTACCCTGCTGCTGGTGCGCAATGACGGGCGGGCGCGGCTGCTGGATTTCGAACGTGTGCCGGCCAGCGGCTGTCCGACCATCGTCTTTTTCGGGGACAGCATCACCGAGGCCGATGTCTGGCCGCTGCTGGTTTCCAGTTATATCGCGGGCCGTTTTCCCGACCGGGAATTCCGCTTCTACAACCGGGGGCTGACCAGCGACACCGCCCGCGACGGCGACCGGCGTTACGCGGCCGATGTCGAACCGCTTGACCCCGACCTGGTCTTTATCGCGTTCGGCATGAATGACGGCGGCTACGAACCGCCTGACGCGCGCCGCCGCCACGCCTACCTGCGCCATGCCAGCCGGCTGACGCGTCGCGTGATTGCCAACGGGGCCACGCCCGTGCTGCTGACGCCCTCGCCGGTGGATTACGCGATCCATCCGCAGGGGGACGTGTACAACGAGACACTGGCAGGGTTGTCGGCGGAACTGACCGTGTTTGCCGGGCAGGACGGCCTGACGGCGATCGACGTGTTCACCCCGCTGCGGGCCTGGCAGCGCCAGTACAAGGAAACCTATCCGGGCGCCACGCTGATCAGTGACGGGACGCATCCTGATGTCCCCGGCCACCTGCTGCTGGCCTATACCATCATGCGGCGCCTGGCCGTGCCGCCGGCAGTGGCTGACATAACGGTCGGGGCGCGTACAGCGACCGCGGCAACCGGGCGACTGACAGAGGTGTCAGCGCAGGATGACGGCACGGTGCGGTTCACCCTGCTGCCGGCCGGGATCCCCTTTTACGTTCCGCCGGAAGCGCGGCAGTTGCTCGACCTCGTGCCCTTGCAGGAGGAGTGCAACCGCTTCCGCCTGCAGGCCGATACCGCTGCCTTTCCGCACGGCGCGGTGCTGAGCGTGGCGGGGCGTGAACTGGCGGCATTCACCGCCGCGCGGCTTGCTGACGGGGCTGACCTGGCGCTGCTCGATGAAGCACCCTGGTGCGTGCAGGCCAAAGCGCTGCAGCAGGTCATCAGCCATATCTTTGCCATGCAGAAGCTGGCCTGGCGGAAATTCGGCAATGAAGCGGAAGCGTGGCAGGAGGCCATGCCGGCATTCCAGCGTCTGCGCGAGGCGCAGGAGGAATACAACAGCGCGCTGTTTGCCGAGGTGCGGCGGCAGGCGCAGCCGGAAACCTATCCCTGCACGCTGCGCCCGGCGCACATCGTGCCGCTTGCCGCGGTGGAACTGTCGCCCGTCTACCCGGCAACAGGTGATTTTTCCGCCGCCTATCCGCCGGAGCAGGGGGACGTGACCTGGCGTCGTGTGGCGGGGACCGGCCGGTTCGATCTGGCCCGCCTGCTGGGCAACCCGGCCAACAGTGTGTGCTACGTGCGGGTGCGCCTGCGGGCAGCGGCATCCGGCACGGCCATCCTACGCTACGCCAGCGATGACGGATGCATTGTGCTGCTCAACAGCGAGCGGGTGCGGCTGGACAACGCCACGCAGTGGCTGCCGGCCCCGAACCGCCGGCAGGAACTGGAACTGCGGGCGGGCGACAATGAACTGCTGCTGCGGGTCAACAACCGTGGTGGCGGCTTCGGCGTGGATTTCACTATCGAGGTTCCCGACGGTGAAGTCACCTGCGTGAACTGACCGCCAGTCGGGCCGGTCAGGCGGCGGGGGCGGGAAAGATGCGGCGGTAGGCGGCGGCGAGCGCGGCGAAATAGAGCGGCATGACGAGGAAGATCGGCAGGTAGCAGCAGAGGGCGGCAACAAGCATCAGCGCGGTCAGCAGCAGGTCGAGCACAATGAGCCCCCCGAGATTGGCGAGTGCGCCGTCCAGCGCCAGCCGCAGCGCGTCGAGCGCCTTGAGCCGGTGCTCGACGATGAGCGGGTAGGCAAGCAGCAGCAGCACCCAGGTCAGCGTAGCCAGAATCATCATCGGCACCATGAGCAGCAGGACTCCGGCCATCACGTAGAGCATGATTTCCGGTTGCTCTGCCTGCGCGGCGGCGAACTGTGCCCCGAACATTCCCGCAAAGAGCAGCAGGAAGAAGGGGAGCATGATGACCATGGCGATGGCCATAATGCAGAGCGAGGCGATGAGCGACTCGACAAAGTAATCGAAGCCGCGGAAGAAGAGTTCGAGTGATACGCGCTCACCGCGCTGCCGTGCGAAGCAGCAGAGGAAGATGCCGCAGTAGGTGGGACCCGTGAGGACGATGGGAACGGCCCCGCCGATGAGGATGGCGAGACCCGTGATCAGCACGAAGAGCCAGTACTGCTCGCGGATGATAGCCCAGCCCTCGCTGATGCAGGCGAGCGGGGCGACTGCCTCGCTGCGGAATGCCGGACCAAACATGGCACGCTCCTTACCGGCGGCAAGCATAGCGCCGTCAGCCGTGTTTGTCAATTTTGTTACAGTACGCGAATAGGCATTGACGGCGCGTATGTTCGCTGCTACGATGATAGTGACGGCTGCCTGCCAGTGCCGTCGCTGCACAGCGAAATCGGATCCGTTCGGGGGTAATGATGCGCTACGGGCTGAGCATGATGTTTGCGATAGTGTTCCTGCTCGTGCTCATTCCAGTTAGTGCGCCGGCAGCCACTTCTCCGGTCTGGGTACGGCAGGTGCAGGGCTACAGCGCCAACGGGTTCGGTATTACCACTGACCATCAGGGCACGGTCTATGTCACCGGCATGTCCACCGGCGAGCTCAGTTTCACGCCGGTCGCACCGGATGCGCCGGCACGCGGCAATACCCGTTCCGACATCATTGTTGTTTCCTATACCCCTGACGGCATCCTGCGCTGGGTGCGGCAGGCGGGCGGGAGCGGCAGTGATGCCGGGCTGCATATCGCTGCCGGGCGCAGCGGTGTCTATGTCGCCGGGTACTATCAGGGGAGCATGCAGCTGGGGGAGACGCACCTGCCGGCGGCACCGGGACGCTCGCTGTTCATCGCGAAGTATGACAGCGACGGCATGCTGCAATGGGTACGCACTGCGGGTGATGGCGGGACCATGGGCCCGGAGGGGCTGGCGGTCGATGCAGATGACAACGTCTATGTTCTCGGCTATTTCCGGGAGTATGCCGATTTCGGGCCGGTACGACTCGATAAGCAGATGGCGAAAAACCTGTTTCTCGCCCGCTACACCGCGGCTGGTGAACTCGACTGGGTACGGCAGATTACCGGCGGCAGCAGTTTCACCACGGGGCCATGGGCGCGCGGCATCGCGATGTCACCAGACGGCACCATCCTGGTCACGGGGTATACCCGCGGGAACAACCGTTTCGGCACGCAGACGCTGACCACCACGGCCACGCATTTCGGTTCGCAGTCCCTGCCCGACCAGGAGGTATTTGTCGCGCGCTACAGCGCGGCCGGCGATGTGCTCTCGGTGCAGCGTGTTGCCGCCTTTGCTGATGTCGAGGACATTGCGGTGGACGGCGAGGGGAACATCATCATCGCCGGGGAATTCAAGGGGGAAGCGTCGGGCGCGCGGCAGGGGCTGGCGCGGTTCGGCAGCCGGGAACTCGCGGTGACCCGCAACGACGGCGACCGCACCGATAACGCCGACGTCTACCTCGCGAAATATGACCGGGACTGCCGGCTGCAGTGGGTGCGGAGCGCCGGCGGCACCGGTGACGACCGGGGGCTGGCCGTGGCGGTCGACCGGTTCGGAACCATAGCGCTTACCGGCATGGTGTACGGCACAGCCCGCTTCGGGACCACGACGCTGAGCGTGTCGGGCGGTAAGGCGGACATGTTTCTTGCCGCGTATGCACCCGACGGCACGCTGCTGTCCGTGACGCAGGGGGGTGGTGACGGCAACGACCGCGGCGATGACCTTGCCGTGGGAGATGACGGCACGCGGTATGTTACGGGATTCTTCAGCGGGGCAACGCCGCACTTCGGCGACTGGCAGCTTGCAGCGGGTACACGCCCGCTGCTCTTTACCGCACGCTACCCCGCTTCGTCGCTGCCGCTGGTGCTGACGGGGAGCCCGGTGCAGGCGGAAACCATTGAACGGCTGCTGACCGGTGAACCCGGACGGGGCGTGGTGCTGACCACCTTCAACCTGCCTGATGGCACGGCGGCATTTCTCGGCATGGCGGCGCGCGCGGAGGGACTTGCCTGCGAAGCGTTCCGCGCCGACGGCACGCTGCTCGATGCGGACGTGACGGTGCGGGCTGAACCGGGTGACAAATGGATACTCTGCGAGGTTAGCCTCGAGACACATACTGTAGCTATGGTGCGCTGTACTGCACCGGAACCGACCTTTGGCGGGCGAAACTGGCGGGGCGCGCTGCAGCAGCAGTTTGGCGCCAACCTGTCCGGCGTCAGCATTGTTACCAGTACCGGCGCGCGGGTGTCGGCCAGTTTGGGAGCCGAGGCCTATACCTCGGGGGGGAATGTCGCGCTCAACCGGGGCACGCCGGAGGAAATGAGCCTCATCGGGCACGAAGCCGCCCACATCGTCAGCGATAACAGTAGTGGTGATACCGCGCAGCCGACAGAAGACCCCGGGGCGCCGACCGGGCCGACGGAAGACCCGGGGAACGACCCGCAGGAAGATCCGGGCGGCGGTGACAGTGGCGGCGGCAACGATGGCGAGTGAACGGCAGCACGACAGGAAAGAGGAGGACTGACCATGCGGACATTGAAGGTGCTGTGCGGCTGGCTGCTGTGCCTGATGCTGGCAGCACCGGCGGCAGCGGACACCTACCTCGATCAGGCGGCGTCGCGGCTGACACAGGTGGAGGCCGCACTGGCGGCAATGGCGCCGGGTGATGCGGGCACGGCGAACAAACTGCAGCGTCAATTGCGCTACGTCATCAGCGACCTGAACAATTCGGCGGAGCAGGGGAGTGATGCCTGGCGGGCGCAACAGCAGCGCCATGCCGCGCTGGTCGAGCAGGTACGGGCCAGGGGCGCGGCCGCCCCGGCTGCTGAACCGGTTGCAGCGCCGGCTGCGCAACCGGCCCCGGCGTCCGGAGAGGCACTGACCCCGCAGGAGGAAAGCCGGCTCCGTTTCTTCGACCGGGAATACCGCAGTTATCAGACCGAACTGGCCGCGCTGACTGCGCGCGATCTCCAGGACGAGGCGACGCGCGCGCTGTACGATAAGCGCCAGCGCAAACTGCAGGAGACGCTCGACGCGGTGCAGCATCGCGACAACGACACGTACCGTGAACGGGAGCGGCACCTGGCGGCGTTCCGGGCGCGGGTACAGGAACTGACGGAGGCGGGGGCGGCGCAGACGGGGGCACTGGGCGACATCGACGAGCAGATTGCCCTCTTCCGCAGCGAGATCCCCGAGACCTACTCCGCGCGGCTGGCCGGTGAACCGTCGGCCGACCCGCGCCAGCCCAACCTGCCCTCTCCGGACGCGGTGCGGGCGTGGCTCGACGAAATTACCGCGATGCGCGAGATCATCGCGCGCGGCGGCGAATACTTCGCGCAGGTGCGCGAAAACTCCGATCGTTTCCAGCGTGATGCCGAACTGCAGCGTTATGCCAACTGGTTCACGCGCTACCTGCCGCGGAATTTCACGCAGGAAGTGGAAGAGTCAGTGCGCGAATGGCCGCTCATCGTACGCAACGGGGCGCGCCTGAAAACGGAGGACATTACAAACGAGCGACTGCTCATGGAGGGGTGGGCGAAACGCAACCTGCAGTTGAACGAACTGGCAACCGCGGCGGCGGAAAACTACCTGCTCTACCGCACGGAATACGCCGGGGATACCGACGTCACGGCGTTGCGGGAGGATCTCGCTCACCTGCAGGGGGTTGGGGCGCTCATCCGCACACGCTATGCCGACGCGCTGAAGGATGTGCGCCTACCGGACGCGGTGAGCAGCGATGCCGGCCTGCTCGCCACGGCGCGTACGCTGCTGCGTGCTTACGGGGTCGGGCCGTACCGGGCACTGCGCATCAACTACGACATGCACCGCAAGCGTGACACGCGCTGGTATGAAGGCCGGCTCTGGCTGCGGGAATGGGATGAGTTTCAGTGCGCGGCAGCGCAGCAGATCGTCAATGAATGGCGCACCGATGAGTGGCGCATCGTCTACTTCAATTTCCGCAAGGACCACCGCAACGTCAACAACACTAACCTCGGGAAATGGTATTTTACCGGGCGCATGATCTCGCTGCCGATCCTGCCGGCCAATATCCCCGGGTTCGGGGGTGATGATCCGGGCTGGGTGACGGAAAACTTCGGCGGCGACGACCCGGGCTGGTAGGGCATGGATCTGCCGCTCGGGGTGATCATCGGGGGCGCCTGCGCGCTCGGGGCGCTGGTGGTCTTTGCGGTGCTTATTGTCGTAGCGCTGCACTGGAGCAAACGCAACACTGCCGCCTGGCGGACTGTCGGGGAGCGGACAGGACTGCAGTTCACGCAGAAGACCTTTCCCGAACTGCAGGGACGGCTCGACGGCAGCGAGGTGCACGCTGACGTTTTTACCATGCAGGCGGGAATCACTGCGCCGGGGCGCTCGCGTTCACGCGGCTATACGCGGGTGCGGGCGAAACTGCCGCGGGAAGGCGCGGCACAGGTGCTTGCCCGGGCACAGACGTACGGCGGCACACGGCAGTGGCCGGCACGCTCCACGGGCGATGCGGCGTTTGACGCTCGCTACGAGGTTCTGGCGCCGCCGGAAGCCGACCTGAACAGCGTCGTGCCGGCGGCGGCGCGGGCAGCGCTGCTGGCAGCGCCAGTGCCGGTGCATATCACCGGCGGCAGCGTGCTCTTCAGCCAGGTACGGGTGCTGCGCGATGCCGCGCGACTGGAACAGGCGCTCCGCACCTGTGCGGCAGTGGCTGCGGCTTTCCGCTGAACGACGCAGCCGGGGGACGGTGAACGTCCGGCGCCTATCGTCTACGCGCCGATTATGCTATACTGCAGCCAGTGAGGCAACGTCAGTACACGCCTTTTCCTGTTGCATACGGTAGCGCGCGTCCATTCCGTGACACCCCCGCAGGCATCGGTACTCATCGCGTAACGCCTGAGGCGGCGCATTCCGGGTACGAAGATACGGGTGTCTTATCGCTACGCGCACACTGCTGCTTGTTTTGCCGCGCAACCCGCGCGGCTTCTGGGGAAAAATCACGAAGGGGAAGACGGGATTCGCCCGGCTGACCCTGCCCACGCTTGCCGCGCTGACGCCACCCGGGTGGAAGGTGGAAATCTTCGACGCGCGGGTCGGTCCCGACCCTGACTTTACACAACCGTACGATCTGGTGGGGATCACCGCGTTCACAGCGGAAGCACCGAGCGCCTATGCCATGGCCGACGCGTTCCGCGCGAACGGGGTGAAGGTGGTGCTGGGGGGCGTGCATGCGAGCGCCTGCCCGGACGAGGCGCAGCAGCATGCTGACGCGGTGGTCATCGGCGAGGCGGAATACGTCTGGCAGCAGGTGCTGGCGGACAGCGCCGCGAGCAAACTGCAGCGCACCTACCGTGCGGAGCGCTCTTGCGACCTGCAGGGCATGGCCAGCCCGCGCCGCGACCTGCTCGAACGCCACCGCTACATCTCCGGGTTCAATACCGTGCAGGCGACCCGCGGCTGTCCGCGCGACTGCTCCTACTGCGCGGTGACGGGAGTGTTCGGGCGCACGTTCCGCACGCGCCCCGTCACTGAAGTGCTGGCGGAAATCAGCGCACTTGACACGCGCGACTTCCTGTTTGTCGACGACAATATCTGCGGCAATCCCGCCTACGCGCGGGAACTGTTCGCCGGCCTGCAGCCGCTGCACCGGGTCTGGGGCGGACAGACGGACATCACGCTGGCGCGCGACGCGGAGCTGCTGCGCCTGTATGCCGCCAGCGGCGGGCGCTACGCCTTCATCGGGTTCGAATCGCTGTCGGAGAAGAACCTCGCGGCGATCAACAAGCAGTGGGGCAACCTGCGCGAGTACGGCGAGGCGATCCGCACGCTGCACGCGGCGGGGCTGAACATCCTCGGCAGTTTCATCTTCGGGCTGGACGACGACGATCCCGGCATCTTCCGCCGCACGGTCGACTTCGTCAACCGCACCGGCCTCGACGCGGCGCAATACCATATCCTGACCCCGTTCCCCGGCACGCGACTCTACACGGCGATGGACGAGGCGGGACGCATCGTCGAGCGCGACTGGAGCCGCTACCACACGGGCGAGGTGGTGTTCACGCCGCAGGGGATGACGGCAGCTGAACTGCAGGACGGCTATGGCATTGCCTGGCGCGAGACCTATGCCTGGCGGCACATTGTCCGGCGCACGCTGCGCAGCCGGCGCGGCATGCTGCTGCGCCTGGCGATGAATATCAATTACCGCAACAAGGCGCGGCGCCTCTCCGCCACTCCGATAAACTGATTGTTCGCTATTGCGGGCGTTCGAAGCGTTCGCGTGCTTTTTTTCGCGCTTCGAGCAGTCGCGCGGTGTGGGACACCGGTTCCGGCGCTCTCGCTGTCGGCGGCGCGGGACTTACTGACGGGGCGCTGTCAGCACGCCCGATGCTCCCGGGACGCGGCGGCATGACCGGCACCGTGACGGGCGCTGCCTGCCGGTGCGGTGCCTGCCGCACGCGCTCATGCAGGCGCTGCACGCGGGCGAGATCCGCCCCGCTTTCCGCCGCCTGCCGCCCGGCCCGCCACTGACGGAAAGCGGTGACGATCTCGGCGAGGCGGAAATCGACGCGGCGTACGGCGATATCGAACAGGAACACCACGCAGGCGAGGAGCAGCAGCGGCTTCCACAGATCGAGATTGGCATAGACGGGCTGCTGCCGCGGGCGGAAACTGCCTGACAGGTCGCTGACCTCGGCCGCCCCGGTCATGCGGCGCAGGCGCGGGATAATGCTGGCGGCGGCATCAGTGCGGTACTCCGGCGCGCAGGTATAGCCCAGCCCGGTGCGCAGCAGCAGGCGCTCACTGCCGTTCGACGCCTCGCTGACACTGACCAGATAACTGCCGCGCGCGGGGAGCGCGGTCTCGCCCTCGTAGCGTCCCGTCCCGGTCTGCACCAGCGGCGCGGCCGCCTGCGCGCCGTCGGGGCCGGCGAGGCGCAGGGTGGGCGCGAGGAAATTGACGTACGTACCGTCGG
>CAZWUZ010000038.1:0-17814 GCA_964637655.1 uncultured bacterium | reverse complement strand
GCAATGTCTTTAGCGGGCAGTTCTTCTCTGACGACGACCCGCCGGACACGGCGTTTTTCCGCGCCCAGGCACAGCGCTACGGGTTTGACGAACAGGCGTATCTCGACGCCATCGACCGCTGCCCGCGCTTCAGCCGTGAGCGGATCGAGCAGGCAATCGATTTCTACATGAAACTCGCGCATATGTTCGCGCGACTCAGTTTGTCCAACCTGACGCTGGTGCGCACGCTCGAAGAACGCCGGCGGGCGGAACAGGAACTCGAACGCCAGCGCCGGCTGGTCGAGACGATGCTCGCCAATTTGACCGTCGGCATCTTCATGGTCGAAGCACCGACCGGGAAACCGCTCATCGCCAATGACGCGGCCAGGCGCCTGCTCGGGCGCGGCATCCTCCCCGATGCCTCACGGGAGAATATCGGCGAGGTCTACAAGGCGTTTCGCGCCGCCGACGGTGTCCCCTATCCGGTCGACGATATGCCGGTCATCCGCGCCATGCAGGGCGACGAATCGGCGGTTGATGACATGCTTGTCGTGCGTCCGGACGGGACGCGCACGCATCTCGAGGTTTTCGGCACCCCGGTGCGCGATGCGGATGGCACGGTGGTTGCCGCGCTGGTCAGTTTCCACGATATCACCGAGCGCAAGCGGGCGGAGCAGGAGTTGCGCGACAAGAACGAGGAACTCGAACGATTCACCTATACTGTGTCGCACGATCTCAAGAGTCCGCTGACGACCATCAAGGGGTTCGCCGGGGCCATCGCTCAGGACCTCGCCGCGGGGCGGCAGGACCGCGTCGGACGCGACCTGCAGCGCATCGAGGCGGCCGCCGACAAGATGGCCAACCTGATCTACGACCTGCTCGAACTGTCGCGCATCGGGCGCATGATCAACCGTCCCGAGACGGTACCGCTGGGGGTGCTGGTCGATGAGGTGCGCACGCTGCTTGCCGGGCCGCTGGCGGCAAAGCAGGTGCTGCTCGAGGTGGCGCCTGACCTGCCGGAGGTGACGGGTGACCGTCCGCGCCTGCGCAGCGTGCTGCAGAACCTCGTTGAGAACGCCATCAAGTACATGGGCACGCAGGCACAGCCGCGCATCAGTGTCGGCTGGCGCCGCCGCGGCGCGGACTACGAGTTCTCGGTTGCTGACAACGGCATGGGCATCGAGCCGCGCCATCAGGGCAAAGTATTCGGCCTCTTTGACAAACTCGACCCGAACACCGAAGGGACGGGCATCGGGCTGACCGTCGTGCGCCGCATCGTCGAGGCGCACGGCGGGGCGGTCCGGCTCGAATCTGCGGGCGCGGGACAGGGGTGCACCTTCCATTTCACGCTGCCGGAAAATCTACGCACTGAGGAGAATTGCTGATGACCGGAGAACCGCTGACCATCCTGCTGGTGGAGGACAACCACGACCATGCGGAACTGATCATCCGCAACCTCGAGGAGGCGCGGGTGAGCAACCGCCTTATCCACGTCGATGACGGGGAGAAGGCGATGGAGTATCTGCGCGGGAGCAACGGCTATACCGACCGCAGCATCCACCCGCTGCCGCATCTCGTGCTGCTCGACCTGCGCCTGCCGAAGAAGGACGGGCTTGAAGTGCTGCGGGAGATCAAGACCGACGAAAAACTGCGCGCCGTGCCGGTGGTCATCCTCACCACTTCGGCCGCCGAGCGCGACATGGCACAGGCGTACGAGTACCATGCCAACTCTTATGTCACCAAGCCGGTCGATTTTGCCACCTTCGGCGAACTGCTGCGCGAACTCGGCTTCTACTGGCTGGCGTGGAACAAATGCCCGTGGTAGACCGGACCGCCCGCTGCTACCTGCTCGTCGATGACGAGGAGGCGCATCGCGAACTGGTGGTGCGCGCGTTTGCTGCGATCGATGATGGCGTGGTACTGCAGCAGGCGGCGACGCTCGACGCGGCGCGCACCGCGCTGCGCGACACCCGCATCGACCTCATGCTCTGTGATTACCGCCTGCCGGATGGCGACGGGACGGAACTGCTGCGCGAGGCGCCCGGGGTGCCGCTGGTGCTGCTTACCGCGCACGGCAGCGAACAGGTGGCGGTGGCTGCGCTCAAGGCGGGTGCCGCCGACTACCTCGTCAAGACCCCGGCGATGTTCGCCGCGCTCCCTGACACCTGCCGCCGCATCCTGCGCGAAGGGGAACTGCAGACGGCAAAAATGCGGGTCGAGGAACGCCTGCGCGAGCGTACCGCGGAACTAGAGGCCATCTACGACCACGCCCCCGTCCTGCTGTTTCTCGTCGATGCCGCCGGCACGGTGCGCAAGGCGAACCGCACGATGGGCGAGACTCGCCGGCATGGAACCGGACGAAGTCGTCGGCTTACGCCGCGGGCAGGCGCTCAAATGCGCGGAGGCGTTGCGTGTGCCCGACGGGTGCGGCCATGGCGAGCGCTGCCGCGACTGCCGCCTGCGCCTCGCGCTGGATGCGTGCTTCGCGCACGGCGCCTGTCCGCAGCAGCAGGAACTCACCCTGCCGCTGGCCGGGGCGAACGAGGCGGAACACGAGGCGGTATTCGAGGCGTCGTTCACCTACCTGAAACTCGCCGCCGGGCCGCAGGTACTCGTTTCACTCTTCGATATCACCGCGCGCAAGCAGATGGAAGAGGAACTGCGCGAAGTTACGCGCTTCAACGAGCAGGTCATCGACGGCGCCTTCGACGGGATTGTGGTGTACGGTCACGACCTGCGCTACCTTGTCTGGAACCGCGCGATGGAACGCATTACCGGTGTGCCGGCCCGTGAGGTGCTCGGCAAACACCCGCGCGACTGTTTTCCGTTCCTCGAAGCGGCGGGTATTATCGCCCGCCTGGCGGGGGTGCTGCAGGGGACACCGTCGCAGATGGAATTTGAGTACACGCTGCCGTCGGGACGGCGCGGCTGGACGCAGGATACGAGCAGCCCGATGCGTGATGCCGAAGGCACCATCATCGGCGCCATTGCGCAGGTGCGTGAAACCACCGCCCGTCACGCCATGGAGGAAAAACTGTTCGCCAGCGAGCAGCGCTTCCGGTCGGTGGTCGAAAACAGCCCGGTGCTGACTACCATCACCGACGCGCAGGGACGCATCGAGTTTGTCAGTCCGCAATGCGTTGAGGTTATCGGCTGGCGGGCCGAGGATGTGCTGGGCGTCGGCTTTCCTGATTTTATCCATCCCGACGACCAGGCCATGGTGCAGGCGGAACAGCAGCGCTCTGTGGCCGGCATGCCCATACGCGATTTTGAGTACCGCATCCTCGACCCTCAGGGAGAAATTCGCTGGCTCTCTCACTCGGCAACCCTGCTCAAGAACGCTGACGGTACCCGCGTGCTGAGCACCATTGCCAATGTCACCGCGCGCAAGGCGGCGGAAGAGCGTCTGCTGCAGACGGGGCGACTGCACGCGGCCGGGCAGCTGGCAGCGGGCGTGGCGCATGAGTTCAACAATATCCTGCAGATTATCCGCAGCGTAGTGCAGATGGCGGAGAGCGAGGAACCTGACGCCACTGTCCTGCAGCGCGAGCGGCGGCAGACCATTATTGCGCAGACCGAGCGTGGGGGGAGCATAGCCCGCGGCATGCTCGCCTTCGCCCGCCCCGCGCCGCCCCGGCGGCAGCACTTCCCGCTCGCGGAACTGGTCGAACGCGTGGTGAAACTGCAGAAGCAGCCGCTGGCCAACGAAAATATCAGCGTGCGCGTGCTGATTGACGACGGGCTGACCGCCTATGCCGATCCCGGGCAACTCGAGCAGGTGCTCGTCAACCTGCTGCTCAACGCCCGGCATGCCCTGCATCCCAAGCGCGGGGGGAGCATACGCATCGCCGCGCATATCCGTGACGGACTGTTGCGCCTTTCGGTTACCGATGACGGCATCGGCATGAGCGAGGAAGTGCGGCAGAAGGCGCTGCTGCCGTTCTTTACCACCAAGGGCGGCTTCAGCGAGGAACAGCGCCACGAAGGGTCCGGGCTCGGGCTGGCCATCATCGACGCCATTGTACGGGCGCATGGCGGGCATTGCGAAATCATCAGCGCCCCCGGCAAAGGGGCGAATTTCACGATTATCCTGCCCGCGACTGCGGCGGACAGCGCACCGGCGACGGTTGTGCCGGCCGGCCCGCCCGTGCCGGTCAACGGTATCCTGCCGGCCCGCGTGCTGCTGGTCGATGACGAGGAAGCGCTGCAGGAGAGCATTGCCATGTTCCTGCGCGGACGCGGGGCGACCGTGGTCTGCGCCGGCGACGGCACCACCGCCCGCACGGCGCTGGCGGACGGCATCTACGACGCTGTGCTGCTCGACCTCAACCTGCCGCAGGTGACCGGCATCGAACTGGTGCTGGAGGCGCGGCAGCGGCAGCCGCAGGCGCGCTGCGTGGTGATGACCGGGGTGCTCGACCTCGATGCGCTCAGTGAAGAACTGGAAAAAGCCGGGGTCAGCGCCACCCTCCCCAAGCCCTTCGACCTCAGGCAGCTCCTCGACCTCCTCCGCCCAGGTTGACGTCCCCGTAAAAAAACATTACACTACAGCAGGCATGGTGGCTAATATATTGGGTGTCTGCTGAACGGGGTTGCTGTGTGCGGCAGCACGTGGTTCTGCATATGGCGGGGAGGCCAGGGGATGAACGGGAAGCAATTGCACAGTCAGGTCCGCAAATTGCCGGTGCAGGACCAGGAACGTCTGGCGCTGCGCATTCTGCAGGACCTGCGCGGACAGGATACTGACGCAACCATCGACCCTGCATGGCTTGCTGAAGCTGAGCGGCGCTGGCGTGAGCTGAACACCGGTGTCACCCGGGGGATACCAGCCGCGTCAGTCATGCGCAGTGTCACCCGCCAGCGTGTTGCGCTGTAGCATAGTTATTGTCCTCATCATAGCACACACCCGTCGCCGGCCCGGATACTGGCTGACGAAACGACGGCGTTACTGAACGGAGATACCAACACCATGGCAGCATCGCAACGGCTGAAGAAGATCGTCGGGACACTGCATAAGGCGTACCTGCGCAAGGGGGGCTTCGGGCAGCAGCGCGAGCATCCCGCCCCGTCGCGCGACCGGGTGCTCGAGGCGTACGGCATCCTGCGCGCGCTGCTCTTCCCCGGCTATTTCGGCACCACGCCGGTAACCACCAGCAACCTCGAGTATGTCACCGGGCAGCGCCTCGTGCGCGTGCAGGAGCTGCTCACCGAAGAGGTTTTTCGCTCGTTCTGCTATGTCTGCGACGGGAAGAAGTGCGCCCGGCGGAAGGCGTGCACTGCGCGTGCGCAGCGTATCGTCATGGAACTGCTCGCGTCGCTCCCGGCCATCCAGGAACTGCTGTACGGCGATATCGAGGCGCTCTTCCGGGGCGACCCGGCGGCGAAGCACCGCGAGGAGATCATCCTCGCCTACCCGGGGTTCGCTGCCATCATGGCGCACCGTCTCGCGCATTTTCTCTGGCGGCGCGGCGAGACGCTCGTTTCGCGCATCATCAACGAGAGCATCCACGCCGAGCGCGGCATCGACATCCATCCCGGGGCGCGCATCGGCAAGGAGTTCTTCATCGACCACGGGACGGGACTGGTCATCGGCGAGACGACGGTGATCGGCGACCGCGTGAAACTGTACCAGGGGGTGACGCTGGGGGCGCTCTCGGTGGACAAGAAACTGTCGGGGAGCAAGCGCCATCCGACCATCGGCAACGATGTGACGATTTATGCCGGGGCGACCATCCTCGGCGGCAGCACGGTGGTGGGGAAGGGGTCGGTCATCGGCGGCAATGTCTGGCTGGTGAAGTCCGTACCCGCGGGCTCGAAGGTCTACAACCGCACCCCCGACCCCGTCGTCAAAAAAGGGACACATACAACAACGGGGACACACACTTTCCGGAAACGGTGACGGGATGAGACAGAACGGTATGATCGCGCGCAGCATGGTGCTGCTCGTCTGCCTGCTGACGGCGGGATGCGCTACGGTGAGCAATCAGCGTGACCCGCTGGCCCGCGAGACCATTTTCCAGGTGGCGACCATCAGCGCGCTGCAGGAGAGCGTCTACGACGGTGAGGTGTCGCTGGCGGAACTCAAACGCCGCGGCGACGTCGGTATCGGCACCTTCGACGCGCTTAATGGTGAGATGATTATGCTCGAAGGGAAGGTCTGGCGTTTCGGGGCTGACGGCAGTGTGACAGAAATGCCCGACGCGACGAAAACCCCTTTTGCCGCGGTGACCTTTTTTGAACCCGATTTCAGCCAGTCGCTTACCCCGATGACCTCGCTGCCAAATTTCATCACGCAGACCGATGCCATCCTCCCGTCGCTTAACCTCCCCTATGCCGTGCGCATCGAGGGGGTGTTCAGCATGGTCAAGACACGGGCACCGCACCGGCAGGCGCGCCCCTATCCGCGTCTCATTGACGCACTCGCCAATCAGCCCGAATTCGAGTATCGCAACGTGCGCGGCACCATGATCGGCTACCGCCTCCCGCCCTATGTCAACGGCATCAATGTCCCCGGCTGGCACCTGCACTTTCTGAGCGCCGATCGCGGCAAGGCAGGCCATGTGCTCGGGTTTACCGTGCAGGAGGCGACCTTTGCCTACGATATATCCCCCAACCTGCTCATGGCGGTCCCCACGCGTGGTGATTTCGTGCAGCGCGACCTGACCCGCGATGTCAGCGCCGAACTCCACACCATCGAGAACGCCCGATGATAAAAAGGGGACACAATACTAATTTCCGCGTCGCGGCCTGCTGCCTGCTGCTGCTGCTGCTGCTGGCCGGGTGCACCGTGGAACGGCACTATGCGCTGGCACCGACCCTGACCCCGGGCACGCAGCCGGAGATGAACACGCCGGGTTACTGGATTGGCCGGCATCCCGACCCCGACCGCCTGCTTATGACCTCTGCCGAAATCGATTTATTCAATGCCCGCATCCGCACGGAACTGAAAACGGTGGCGGATATCACCGCGTATCCCGCGACCATCAGCGGGCGCGGCCTGCGGCGTGAACTGGAAAGCGCGTGGCAGGATATCGCGGTGCAGGGGCTGTGGCGCAAGGACGGGTCGATGAGCGACGCGCCCTTTTTTGCCTCCCTCAAGCAGAATCTCAGCATCGAAACCATCGGTGAAACAGTTGCCGCGCAATTCGCGCTGGTGACGGGCTATGCCGACCAGCGGGTGCTGCCTACGGCAGAACTGCTGAGCAGCGACCGCGGCGACTGGATGTTCGACGAACTGCAGAACAGCGCCTACGACATCGGCACCCCGCTGGCCGTGGTGCACACCAGCGCGGACGGCCAATGGGTCTACGCGGTGGCGCCGCTCTCCAACGGCTGGATGCCGGCAGACCGGGTGGCGTTCTGCACACGTGAAGAGATGACGGGATACCTGCAGGCACCTCCCGCGACTGTGTTTTGTGCCAAAGCCGACCTGTACCGTGATTACGACCTGCGGCAGTTCCACGCATCAGTGCGGCTCGGCACGCGCTTGCGATTGACACAGATAACTATGCCGGCGTCTCCGGGCATCAACGTTGTCATACGTCCGGCTTTACTGCATCCCGGCATGAATGCCGTCACTGTACCGATACGCGACGCTCAAGGGCAATGTCGCATGGAAACCATGTTTGCGAAGGCTAGTATCATGACGGGCTGCCTGCCGCTTACCCCGCGCTCGCTCATCCAGACTGCCTTCGAGATGCTCAATACCCCCTACGGCTGGGGGGGCATGTACGGGGAGCAGGACTGCTCGCGCTTTATTCAGCAGGTCTTTGCCGCGCACGGGGTGCAGTTCCCGCGCAACTCCACCGCGCAGGGGCAGGTGGGCAGGTCATTGGGGCTGACTCACGGAATGACTGATGTGGAGAAGGACGCGCTGCTTACCCGCGACGCTATCGGTGGCGCCACGGTGCTCGAACTGAGCGGGCATATCATGCTGTATCTCGGCAGTGTCGACGGGAAACCCTACGCCATCCACGATATCTGGGGCTACCGCGAGCACGACGCGTGGCGTGGCGATACGGTGCGCGCCATCAACCGCGTGGCTGTAACCAACCTCGAAATCGGGCGCGGCAGCGCACGCGGGGCGCTCATTTCCCGCCTGCGTTCCGCGCGGAGTATCGATTGATGAATAAAAAGGTATGTGTCCCCTTTTTATGAGACGGCTCGGGCTGGCGGTCGGGCTGACGGTGCTGCTGGCGGGCATTATGCTCGCTGCGGACTGGGACCGGCGGGTGGCCCCGCGCCCGGAGAAGATTCCCGTCGCCATCGTGCAGTACTCGTCGCGCCCGACGCTGGATGACGGGGTGCGCGGGGCGCGCGAGGCGCTGAACGCGCGCGGGCTGCGTGACGGGCAGGAAATCGCTCTGACGCTGTTCAACGCGGAGAACGATATCGCCACGGCCAACACCATTGCGCGGCAGGTGAGCGACGGGCGGTTCCGCCTGGTCATCACCATGAGCACTCCCGGGCTGCAGACGGTGGCCAACGCCAACCGCGACGGGCGGGCGCAGCACATCTTTGGCATTGTCACCGACCCGGCAGGGGCGGGGGTGGGCATCGATCGCGCCGACCCGCTGAAGCATCCGGCGCACCTCGCGGGCATCGGCACCTTCCAGCCGGTGGAGAAGACCTTCCGCCTGCTGCGCGAGATCAACCCCGCGCTCAAGCGCGTCGGCACGGTCTGGTGCCCGGGCGAGGCGTGCAGCGCCGCCTGCATGGAGAAGGCGCGGCGTATCTGCGCGGAACTCGGCATCGAGCTGGTCGAGGTGACCGTGGACAATTCCTCCGGGGTCGGCGAGGCGGCATTGGCGCTGGCCGGCAAGGGGGTCGAGGCAATCTGGATCGGCGGCGACAACACGGTGGAAGTTGCAGTCGATGTCGTCGCCCGCGTGGCGCATGACGCCCGGCTCCCGCTCTTCACCAACAACGCCGACCACATGGGGCACGGGGCGCTCATCACCCTCGGGGCGAACTACCTTGAAGTCGGGCGGCGCACGGGCAACCTCGCGGCCGACGTGCTGCTCGGCCGGAACATCGCGAGCATCGCCATCGAGGACGTCACCCCGCCGCAGCTGCTCATCGACGAGGATATGCTGGGCAAAGCCCCGGGCTGGCGCATTCCCGCGGCGGTGCGCGACCGCGCTGACGGCATCCGCCGGCAGGGCGTTCTGCAGCCGCGCGGCGCCCCGGCCGCGGACAGCACGCCCCGGCGCGTTACCATCGTCAGTTACAGCGAGTCGCCGTCAGCGGAAGAGGCGCTGGCCGGGGTGCGGCGCGGCCTGCGGGAGACGGGGCTGGTCCTGACCGTGACCGAACAATCGGCGCAGGGCGACATGGCGACGCTGAACACCATTATCGCGGGCGTGGCGTCAAACCCGCCCGACGCGGTCATCACCCTCTCCACCCCGACCTTGCAGGCGGCGCTGCAGCACCTGACCCGCGTCCCCGTGCTCTTCACGTATGTCGCTGACCCGGTCGCCGCGGGGGCGGGCACCTCGCTGACCGAACACGCGCCCAACGTCACCGGGATCTACACCGTCTGCGACTACGCCGGGGTGGCGCAACTCGTGCGCGCCCTGCTGCCGCAGGCGCAGACCTGCGGCACGCTCTACACCCCCGGCGAACTGAACTCCGTCGTCAACGAGCAGCGGCAGCGCGCGGCGCTGCGCGCGGCGGGTATGACCTTCATCAGCGTGGGGGTCAGCACCGCGGCGGAAGTGACTGATGCGGCGCGGGCCCTGGTGGCGCGGCGTCCCGACGCCATCGTGCAGATCGCCGACAATCTCAACGACGCCTGTTTCACCGCCATCGGGCAGGCGGCGGCGGCGGCGCGTATCCCGCTGCTGGGCGTGGCGTCAAAGAACATCCGCGAAGGAGCGGTCGTCGTGCTGGCCCGCGATTACGAGTCGAGCGGTCATGCCACCGGCCTGCTGGCCGGGCGAGTACTCCGCGGAGAAGCGCCCGCCCGCATCCCGTTTACGGCGGTGCAGAAAAGTGCTATGCTGCTCAACCTGGCGACGGCGCAGGCGCTCGGGCTGAGCATTCCGCCCGGCCTGCGGCAGCAGGCGTCAGAGATTATCGGTTGAGGCCATCATGCTGACCATCACGCGCGCCACGACACCTGACGGCGCCCTCGTCCTGACTGTCGCCGGCCGCCTCGATGCCTACTGGGCGGCGCAACTGGACAACGAGCTGGCGGAGAGCATCCGCGGCGGTGCGCGCCAGCTGGTGCTCGACGCGGCCGGGCTGGAGTATGTCAGTTCCGCGGGCATCCGCGTGGTCATGCGCGCGCTCAAGGAACTGCGCGGCATCGGCGGCACACTCGGCATGCGCGGCATGAGCGAGCGCATCCGCGCGGTCTTCGCCATGAGCGGACTCGATCGCCTGCTGGCGGTGGTGCCGCCGGCCGCTGCCGCCGGCAGTGCCGGCACGGATTTCGTCCTGCAGGCGGACGCGCGGCTGCAGGTGCGGGTCAGCGGTACGCCCGGCGCCTACGCGGCAGCGGACGCGCGCACTGAACCGTATCCGGACGGGACCATCGGCTTCGGCCTCGGCGCCTTCGGGACGACGCATGACGAATGCCGCGAGCGCTACGGCGAGTATCTTGCCGCGGGCGGGGCGGCGGTCTACCTCCCCACCGATGGCGGCGATGTGCCCGATTATCTGGCGGGCGACGCCGCCTTTGTTCCCGCTGTCACGGTGCTGTACGGGGTCACGCTGCAGGGGCCGTTCGCGCGGCAGACGCGTTTCAGCGGCGGCGCGGGTACGCCGGTGGCGCTCGGCACGCTGCTGCGCGAGGTGCTCGCACCGGTCCCGGTGGCCGGGTTCGCGCTGATTGCGGAATCGGCGGGCCTGGTCGGGGCCGCGCTGCGCCGCTCCCCGGCACTCGCCGCGCCCGACCTCGACTTTCCCGCGGTGCGCGACAGCATCAGTTACACCGTCGACCGCGCCTGCGAGCGCGGCACCATACTTGCCGTCGGGGTGGTGGCGCGCGACGCGCCGGCAGCCGGCCCGCTGGCCCCGCTGCTGCGCCCCTACGCGGAGGGCATCCTCGCCCACTGCCACGCGGTGGCGTTCTCCTACAAGCCGCTGGCGGCGGGCAAACTCGACTTCGGGGACACAGTGCGCACCCTTTTCGCGCAGCAGGAGGCGCAGGCGGTACTCCACCTGCTGCGTGATGCGCGGGACTTGACCGGGGTGGGCGAAAGCGAATTCATCCGCGGCGCGCTGTGGACTGCCCCGCTGGAGTTGTCCCGGTGAAGCCCTGCAGTGCCGGTGCGGCTTCCGTGTGCTCCATGGCTGACTGCCGCGTCGTGGCGGTGACATCATGACGCTGCTGCTCGGCTCACTCACCATGGGACTCATCCTCGCCCTGCTCGGGCTCGGGGTCTATATCAGTTTCCGCATCTTCAATTTCGCCGATATCACCGCCGACGGATCCATCACGCTCGGGGCGGCAGTGGCGGCCATCCTCATCACCGGCGGCTGGAACCCGCTGGCGGCGACGCTGGCGGCGACACTGGCGGGCTTCGTGGCCGGCGCGCTCACCGGGGTCGTCCACACCAACGCCGCCATCGGCCTCGGGGCGGCGGCGGGGGCGGGCGTGCTCATCGGCGGGGGCGGCGCGCTGGCGGCGGCGATTACCGCGGTGGTGCTCTGCGTCGTCTTCGGCGTCGTCGCGCACCGCCGGCACCTCAAACTCGGCATCAATGGCCTGCTCGCCGGCATCCTCGTGATGACTGCGCTCTACTCGCTCAACCTGCACATCATGGGCAAAAGCAATGTCCCGCTGCTCAACGACCGCACCGTGGCCTCGTGGGCGGAGGAGTGGGGCACGGCGTGGACCGGGGCGGAACGCGTCAACCTTGCAGGGTGGGAGGCGCCGTCCCGCGACGTGGTGATGCTCGGGCTGATGCTCGTAGTGGCGGTGGGCGCCACCGGCGCGCTCTACCTGTTTTTGCGCACCGACCTGGGGACCGCGATGCGCGCGACAGGAAACAACCCGCAGATGATCACCGCGCTCGGGGTCAATACCGACCTGATGATCGTGCTCGGGCTCGCGCTCTCCAACGCGCTCATCGCGCTCTCGGGGGCGCTGCTCGCACAGTACCAGGGCTTCGCCGATGTGCAGATGGGCATCGGCATGGTTGTCTGGGGGCTGGCGAGTGTCATCATCGGCGAGGCACTGGTAGGCAGCAGCGCCTTCGGCTACGCGCTGACGGGCGCGGTTTTCGGTTCGGTCATCTTCCGCGAGATGGTCGCCCTCGCCCTGCGCTGGGGGATGGACCCCAACGACCTGAAACTCGTCACCGCGGTTTTCGTCTTTGTCGCGCTCGTCATTCCGCAGGCGCTGCGCGCGCGGCGCAAGCAGGTGGCCCATGCTTGAACTGCGCGGGGTGCATAAGACGTTCAATCCGGGGACGCCCAACGAGGTGCGCGCCCTGCGCGGCATCGACCTGACCGTCGCGGACGGCAATTTCCTCGTCGTTATCGGCACCAACGGCTCGGGCAAGTCGACGCTGCAGAACGCGGTGGCGGGGACGTTCCTCCCCGACACGGGGCGCATTACGCTGGCCGGGCACGATATCACGGAGTGGGGTGAGCACCGCCGCGCGCGGCTGGTCGGGCGCGTCTTCCAGAATCCCTTTTCGGGGACGGCGCCGGACATGAGCATCGCCGAGAACCTCGCGCTGGCGGCGCGGCGCGGGCGGCGGCGCAATCTCGGCTGGGGCATCCCGGCGAAACTGCGCGCGCAGCTGCGCGACCGCGTGCGTGCGCTCAATATGGGGCTCGAGGACCGGCTCGACAACCGCATCGGCTCGCTCTCGGGGGGGCAGCGGCAGGCGCTGACGCTGCTGATGGCGACCTGGCGGCGCCCCGACCTGCTGCTGCTCGACGAGCATACCGCGGCGCTTGACCCGCGCACCGCCGAGCAGGTCATCCGGCTCACCGCGGAGATCGTCACGCGCGAAAAACTGACGACGCTGATGGTGACGCACTCGATGGCGCAGGCCGTCAATCTCGGCGACCGGCTGATCATGATGCACCGCGGGGAGATCGCCTGCGACCTGCAGGGGGCGGAAAAACAGCGCCTGCGCGTCAGCGACCTGCTCAATCGTTTCGATACCCTGCGCCGCCGCGACCGCGTTGACGAGTCAGTGGCGGCGTTACTACAGGAACAGTATGTATGAACGGAGAACAACGATGAAATTCTTCTGGCTGCTGCTGGGCATGCTCATGCTGGTCGGCTGCGGTGGCGACACGCAACCGGCGACCACCGGCGGCGCGGGACACAAAACGGTGGGGATCGTTTATTTCGGGCCGGACGAGGCGTGCGACAATTGCATCAGCGGCATCGTGACTGGTCTCGCGGCAGAAGGGTTTGTCGAGGGAGAAAACCTGACGCTGATCCGCAAGCACGCGGCCGGCGAAATCGCCAACATCGCACCGATCATGCAGTCGCTCGAGTCCCAGGGAATCGATGCCATCATCCCGATGTCGACCCCCTGCGTGGCCGGAGCGGCCAACACGGTACGGACCACCAACGTGGTCTTCTGTTACACCTACGATCCGCTCGGGGCGGGGGTCGGCACCTCGCTGACCGAGCACAAGCCGAATTTCACCGGCATCGCGTCGTTTCCGCCGGTGGCTGACACCATGAAGTTCATGCGCCTGCTGGTGCCGCAGGCGACGAAGCTCGGCACCATCTACAATCCCGCGGAGCCCAACTCGGTCAAGGCGATCGGGGTGGCGGAGCAGGCGCTGGCGGGCAGCGGCGTGACGCTCGAAGCGGTCGCGGCCAACAATACCAACGAAGTGATGCAGGCGGCGCAGGCGCTGATCGCACGCGGCGTGCAGGGCATCTGGATCACCGGCGACAATACCGCCATCCAGTCGCTCGACGCCATCATCAAGACCGCGCGCGACGCGCGCATCCCGCTGGTGCTCAATGACCCGGAGTACGTGCCGCGCGGGGCGACGGCAGCGCTCGGCATCGGCTGGACCGCGGTGGGCGAAGCGGGCGGGAAAATGCTTGCCCGCGTGCTGCGTGGCGAGAACCCCGCGACCATGCCGATTGTCGAACTGGCCGGTCGCGCCGGGGCGTTCAACGATACGGCAGCGCAGGCCATCGGCCTGACCATTACGCCGGAAGCACGCGCCATGGCGCAGTAGGAGGAGTACGATGCGCATACTGTTGACGGGGCTGGTGCTGCTGCTGGCGACTGCGGCGGCAGCTGACGTGGTGGTGCTGTGGGACGAGACCGCCTACCAGGGGATTGTCGCGGGGATGGATGCCGCCACCCTGACGCTGCAGCAGAAGGGGCGGGAGATCAGGTTCAATCGCGAGGAGGTGGCGCAGGTGCTCTTCACCCCGGCCGCCGGCCTGCTGGCCGGCGCGAACGAACTGCCTGACGAGGACACCGGGGTGGCCACGCTCTTCGGCAACACGGGGCGGCATCGCGGCTGGCTGGTCGGGCGTTTCTACCGCATCAACCGCAGCCAGGACGTGCTGCCTGACTTCAGCACGCTCACCCCGCACGCGACGCTGCTCTACACCCCGGGACTCAACGTGCCGAAGCAGCGCCCGCGCAACATGCAGCCCTTCGGCTATGCCTCCAGCGATTTCGCCATCCAGTACACCGGCACGTTCACCGCGACTGCCACCGACACCTGGGTCATCGAACTGACGTCGGATGACGGGTCGCGGCTGTATATCGACGATGTGCCGGTCATTGACAACGATGGCAGTCACGGACCGGTGGCGAAGACCGCGACGGTTGCCCTCAGCCGCGGCACGCACCGCGTGCGCGTCGACTGGTTTCAGGACGGCAGTGAGGTGGCGCTTATCCTGAAAATCGGGCGGCCGGGCGAAGCGCTGCGGGTGTGGAACTTTACCGAGCCGCTGGGCGGCTGAGGAGAGAGACGATGCTCAACCAGGTCGATTATTACCGCAACCAGCACGTGCGCGCGCGCATGGTCGAGTACTGCGGCGGGCATTCCGAGGACGTGCAGACCTTCACCGCGGAGTATCTCGTCGGCTACGGCGAATACCTGACGTGGAAGGGGAACGACGACGCGGTCATTTCCTCGCCCAATGAGGGGTTCGACTGGATCCTGCGCAAGGGGCTCGATGTCTTCCGCTCGCTGTGGGACAAGCGCTCGCTCGTCGTCGTCATGGACATCGAGTACTTCAACCTCGATTTCGGCGGGGAGATCTACCTCGAGCCGCTCGCCATCTTCCGCCGCCTCGAGCCGGTCTACAGCAAGGTCATGGAAGTGCTCGCCGGCTACGGCATCCGCCCGCTGGTGCTCGTCACCGGGCAGGGCTACCATTTCGTCTGGCGCATCCGCCGCGACACGGAAACCTATGACGAACTGACCCGGATCGGGCATCTCAACGAGGCGCTCGAAACCAAGTACGGCATCTCCTCGGGACGCCGCCACCGCTATGTCTCCTACGAATACGGCAAGGCCTACGACGGGCTCGGGCGGGTGATGGAGTACCTCACCCACAAGATCATGCACGAGTGCCGCCTGGTGACGAACCTGCCGCTGGTCATCACCGATGTTGCCGTCGGGCCCGGGGAACACGGGCGCGAGGCGGTGTCGCTCGACCTCTCCGCCTTCGGCGATCCCGTCTACATGCGCGATATCCGGTGCGCGTTCTCGACCCACCAGAAGCACAAGGTGCAGGTCTACAAGGTCGGGGAGAAAATCGCGCGCAGCATTCCCGTGCAGATCACCATCCCGCGCACCATCCTCAACCTGACGCAGATCATGCACCTGCGCCGCCATTTCCGCGACGCGGCCGATTACGCGGCCGGACTGTCCTGCACCATGCCCGTCTACTCCAAGGAGTTCATGGGCATCGTCAAGGAGTATACGAACAGCGCGCTGGCAAAATTCCACCGGCATTTTGACAGCCGCCACTTCGCCTCGCCGCAGGAACGCCGCACGCTGCTCGGCAAACTCGACCTGCAGGCGCTGCCCCCCTGCGTGCGCTACGCGCTCGAGGTGCCCAACCCGCACCTGCTCAAGCCGACCAACCTGCAGATGCTGACGCGGGTGATGCTCAAGTGGGGCTGGCATCCGCGCGACATCGCCGGCATCGTCTGGAGCAAGTACAACGAGACGCAGCACAACTGGAGCGAGGACTGGGAACGCTACGACGAGGCGACCCGCGCCACCTTCTACATCCGCATGTTTGCGGGACTCATCGCCACGGGCCTGGACAAGAAGGCGGACCTGAATTGCGTGTCGCATCAGGAGAAGGGCTTCTGCCTCAAGCCGTGGTGCGGGTTCAATCTGGGGAATTACAACTGAGAAAGGCAGCAGGTGCGGCATGAAGACAGTCGGTGACAGCGGGCAGTTCACGAAACGGCATATCGAGAAGGTGCGCGGCAGCATCGGGCCGGTGCTGGCCGAGCAGGCGGTGCACTGCCTCGAACTGGTGGCGGCACTGGGCCGCGCGGGGCTCCGCTACCGTTTCAAGGGGGGCAACTCGCAACTCCTGCTGCTGGATAAACCGCAGCGTCTCTCCATCGATGTCGATATCGCCACCGCGGAATCGCGCTCGCGCATCATCGAGGCGGTCGCTGCCGTCGCTGACGGGCAGGGGGTGTTCACCCGCTGGGTGCACCGCCAGCACAAGACCAAGCCGTGGCTGCCGCTGTCCAGTTTCGAGATTTTCTACCGTCCGCTCTTCCAGCAAGAGAACCAGTCGTTCATCATGCTCGACTGTATCCTCCATTCCGCCCCCTACCCGGGGCAGATGAAACCGGTCGCCTGCGGCGACCTCTACCGCAGCAGTGCGACGACCGAGGTGGCCACCCCTGCCGGGCTGGCCGGCGACAAGCTGCTCACCCTCGGGCCGCGCACGCTGGGCATTCCCTTCGGCAAGGGGAAAGAGGGGCAGCGCCTCAAGCATGTCTTTGATGTCGCGCGCCTCGCGGGGCTCGGGCTCGACCCGGGCGAAGTGGCCACCGCGCTCACCGGGTGCCTGCAGCAGGAACTGTCGCTGCAGCAGCGGTCCATCACCCTGCGCGAGGTCTACGACGATACCATGGCGCTGCTCGAGGTGCCCGCCCGCTATGCGGCCGCACCTGTCGTCACCGGCGACATGCAGGACGACGTACGCGAAATCGCCGTCGGGCGCGAGCAGTTGCGCACGCATCTTTTCAGCCAGCGCTATGACTGGGCCGACCTGCAGCACGATGCCGCCGCGGTCAGCGAACTGTTTACCGCGGTCTACCGCCACCTCGAGCCCCCCGCATGACCCTTGCAACGGCTTGCACCACAGAGCACGCAGAGCACACAGAGGGCATGCGGCGGAGCGTGATTCCGGCTGTCGGGGAAAAGGCGTGAACGATACGCGCGGGAGGAGACGCTCCGCGTTCTCTGTGTGCTCTGTGGTGAGAGCGGTATGCCTGATGCTGTTGCTGGTGGCGGGAACGGCGCGGGCGGAGAACCTGCTGACCATGGCGACTGTCGACACCTGGACCTCCGCCATCGGCGGCCTTACCGGCGTGCGCGCGATGTACGACGGGAATCCCGTCACCGCGTGGAGCAATGCGCCGGGTGACCGCCGCCCGCACCGTTTCCAGTTCGCGTGGGACCGCCCCGTCATCATCGGCGGCATCCGCGTCATGGTCCCCGCGGGACATGACACGGGCATCTGCGCGCGTGTGCTGCGCCTCGAGACCATGCCCGAAGGCGATATCAACTGGTGGGAGGCGCGCACCGTCGAAATCGAGGCGCGTGAGGGGTGGCAGACCTTCCTGCTGCCGGCCATTCCGACCCGCCACCTGCGCGTGACGGTCATCAAGAACCATGGCG
>CAZWUZ010000037.1:0-18442 GCA_964637655.1 uncultured bacterium | reverse complement strand
GGCCCAAAGGGTCGCTCTGCAAGATGCGTGGGTGGCTGAACAGTTACCCCTCTAAAAGTATTATGAACAGACCTGTTGCACAATCAGTGTTGTGCGTAGTGTGTGACGGTGGTGGTACGCGCTGATTGACTGAGGACGTCAGGAGGAGCGCGTAAACCTTCTGGTAGAATTGTCCGGCGCAGTGCGCGACTGCGGTTGAACGGATGCTTTACGGAGGACGTCAGCAGGAGCGAAATAAAAGACCGGCAGGGATGACCTGCCGGTCGTTGGGGTACAGCCGGATTACTTTTTGCCGCTCTTCTTTGCTTTCTTCGCCGCCTTCGGGGCTTTGGCCGCTTTGGCCGCGGCTTTCACCGGCGCCGCTTTCGCGGGGGCCTTGGCTGCCGGCTTGGCGAGTTCCGCGCGGATATCCTTCTCCGCCTGCATCCAGTCCTGCTGGTGATACCCGTGCTTCCCGCCGCGTTTCAGGAACAGCTGGTACGCGCGCTCGGCGATGCGCTTCTGCAACGAGGTCTCTGCCATGGTTCCCTCTCCTTTGAACATCGTTATTCCATGATAGCAAAAATCCCGTGTACTGTCAATCGTTTTTGTCTTCTTTTTTGTATGAGTATTGACACAAGATAAGTAATATCGTAAGATATGATAATTGTGGGAAGATAAAAGAAGCAGATATGAGGCGGTACGGAGAGGAACAGTCGTGGAAGAATTTGCATTGCTGGCAGATCTGCATAAGCGCAATGCGCGGCAGGGGCCGGGTGGCGAGGCGGAGACGGAGCAGGCGCTGGCACTGGCGTTGCGTGCCTGTGCGACACCGCAGCGCGTGGCTGATATCGGCTGCGGCACCGGGGCGGCGACGCTGCTGCTGGCGCAACGGCTGCAGGCCAGTATCACCGCGGTCGACTTCCTGCCGGAATTTCTCGCGGTACTGACGCAGCGGGCGATGACGGCAGGGGTGGCTGAGCGCATCACGACGCTCGCCTGCCCGATGGAGAACCTGCCGTTTGCCGACGGTGAGTACGATCTCATCTGGTCGGAGGGGGCCATCTACAACATCGGGTTTGCCCGCGGCGTGGCGGACTGGCGGCGTTTCCTGAAACCCGGGGGCGTGCTGGTCGTTTCGGAACTCACCTGGTGTACCGCCACGCGCCCGGCGGCGCTCGCACAGCACTGGCAGGCGGAGTATCCGGGTGTTGACGTCGCCTCGGCAAAACTGCGCGTGCTCGAGGAGAGCGGCTATGCGCCGCTCGGCTACTGCTTGCTGCCGGAACACTGCTGGCGCGACAATTATTACGGGCCGCTGCAGGCGGGGTTCGCTGCGTTTCTCGCGCGGCACAACCACAGCGACGCGGCGCGGGCCATTGTCGCGGCCGAGCAGCGGGAAATCGAACTGTACGCAACCGGGCACCGGTATTACGGCTACGGTGTCTACGTGGCGCAGAAAGCGGCGTAGCGCATGGACCCGCTGACCGCACTCGGCTATGATGCGCAGTATGCGGCAGCGGCGGCGCTGCTGCTGCAACCGGGGCAGGTTGTTGCCCGGGTGATCGCGGTCGACCGCGAGTCGTATATGGTAGGTGGTGAACGTGGCGACCTGCGCGCGGAAGTGGCCGGGCGGCTGCGTTTCACCGCGGACACCGCCCTCGACCTTCCCGGGGTGGGCGACTGGGTGACGGCGACCTGTTCGTCAACGGGCGACCTTGCTGTTATCCATGCCGTGCTGCCGCGTCGCACGCTGCTGCAGCGCAAGACCGCGGGCAGGGTCGTTGACTGCCAGCTGCTCGCGGCCAACCTCGATATTGCATTCATCATCCAGGACTGCGAGGTTGATTTCAACGTGGCCCGCCTCGAGCGCTACTTAGTGGCGGTGGCGGACGGCGGCATCACCCCGCAGCTCATCCTGAGCAAGACCGACCTGGTGAGCGCCGCGGCTGCGGCGCAGCGGGAGGATGAGATCAGGCGTGCCGGCATCACCGCGCCGGTGCTGCGGCTGAGCAACGCGACGGGTGACGGGCTGGACGCGCTGCGCGCGCTGCTGCCGCCGGGGCGGACCTGCTGCCTGCTCGGCTCGTCGGGCGTGGGCAAAACCACGCTGCTCAACCGCCTGACGGGTGAGGACCTGCCGACGCGCGCGGTGAGCGGCACCGGTGAAGGAGTCCACACCACCACGCGGCGGCAGCTGCTGCAACTGGCGGGGGGCGCGCTGCTCATCGACACGCCCGGGATGCGCGAGTTCGGGCTGGTGGGTGCCGGCGACGGGCTGGCCGCGGCCTTCGCCGACATTGCCACGCTGGCGGCGGGCTGCCGTTTCGCGGACTGCACGCACCGGCATGAGCCCGGCTGCGCAGTGCGCGCGGCGGTGGCGGACGGCACGCTCAGTGACGAGCGGTTGCAGCGCTACCGCAAACTGTGCCGCGAATCAGAATTTCACGAACTCTCCTACGCGCAGCGGCGGCAGAAGGACCGTGCGTTCGGGCGCATGGTAAAGACGGTGCTCAAGCAGCAACGGGACACCTGAGCGCCGCGCCGGATGTTCCGGGTGGCACGGTCGCGGCAGGCATGTTAGCATGACCGCCAGTTGCCTGAATGATTCTCACCTGATGCTGTCAGTGACCGGATTGAGGAGCGTGCCATGTACCGAGTGCTGATGCTGATAGTGCTGCTGGCAGCAATGCCCGCCACGGCGGATGAACCCGTCGCCGTGACGCTCGAAAATGTGGCGCAGGCCTCGGCGCAGTTCGGGGCTGATGACCCGCGCACGGCGCAGGTCATGTACCGGTACGCGGAAGCGCTGCGCGCCCGGGGTGCGTACGAACAGGCCGAGGCCTACTACCGCCGGGCGCTGGCCATCCAGCAGCAGGCGCTGCCGGCCGGGCATCCGGAAGTCACGGCAACCCTGCTGGCGCTCGGGCAGGTGAACCGCGAAGCGGGCGACCATGCCGAGGCCGCGGGCTTCTTTGAGCGGGCGCTCTCCTTCCTCGGCGGCATCGCCCGGATCGCCGACCCGCGCGTTGCCACGGTGGTCGACCTGCTCGGGGAGATGCACCAGGCGAACGGCAACCAGGACCGCGCGATAGCATTGTATGAACGGGCGGCGACGGGGATCGAGACGGCGCTCGGCGACAGTCATCCGCAGATCATCGACGTGCTGCTCGACCTTGGCGAGGCCTACCGGGTGCGGGGCAACCACAGCATGCGGGCAGCGGCACTGGAACGCGCGGCGACGGCGCTGGGGCAGGGGCGGCCGGGTGAGGATCACCCGCGTTTCGCGGCGACGCTGCTGGAAGTCGCGCGGGCCTACCGGGACGGCGGCCATCATGCCGCTGCCGCCGGTGCCTACACCCGCGCGCTGGGGGCGCTGGAAAGCAGCCTCGCACCGGGCCATCCGAAACTGGTCGCGGCGCTCAACGAGCTGGCGGGCGTGCTGGTTGACGGCGGGCAGCTGACCGATGCCGATACGTTCCTGACGCGCGCCCTGACCATGGTCGAAGGGCGCGTGCTGTCGCAACTCCCCGCCTGGGCCAATCAGCATCTCGAACTCGGGCGCCTCAATCAGCAGCTGCTCGACCATGCTGACGCGGAATTTCATTTCACCCGGCGCCTGAACATTCTCGAACTCTTCGCCGCCCGCACCGGCCCGGAATACGCTGCGACGTTGCTGCTGCTCGCGCAGGCCGAGGACCAGCAGGGAAAATTCGTGGCGGCGGAAGGGCATTATCGCGAGGCGCTCGCCATCCAGGAGCACCTGTTCGGCACCACCAGCACGAACCTGCTGCCGGCGCTGAAGCGTATCGCGGCAATCTGCCGCGCCACCGGCCTCGTCGACGAGGCGCTCCCCCTCGAGCAGCGGGCGGCCGCCATCGGCACCCTCAGCGACACGCCGCTGCCGGTCAACCGCTGAACACAGGCGTAACGGGAGAAGCAGCGGATACCTGTTACCGGCGGTTCCTGCTCCTGCCGGTTGCGGTCAATTCAGTAGGCGTATAAACTGCCGTAGGGGCGGCTGCTGACCGGCGCGTAGCGGACAAAATCGCCGGGGCGCAGGTGCTGCACCGGCAGGGAAAAGGTTTTGCCGAAGGCAGTGATGGTGCGGGCGAGCAGTGCGCGGTCCGCGTCGGTGGGCGCGCTGACCCCCACCTCGCGCCCGAGCTGCCACGGCTCGACGGTGCCGCGCATGAGGATGACGCCGCCGTGCATGCCGGTGCCGATATGGTGCGCGGTAAGTTTCTCGTCGTTGCGGTTGAGGACGATGATAATGCCCCCCGCGAGGTACTCGCCGAGATAGTCGTGCCCGACCCCGCCGACCACCAGCGTCGGGCAGAGTTCCTGGTAGGCCTTCATGTGCACGCCGACACGGTAGCCGACATCGTCGCGGACGATGATCTCGCCGCCGCGCATGGCATAGCCGAGCAGGTCGCCCGAGGCGCCGTGCACGACGATACGCCCGCCACCCATGGTGTTGCCGGTCATGTCCTGCACGTTGTTGTGCACGGTGATGGACGGGCCGTCCATGAATACCCCAAGGTCGTTGCCCGGCACCCCGGTGAGGTCAATGGCAATCTTCGCCGGCAGGCCGGCGGCGATATAGCGCTGCCCGAGCACATTGCTGACGCTGACGCGTTCCACCTCTTCCGCGGCCAGCGCGCGCAGTTCGCGGTTGAGGGCGCTATGGTCGAGACGCGCGGCGTCGATGGTGACCGTTTTCATACCTCGACCGGGCTCACTTCTCTCGAGCGGAACTCTTTCGGCACGTAAATATAGCCGAAGGTATCGCTGAGGATGTCGTGCTTGAACGGTTCGACACAGATGCCGTCGGTCATCAGGCCCGTGATGATGCCGGCGCGGTCGATGTCACCGACGAGGATGGCCCCGACGATGTTCCCGTCACGCAGCAGGATCTTCTTGTAGGACTGCTTTTTCGCAGTGGCCTGCACCAGTTCCTCGGCGTCCGCCAACGTGGAAAGCCCGAGGGTGATGAGCGGCAGGCCGAAGACGGAGACGGAATTGAGCAGGAAGGCGCCCGGGTACTCAGCCCTGCCGCCGGCCATGACCGTGCCGGCGATTTTCCCCTGCCGGTAGGCGACGGGCCAGACGGGGAGCGGGCGCTTCTCGCCGGCAAGAATATCGAGCGCTTCGGCGCAGTCGCCGGCGGCAAAAATGTCGCGGCGGGAGGTGCGCAGTTTCGCGTCGACGACGATGCCGCGGTTGACCTTCAGTCCGGCGCTCTTTGCCAGCGCGAGGTCGGGGACGACGCCGATGGCGCAGATGACGATGTCGGCGGGAAGTTCTTTCCCGCTCTGCAGCAGGCAGTGGGTGGCGGTGATGCGGGTCACGCTGTCGCCGAGCAGCAGCGTGACGTGCTGCCGCAGCTGTTCCGTGACCAGCGTTCCGCTGTCACGGTCGAGTACCGCGGCGAAGGGACGCTCCTGCAGTTCGACGATGGTGACCTGCGCCCCGAGTTCCCTGAGGTATTCCGCCGCCTTGATACCGATCATGCCGCAGCCGATGACCACGGCGCGGCAGTTATTTTTGACCGCCCGCTGCACGCGCTGCGCATCGTCGAGCGTGGTCAGGGTGAACACATGTTTCTGTTCCAGTCCCGGGATGGCGGGGCGCACGGGCGTGCCGCCCACCGCCAGCAGCAGTTTCGTGTAGAGCACCTGCCGTGTGCCCGCGCGCACGATGTTGTTCTTCGCGTCGATGCTCTCCACGTTTGCGTGCAGCAGGGTGACCGCATGTTTTTTGTAGAAGGCGGCGTCGCGATAGGCGAGCACCCGCGGCTGGTCGTGCTGGTGGATGATGAAGGGGCGCGAGTAGGCGCTGCCTGCTTCGCGGCTGATGACCGTCACGGGCACCTGCGCGTCCTGCGCGCGGATGGCCTCGACGGCGGCAACGCCCGCGGCGGAGTTGCCGATGATGACGAGGCCCGGGATTTTTTTCACGGCAACCCCTTTCTGCCCTTACCCCCGCCCTCGCCCGCGCTGCGCGCGGGAGCGGGCGAAGAATCTTCATGGCAGAAGACCAGCGCCTCGTTGGGACAGGCGGCGACACAGGCGGGGACGTCGCGGTCGGGGCAGAGGTCGCACTTGGCGGCGACTTTCCTGCCGGCGGTGTCGCGGCGGATGACCCCGAAGGGGCAGACCATCACGCACATCCAGCAGCCGGCGCATTTATCCGTGTCGCACATGACGTGCCCGTCGGCGTCGCGCTGCATGGCGCCCGAACTGCAGGCGGCGAGGCAGGGGGCGTCGCTGCAGTGCCGGCACTGCAGGGCGAAGGAGCCGATCCCCTTCTGCTCGACGATGAGGCGCGGCAGGGCGGTGGGGAACTCCTCCTTGTACGCCTTGAGGATTTTCTTCGAATGCGAGTGCTCGGTGAGGCAGTGGATCTCGCACAGCCGGCAGGCCATGCAGTACTCCTCGCGGAAGACGATCTTCTTCACAGCGATTCCCCCGCCTGCTTGACGTCGAGCAGGGCCAGTTCGTGCGCGTGCAGGTCGAAGCCGCGCAGGCGCAGCCGGTTGCCGCGCACCGACTCGATGGCGTTGATGCCGAGCCCGCCGAGCAGTTCCTGGATCTCGTGGCTCCACGCCTTCACCAGGTTGACGAGGCGCCGCGTGGCGATGTCCGGGTTGAGCCGCTTGACCAGGTACGGGTCCTGCGTGGCGATGCCCCAGTTGCATTTCCCACTGTAGCATTTCTGGCACTGGTGGCAGCCCATGGCGGCAAGGGCGGCGGAGCCGAGGTAGACGGCGTCGGCGCCGAGCGCGATGGCCTTGAGCACGTCGGCGGAATTGGTGAAACTGCCGGCAGCGACAAGCGAAACGCGGCTGCGGATGCCCTCCTCGCGCAGGCGGGCGTCGAGCGCGGCGAGCGCCAGCTCGATGGGGATGCCGACATTGTCGCGCGTGCGCAGCGGGGCCGCGCCCGTGCCGCCGCGCACCCCGTCGATGGCGATGATGTCGGCGCCGGCGCGGGCGATGCCGGAGGCGATGGCGGCGGAGTTATGCACCGCGGCGATCTTGACGCTCACCGGCTTGGTGTGCGCGGTCGCCTCCTTGAGCGCGCCGATGAGCTGCGCCAGTTCCTCGATGGAGTAGATGTCATGGTGCGGGGCAGGGGAGATGGCGTCGCTGCCGACGGGAATCATGCGCGTCTGCGAGACGTCTTCGGTCACCTTCTTGCCCGGCAAATGCCCGCCGATGCCCGGCTTGGCGCCCTGCCCGACCTTGATCTCTATGGCGGCCCCGGCATTGAGGTACTCGGTGGTAACGCCGAAGCGTCCCGAGGCGACCTGCACGATGGTGCTGGCCGCAAAGGGGTAGAGCGAGCGGTGCAGCCCCCCCTCGCCGGTGTTGTAGAACGTGCCGAGTTCCTGCGCCGCCTGCGCCAGCGCGCGGCAGGCGTTGAGCGAGACGGCGCCGTAGCTCATCGCCCCGAACATGATGGGGGTTCTGAGCTGCAGTTGCGGCGGGATGACGGTGGTGGCGCGGTACTGCCCGCGCTCGCGCACGTACTCGAGGCGTGAGGGCTTGCGCCCGAGGCAGGTGCGCAGTTCCATCGGCTCGCGCAGCGGGTCGATGGAGGGGTTGGTGACCTGCGCGGCGTCGATGAGCAGGTGGTCCCAGATGATCTTGAAGTTGCGGTCGGTGCCCATGGCGGTGAGCAGCACGCCGCCGGTTTCCGCCTGCTTCCAGATGTTCTTGAGGGTGCGTGTCTCCCAGTTGTTTTCGCCGCGCACCTGCAGTTCGTTTTTGCCGATGCTGATGGCCTGCGTCGGGCAGAGCGTGGCGCAGCGCAGGCAGGAGACACACTGACTGCTGTCGGCCTCGACCTTCCCGGTGTCGGGGTCGGTGCTGTGCACGGCATTGGCGCACTGGCGGACACAGACCTCGCAGTTGATGCACTTGTCAGGGTCGCGCGTGACCACGTAGTCGGAAAGCAGCATCCCCTTTTTCATGTGTGTACCCTGGCGCGGCGCGGTTTCGCCGCAAAGCCGCCGATGGCGAGTTCCCCGGCATGCGGGGAGAAGACGGTTTCCGGCTGCGCGCAGACGCGGCGGATGGCGGATTCCTCGGAGGCGAGAAAGAAGCGGCCGCCGCCGCGCGCGGCGACGAGCGGGCGCAGCTTGACGCGGTCGGTAAAGCCGATCATCTGCGTGCCGGTGCCGATGATGATGGCGGACGGCCCGTTGATCAGCGCGCTGCCGTAGATGAGGCGGATCTGGCGGTGAAGTTCGCGCGCCTCTTTCGGCATGCGCTCGATCTCCTCCCACAGCGGCGGACAGAGCGCCTTGTAGGCGAGTTCGACGGGGAGCTTGTGCCGGCGCAGCAGCAGGTCGAAGAGGTAGAGAATGGCCTCGGAGTCGGTGCGCAGCGAGAGGACGTAGCCGAATTCCTCGAGGTAGCGCTTGTTGGTGCCGTACGAGGAGATTTCCCCGTTGTGGACGAGCGAGAAGTCGAGCAGGCCGAAGGGGTGCGCCCCCGCCCACCAGCCGGGGGTGTTGGTCGGGAAACGGTCGTGTGCGGTCCAGCAGTACCCCGCGTACCGGTCGAGGCAGTAGAAGCGCCCGATGTCGGCGGCATAGCCGACGCCCTTGAAGATGCCCATGTTGCGGCCGCAGGAGACGATGTAGGCGCCGAACTCGGCGGCATTGATCGCCATCACCGCGCGCGTGACGATGTCCTCCTCGGACAGGTCGTAGAACTGCTTGCGGATGGCGGGACGCACCTGCAAAAAATAACGCCAGAGGAGCGGGCGGTTGGTGATCTCCTTGAGTTCGCGCGTGGGGATGGGCTCGCTGTCGCGCACCTCGAAGTCGTGGCGGAGGCGGGTCTCGGCCTGCGCCTGCGCCTCTTCCGAGGAGTACATGACATGGAAACAGAAATCGTCAGCGTGGTCGGGGTAGATGCCGTAGCCGGCGAAGCCGCCCCCGAGCCCGTTGGCGCGCAGGGCCATCATGGCGATGCAGTTGATGATGTCATCGCCGGTGAAGCGCCGGCCCGTTTCGTCGATAATGCCCGCAATCGAACAGCCCATGCCCCCTCCTGCAAACAGCGCGTATCATACACGTCTTTGCCGGCCATGGCAACTGCGCGGGTTGACCGGCGTCGATGCGGCTGTTATGCTCTGCGTGTTGGAACATAGCGGCGCAGACAGAGGAGGCTCTCTTGACGATACCCGCGTATGACCCGATCACGCGCTTTGCTGACGAAACCGGCGGCAAAACGGTGCCGCTGCTGTTCATGGCGCCGGCACAGTACGTGCAGGCCCCGGGCGTACTCGCCCGCCTCGGGGAGTTTCTCGGCGACCTGGTGCCGGGCGTGAGGGCGGGGGTACTCATCACCCCGGGCCGGCGGCAGGTGCTGCTGGCGACGGTGACCGGAAGTTTGACGGCGGCGGGACTGACAGTGACGGATGAGACCTTCGGCGGCGAATCGACAGTCGCGGAGGTGGAGCGGGTCGCCGCGCGCTTCCGCGCGGCGGGTGCCGGCGTGATCATCGGCATCGGTGGCGGCAAGTGCCTCGACACGGCGCGTATGGCGGCCAACCGTCTCGGGGTGCCGGTGGTGACCGTACCGACGACGGCGTCGACCGACGCGCCGACAGCGGCGGTCTCGGTCATCTACCGCGCCGACGGGGTATTTGACACGGTGGAATACAGCCGCACCAACCCGCTGCTGGTGCTGGCGGACGAAACCATCCTCGCGGCGGCGCCGCCGCGCTACCTGGCCGCCGGCATGGGGGATGCGTTCTCCACGTATTACGAAGCGCGCTGCTGTATGGAGAATCCCGCGGCACGGACAGGGCGCGGGGCGCGACCTACGGGCGGCGCGCTGGCGATAGCGTACCAGTGCCGCGAGCAGCTGCTGGCACACGGGACGGCCGCGCTGCAGGAATTGCGCAGCGGGGTGCCGGGCGCGTCGTTCCGGCAGGTGGTGGAAGCGAACATCCTGCTCAGCGGTATCGGCTTCGAGAGCGGCGGGCTGGCGGCAGCGCATGCGGTGGCGCAGGGATTGACTGCCTGCACTGAACTGCACCGCAATTTCCTGCATGGCGAACTGGTGGCGGTCGGGGTCATGGCGCAATTGCTGCTCGAGGAGCGGCTGGACGAGGCGGCGGTGGCGAAAACCTTCCTGCGTGCGGTCGGGCTGCCGGTGCATCCTGGTGATCTCGGCCTCGACCCGGTAAAGCGGGCGGCAGAGGTTGAGACGATTGTGGCGGCGGCTTTGCAGGTGCCGTTTATTCACGCGGAACCGTTCACGGTTACCGCTGATCTGCTGCGCGCGGCGTTGCTGCGCGCCATCACGTATTGAGGAGAAACGTTATGCGTGTACTGCTGCTGGTTTCGCTGGTGCTGCTGACCGGATGCGCGCTGACCGCACCGGTGGTGCCGGGGGTGACTGCCGACCGGCAGGAATATATCGAGCGGGAACTGGCGCAGTTCGCGGCGCGACTCGAGGCGGCGCCGCCAACGACGCTGGCGGCGGCGCAGGAGCAGGTGCGGCAGTTTGCGGTGGCGCGGCCGCAGGTGTTCGGCTCGGCGCTGGCGTACGCGCCGGGCATGGCGCCGGGGTCGCGCGCGCGACTGGCCTCGCCCTACGCGTGGCGCGAGGGGCGCAACGTGCGGGTCAAGGATATCGCGCGCAGCGGTGATTACACGGCGACGGACTGGTACCGGATTCCCGCGCAGCGCGGTACCGCAGGGTGGAGCGAACCGTATAACGATGTGCTGGGGGCGGGCGCCCGCGTGCGGATGGTGACCTACAGCATCCCGCTCTACACGGCGGAGTCAACGCCCCGCCTGCTGGCGGTACTGACCGCGGACGTGCAGCTCAGCGGAGAGTAGCCGGCACGAACGTTCAGCCGGGCGGCGGCTGCTGTTCGTCGAGGCGCGCGGCGAGCGCGTCGAGCCGGCGGTCGAGGTCGGCGCGCATGTCGGCGAGATTGTCGTCCGCGTCGTCATCGACGAGGATCGACGTGAGGGTGGCGGTAAAGACCCCGACCCCGGTCATCCCGGCCAGCACGAGCACGACGGTCAGCACGCGACCCCAGGCGGTCTGCGGGTTGTGAATATCGCCGAACCCGCCCGTGACCAGGGTGGTGAAACTCCACCAGATGCTGTCCGCAAACGTACCGACCGGCGCATGCCGGTCACCTTCCGCCCAGAGCATGACCAGCGACCCGCAGACAATGAAGGCGATGATGAAGAGGAGCGAGCGCTTCATCAGGCGCATGTCGAGCACCTCGTCGAGTTTTTCCAGGCCGAGCCAGAAAAAGAGGGCGTAGCGCAGGGCGCGCAGCACCCGCAGGAAACGCAGCAGGCGGGCGAGGCGCAGCACGCGGACGAGGCGGGCGGCACGCCCGTAGCGGAGCAGTTCGGCGCTCGGCACGGGAAGCGAGGTGACGAAGTCGAGCCAGTAGGTGCGCCAGAACCAGCGGCGCGAGCGGGCGCAGTGCAGGCGCAGAAAGAAGTCGGTGAGGAACAGGGCGCAGGCGGCGGTATCGAGCAGGGCGATGACCGTGAGCTGGGCGGGGCTGAGACCCGGCGTGAGGAATTCCCAGGTGAGCAGGCCGAGCACGGTGAGGATGAGCAGGATGACGGCCGTGTCGAGCAGGTGCAGCCGCGCGGGTGACCCGAGCCGGGTGACCAGGTTCTGCCGGAGGATGCGCTCCTCGATGGCATCCGTGATTTTGCGGCGCTCGGCTGCATGCGCATCGTGGTGGCGGGCGATGGTACGCAGGCGGCGGCGCAACGGCGGGAGATGCGCCCCGCTCCCCGCGGCAATCAGCGTGTCAACCTCGACCTCCACGGCGCGCGCCTGCGCGCGCAGCGCCTGCTGTTCGTTGGCCAGATCGCGTTCCATGGTTTCGAGCACGGGGAGCGGCAGGGTATGCAGGCCAAGACGCTCAACCCGTCGCAGGATGTCGCGCGGTGTTTCGCGTACGGGGACCGGTTCAGCCACGGCCGGCGGCTTTGGCGGTCAACCGCGCCGGTCGGTTGGCAGATCGCACGGGGACAGACGTTCCTCCCGGCGTGCGCTGCGGCAGACCGCGAGAATACCGGCTGAGGCCTTCACGACCCGCCAGCAGTAGCCGGGGAAGCGCACGAAAAACTTTGCGTATGACCGGATGATGCGCGGGCGGAAAGAAAAGGCGCGATGGGCCCGGCCGCGCCGCGCGATGATATCCTCCTGCTGTACCCTGTGCGGGACAAAAACCATGTCGTAAAGGGTCAGTTTGTCGTACCTGCATTCATACGTTCCCCGTTGGCCGATAGCATGGTAGCAGGAACAGCAGTGCCTGCTGGCGGCAGTATAGCAGAATCGGCGACGTCGGGAAACCTGCCGGGACCGTTCACCCGGCAAAGCCGTGGTGATCGCTGTGCACCACCTGACCGTTCCGCCGGTAGAGACGGGGGAGACGGGCAGGCAGGCGGGAAAGAATTTCGCCGTAGGAGGTGCCGGCCATGCCGCCCAGTTCCTCCGCTTTCAGTTCGTCGTTGCCGTCGCGGCCGATGAGCACCGCTTCGTCCCCCGTGGCGGCGTCGGGCACGTCGGTCAGGTCGAGCATCGTCTGGTCGAGTGACATACCGAGGATGGCACAGCGCCGCCCGCGCAGCAGTACGTGTCCCTTGAGCCGCAGCGCGTAGGGGAAACTGTCGCCGGCGCCGACGGCGAGCGTGCCGATGCGCTGGTTGGCCGTCGCGCGGTAGAGCAGCCGGTAGCCGATATTCCACCCTTCCGGGTAGGTGCGCACCTGGATGAGCGGGGCGACCCAGCGCAGCACGGGCTGCAGGCCCCACGGCCATTCGTTGAGGTAGCTGAGTCCGTACAGTAAACTGCTGACGCGGACCATATCGAGACGCGCCTCAGGCATGGTGAGCAGGCCCGCGGTGGCGGCCATGTGCGCGATGAGGTCCGGCCTGACGGTGCGTGCCTGCGCCATGGCCGTACGGAAGAGCGCGAACTGCTGCTCGCTGAACTCGTGGCGCCGCCACGACATGGCGAAATGCGAGCAGATGCCGGCAAGCAGAAGATGGCGCGCCTGCGGCAGCGCGGCCAGGGCGGCGGGCACTTCGTCGGGCAAAACCCCGAGGCGTCCGAGACCGGTGTCGACCTTGAGATGGACGGGCACGGTGGTGCCCGCGGCAGCGGCGGCGGCTTCCGCGCGCTGCAGCATCTCCATGCTGTTGATGATGATGGCGCAGCCCGCAGCGATGGCCACCGGGAGTTCCGTGGCGGTGAGGGCACGCAGGATGAGCAGGTCGTACGTGCCGGGGCAGTGCCGGCGCAATTGCAGCGCTTCGCCAAGCGTGGCGCAGGCGAACTTACGGCAGCCGCCGGCGTACAATTCGCGCGCGACGCGTTCGAGCCCGTGCCCGTAGGCGTTATCCTTGAGCACCGCCATGACCGCCGCGGGGGCGGCAGCGTCCTGCAGGCGGCGGTAGTTGGCGGCGAGCGCGTCGAGGTCGACCTCGACGCGGGTGACCCCGGTGACCGGCAGTTCCACGAATTGCTCCTTCAGTTCAGTGGCGCGCAACTATTCAGCCAATCAGTCCCCTCTCCGTGGGGAGAGGAAAACATGGAACCAGCTGCACAGATACAGTCGCGGCATGGTAGCACCCGCGGCACCGGGCGTCAACGGATGGCGCATTGACGGGCGGTGCCGGTGGTGCTACCCTGCCTTTGCGTTGCCCGGGAGGAACCCATGACACGACCGCGCCGGCAGGTGCATCTGGTTATCGGCTTCAACAATTGCGGCAAATCGTGGTATGTCGAGCATGAGCTGCGTCCACGCCTCGGCCTGGTCGCGGAACAGTGTCTCGATATCCTCGCGGTGCAGCAGGAACTCTGGCCGGACGGCGTCAATCCGTCGACGCGGCAGATCCTGCGCAGCTACTGGGTGCTGCGGCGGCGGATGCTTGACCGGCTGCGGCAGTACGATACCGTCGTGGTCGAACACACCCTGCTCAAGCGCGTGCGGCGCGCCTGGTTTACCGGCAAACTGCGGCAGCGGTACGGCGCGGATGTGCAGCTCGTCTGCCACTGGTTCGCCCTCGATGATTTTCCCCGGTGGTTCGCTAATTACCGCCACCGCTGCCCGGCGACCATCAGCAAGGTGTCGCCGGCGGTAAGCGATGAACAGTTTGCCGAAGACCGGAAGCATCTGGAACGGTGGTACGAGGCGAAAGCACGCGACTTGTTCGATCGGGGCGCGGCAGTGTTCGAACCGCCGGCGGCGGATGAGGGGTTCGATGAACTGATCCGCCGGTAAACAGGCGCGCGCGTTGACGGCACGGGATGATGGTGCTATGCTCGTGCATCACGCGTAGAGGAGGCCGTCCATGGCCCGCAAAAAAGTCACCGGCAGCGACATCAAAGGCGTTATCCCGGCACTGGTCACCCCGTTCACGAAGCAGGACAAGGTCGACCTCAAGGGTATCGAGACCATCACGCGGTACCTCGTCTACAACGGGGTGCACGCGCTGATGCCGGTGGGCGGCACGGGTGAATTCCCGTCGCTGCTGCGCGAGGAGAAGCGCGACGTGGTGGCGGCGGTGGCGCGCGCGGCGCGCGGGCGCGTGCCGGTGGTCGCAGGGACCGCGGCCTGCAGCACGCGCGAAGTCATCCTGCTGAGCAACGAGGCACACGCGGCGGGCGCCGACGCGGTCATCATCACCGCGCCCTACTACTTCAAACTGCCGGCGCAGTCGCTGTACGAGCATTATGTCACGGTGGCGCGCAACGTCGACTGTCCCGTGGTTGTCTACAACAACCCGCTCTACACGGGCAACCCGATGGGGCCGGCGCTGCTGGCGAAACTCATGCGCGTGCCGAACATCATCGGGGTCAAAAACAGTTCCGCTGATATGGGTGAGTTCAGCGAAATGCTGCGCCTGTCGCCGTCCGGGCGCTCGCTCTGTACGGGCATTGACAGCCAGTTCTACCCGGCGCTCTGCGTCGGGGCGTCGGGTCTCTACTCCACCGCGGCCTGCGTCATGCCGAAACAAATGGTCGAACTGTACGACCTGACGCTGGCGGGCAGGCACCGCGCGGCGCGGGCGCTCAACCGCAAACTGCAGGCGCTTAACATCTTCCTCGAGTACGATCCGGGTTACGTGGCGCCGGCCAAGGAAGCGCTGAACATGCTCGGGCTGCCGGGCGGCTGCCTGCGCGCCCCGCTGCCGAAACTCACCGCGGCGGAGAAGGCGGGCGTGCGGAAAGCGCTGAAACAGATCGGGCTGCTGTAGCGGTCAGCGCGCCGCGGGCAGGCGCGCGCACACCGCTGACGGGGATACAGAGACGGAGTCCCTGCGCTGCGCATTCCGTGTCGCTGATATCGATGCGGAAGCGGTCATTGCTGCGCAGCGGCACTTCGGCGACGGTTTTGCCGCGCAGCAGTTCCGCCGCGACCTGGCCGCTTGCATACCCCCAGTCGTGATAGTTGAGCCCCCAGCCGACGGCGGCGCCGCGCGCGTTGAGTCCGGCATCGGTGACGAAGAGCGGGATCTTTTTCTCGCGGGCGACCGCGACGATGGTTTCCAGCCCGGTATAGATGGTGTTGTCGGAAGCGACGACGAAGGCCTGCGCGCCCTGCGCGGCCAGTGCGCGCGCCACCTCGGGCAGGTCGCTGACCGCGCTGACCGGCTGCAGAATGGTGCGTATTCCCTGCGCGGCGGCAGCGTCGCGGATGGCGCCGGCGGCGTATTCCGCATGCGCCTCGTGCGGCGAATAGGGGAGGCCGATGACGGTTGCCGACGGGTGGCAGGCGCGCAGCACCTGCACGAAGGTGTCGGCCTGGAACGGTTTGTAGGTGCCGGTCATATTGGGAGGGATGACGGTCACGCCGCAGATGGCCGGGTCGAGCGTGACGGTGACGACCACGGGCACGTCGCGCACGCGCTGTGCGGCGGCGAGCATGCAGGGATTGGTGCTGGTGGCGACCATCGCGACGCGCCGGTCGGCGAAGGTGCTGAGAATGAGCGGGATATTTGCCATCTCCCCCTGCGCGCAGCGGTAGTCGATGACGAAATCCTGCCCGTCACGCAGGCCGGCATCGCTGAGCGCCCGGGTGAACCCGGCCAGTCCGTCGGCGAGTTGCGGCGCCTCGACATACTGCACATAGCCGATGACCGGCACGGAGGCCGGCGGCTGCCCGCAGGCGGCGAGACCGGCAACCGTGAGCATGACCAGCAGACCTCCCGCAACGATGCGCATAGCCGCACCTCCTGAACGACGGCATGGTAACTTGCCGTCGGGATGCTGTCCACCGCGTTGACGTTGCGGCAGGCGGGTGGTAGCATGAACACGGAGAAGGAGAAGCTCATGCTGCAGCGGATCTGGTGGTTGTCGCTGGTTACCGTCGCCTACAACATTATCGAGGGCGTGGTGTCGGTCTGGTTCGGTGTGCAGGACGAGACGCTGGCGCTGTTCGGGTTCGGCGTGGACAGTTTTGTCGAGACGCTTTCGGGCATCGGCATCGCCCACATGGTCTGGCGTATGCGCCGCAGCGCGGTGGCGGAGCATGACCGCTTCGAGCGGCAGGCGCTGCGCGTCACTGCCGTCGGCTTCTTCCTGCTCACCGCGGGACTGGTTGTCGGCGCGCTCTACAACCTGCTGACGGAAGCACGCCCCGAGACGACGCTGGCGGGGACCATCATCGCCTGCATCTCGCTGGCGGTGATGTGGTGGCTGTACGCGGAAAAGAAGCGCATCGGGACGGTGCTGCAGAGCGAGCCGATACTCGCCGACGCCTCCTGTACCCTCACCTGCATCTGGATGTCAGGCATCCTGCTGGTCTCGAGCGCGCTCTTTGCCTGCTGCGGCCTGGGGTGGATGGACGCGCTCGGTTCGCTCGGACTCGCCTGGTTTGCCTGGCGCGAGGGGCGCGAGGCGTGGGAGAAGGCGGCGACGGGAAAAGCCGCCTGCGGTTGCAGTGGCGGCGGTTGCGGAGGTGACGCATGACCGTTTTTCTCATCAGCTGCGCCGTGGCCATTGGGGTATCGTTCATCTGTTCACTGGCGGAAGCGGTGCTGCTCAGTGTCAACCCGCTGCGCATGGAGGCGCTGCACCAGGAGGGCAAGGCCTACGCCGGCACCTGGCTGCGGCTGCGCGAGCAGGTGGGGCGCCCCATCGCCGCCATTCTCATTCTCAATACCGTGGCGCATACCGGCGGGGCGACGGTGGCGGGGGGGGAATTCGCCGACCTCTATGGCGAGCGCTGGCTCTGGCTCTTTTCGACGGTGTTCACCCTGGTCATCCTGCTGGGGACGGAACTGTTGCCCAAGGTGCTGGGGGTGACGCATGGCGAGCGGCTGGCGCGGGTGGTTGCCCCGGCGCTGGCGGTCCGCCTGCTGCATCCGCTCATCGAACTGACGGAACGGTTTTCACGCCTGTTCGGGGGCGACCGTGAGACGGTGGCGAAGGTCAGCGTGGCCGACCTGCAGACGCTGACGCGCGCGGCGCATGCTGACGGCACGCTGGCGGCGGAACAGGCGGGCATTATCAGCAAGGCGGTGCGCCTGCGCGAACTGAAGGTACGTGACGTTATGGTGGCGCGCGAATGGATCGTCTTTCTGCGGCGCAGTGTATCGCTGCGCGAGAGTTTTACCCTGGCGCGCGGCAACATGCACACGCGCTACCCGGTAAGCGAAACGGATGATGCCGACGGCATCGCCGGCTACGTCAACATCAAGGAAGTCGCGGTCTTTGCCGACCGGCTCGACGCGGTGAGCATCGACAGTTTCCTGCGCTCGGTGCTGTTTGTCGGTCCGGACGCCGATCTCAACACCATGCTCGAATTGTTCATCGCCCGGCGGCACCACCTCGCCATCGTCAAGGGGAAAAACGGCGCGGTGCTCGGCATGGTGACGCTCGAAGACCTCATCGAGGAACTGGCGGGCGACATCGAGGATGAATTCGACGAGCGCAACGAGGAGGCGGTACGCGTGGGGGAGCGCGTGTTCCGCGTGGGCGGGGCGCTGCGCTTTGCCACGCTGGCGCAGCGCTGTTCGCTGACGCTGCCGCCGGTCATCACCGACCCGCAGCTGACGGTCGACCAGTGGCTGCGCGCACAACTCGGCGGCAAACTGGTCCCCGGACAGCGGCAGCAGGCGGGCAACTGGCAGTTTACCGTGCAGCAGGTGCGGCGCGGCCGCGTGCATCAGGTGATGCTGGAGTACGTGCCGGTTACGGGGTGAGGCGGATGTCGATGAGCGGCTTGGCATGCTCCGGGAAGCAGCGCAACAGGGCCAGCAGGTCGACCTCGGAGAGGCCGATGCAGCCCGCGGTCGGACGCCCGTCAGCGCGGCGGATATGGATGAAGATGGCGCTGCCGTTGTCCGGGATGACCGGGTCGCGGTTGTAATCTATCACGATGGCGTGCCGGTAGAGTTCATCCAGACGTTTCAAGTATTCGAAAGATTTTGCTGTAGTCGTCAAGAC
>CAZWUZ010000036.1:0-18526 GCA_964637655.1 uncultured bacterium | reverse complement strand
CGCGGGAAATATTTTGCCGGTGTCCGTTTCGGTGACGAGCGTGAGGCCGAGCGTCTCGCGGAAGAATGACTGCTGTTGTGCCAGCGGCCAGGAGCGCAGCACGCGGCGCAGCGTGTTGGGTGACGAGGAGGTGCGGAAGCGCCGCTCGTCGGCTACTGACGGCAGCAGGTTGCAGCGCCCCCCGCCGCAGAGCAGCAGTTTGCGTCCGCCGTCAGTGGTCTGCTCCAGCACGATAACGCGTGCGCCGGCTGACGCGGCATGCAGCGCGGCCATCATCCCCGCCGCGCCCGCCCCGATGACGGCGATGTCGGCTACCATGGCAGCAGGCGGCGCGCGGCATGCGCGAGGATGACGGGATAGAGCAGCAGGTTGCGCAGCAGTGCCAGCGGCCAGACATGTGGCGGCACCGGAGCGGTGCCCGCCGCTGTCGCGGCCAGGTGCGTAAGATGACGCGTGCCGTACGGGCCGGGGCAGAGACGCGTGACCAGCGGCGCCGGCAGTGCCTGCGCTCCGTGCAGCGCGCCGCACCACGCGCCGGCAATGGCCGCCGTGGTATCGGTGTCCCCCCCCGCGCGTATGGCGCACTGGATGGCCGCGAGCGCTGCCGCACCGTGACGCACGAAGGCAAACAGCGCCAGTGGCAGCGAATGCACGATGTAGCCGGAGGTGCCGAGAGATGCGGCTGCGGTCTCGTCGCTGTCGCTGCCGGCGGCAAACTCCAGCGCGCGCGTAAGCGCGGCAAGCAGCTCCCTCTCCGCCACCACGCTGAGCGCCTGCCGGGCGAGTGCATTGCGGTCGGCAGCAGGCGCGGCCCGGGCAGCCAGCGCCGCCAGTTCTGCGGCAAAGAGTGTGCCCTCGACCGCGCGCGGATCGGTGTGCGTTACTTCCGCTACTGCCCGGCCGAGCGTGCGGCGCAACTCCTGATCGTCGGCCAGCAGCACGCCGAGCACCGGAGCGCGCATGGCCGCGCCGTTCCCGGCGCTGCGCACGCCGCTCCGGGCACAGCCGCACAGCAGCCGCAGGCAGGCGCGCGTGGTGGCCAGCCCGGTACCGAACGGAAGACGCAAAAACCAGCCGGCGAGCGCGCGGCGGAAATGGCACACCGCGCGGTCAGGCAGGATGCTGCCGTCGGCAGCACGGGCGCGCAGCAGCGACTGCAGCAGCAGTGCTGACTGCTCGGTATCGTCGGAAACGATGCCGATACCCGGCAGCAGGCGGAAAAAAGCGATGGCGCCACCGGTGCGTCGGCGGATGGCCGCGGGACGCAGTCCCTCATAGGGCAGCCCGAGCGCATCGCCCAAAGCGGTACCCAGCAGCGTGCCGGCAAGCCGGTCGGTATCGGTGTCGGTCATGGCGCGAGCATACCACCCGCGCGGTATCGTGACAAGCGCATGCGGAAAGGGTATACTGACGCAGGAAATGGAGGCCGCCATGAAACACTGTATTGTGCTGGGAGTGTTGTTGCTGCTGGTCGCGGGATGCACGGAGCAGGCGCCGCGCCACGCGGCCACGGTGCCGGTGGCCTATGATCCGGCGCAGTTTACGCTGCCTGACGCGGGAGTGCCGAAACTGCGCGGACAACTGCTCTACCTGCCGGTCTACTCGAACGTGCCGTTCAAGGACCCGGAGCGCCTGTATGACCTGGCGGCCTTCGTGGCGGTGCACAATACCGACCCGCGGCAGGCGGTGACCGTGACGAAAGTGCTCTATTTCGACAGCAACGGCAAACTGGTGCGTGATTACCTGCCGCAGCCGCAGGTGCTGGCGCCGCTCGCCACCGTGGATTATTTCGTGCCGGAGGAGGACCAGAGCGGGACCGGGGCCAACTTCGTCATCGAGTGGCAGAGCGATACGCCGGTGGTGGCGCCGCTGGTCGAGTCGGTGATGATCGGTTTGTCGCACGGGCAGGGGGTGTCGTTCCTCAGCCCGGGCCGCGTGATGCGCCAGCGCAATTGACGCTGCTGCAGGGCGGTGCTATACTCGCCACCGTCGCACCAACATACTGATGAGGTGAGTTATGGGACTGGCACAGGAACTCAAGTACAAGGATGGCGGGCTGATTCCCGCCATCGTGCAGGATGAGCAGGGGAAGATCCTCATGGTCGCCTACATGAACGAAGAGGCGGTCACCTATACCGAGCAGACGAAGCGCGCCACCTTCTGGTCGCGTTCGCGCAGCAAACTCTGGAAAAAGGGTGAGGAGTCGGGCAATTTTCTCGACGTGCTCGCCATTCACGTCGACTGTGACGAGGACTGCCTCATTCTCACCTGCAAACCGCACGGGCCTGCCTGTCACGTGGGCTACTACACCTGTTTCTACCGCCGCTGGGAGAACGGGCAGTGGGTGACCGAAGGCGCGCCGATGATGGATCCGAAGGAGATGTACAAAAAGTAGCGTTTCCACCCTCGCCCGCTCCGCACCGCGGGAGAGGGCAGGGTGAGGGCGGGAATACGGTCGATGAAACTGTCCATACTTCCTGAAAAAGAACAGGCGCTGGTTGCGCTCGCCGCCGGACGTGCCGTCACGCTGCAGGCGAGCGTGGTCAACGATATTCTTTCCCCCATCGCCGCTTTCCAGAAACTCGCCGCCGGCTATCCCGACGCCTACCTGCTCGAGAGTGTCGAAGGCGGGGAACGCATCGGGCGCCTCTCCATGCTCGGACTTGGTGCCGTGCGCCGCTTCTCCTATCGCGACGGGATCTTTACCATCCGCCACAACGGCGATGCCGCGCAGCAGCTACCGACGGACAAGCCGCTTGACGAACTGCGCCGCGCCTTCCGCGCGGTGCCGGTCGAACCCGCGCATATCGGCGTGCGGTTTGCCGGCGGTGCGGTCGGCTACATCGGCTACGAGACGGTGCGCACTTTCGAGGACATCGAACTCAAGGGGGCAACCGCCTTCGGCAGTTTCCCGGAACTCGACCTGCGCGTGGCGGAAACGGTGCTGGTGTTCGACCGCGTGCTCAACCGCCTGCATCTGCTGACGTATGTCTTTCCCGGTGGCGACAGCGGCGCGGCGTATGACGCGGCGGCGGCCCGGCTGCAGGCGATGCGCGAGGCGCTGGCGGCAGCGACGGCGGAACCGCTGCCGCTCCTCCCGGTGGCCGGCAGTGAGCGCACCCCCATCCGCGGACAGTCGAACCAGACGCGCGAACAGTACGAAAACGCGGTGCGGCGCGCGCTCGAGTATATCCGTGCCGGCGACATTTTCCAGATGGTGCCGTCACAGCGGTGGCAGTACCCGCTCGAACAGGAACCGCTGCACATCTACCGCTGCCTGCGCGCGGTCAATCCCTCGCCCTACATGTTTTTTATCAAGATGGACAACGCGCGCTATCTGATCGGCTCCAGCCCGGAAATCCTCGTGCGGCTCGAGGGTAAACTGGCAACGGTGCGGCCGATTGCCGGGACGCGCCCGCGCGGGAAAAACGAGGCGGAGGATGCGCGGCTGGCCGAGGAACTCAGGAACGACCCGAAGGAATGCGCCGAGCACGTGATGCTCGTCGACCTCGGGCGCAACGATCTCGGGCGCGTCTGCTGTCCCGGCACGGTGCGCCCGGCGGAACTGATGGTCATCGAGAAGTACTCGCATGTCATGCATATCGTTTCGGAAGTGACGGGGGAACTGCGCGACGACTGCGACGCCTTCGCGCTGCTTGCCGCAACCTTCCCCGCGGGGACGGTCAGCGGCGCGCCCAAGATCCGCGCCATGCAGATCATCAACGAACTGGAACCCGAGCCGCGCGGTCCGTACGCCGGTGCGGTGGGCTATGTCGGGTTCGACGGTAACCTCGATACCTGCATCGCCCTGCGCACGATGTTTGTCGACGGGGACAAACTCTACCTGCAGGCGGGCGCGGGGATCGTTGCCGACAGCGACCCCGCCAGCGAGTGGGAGGAGACCGTCAACAAGGCGCGCGGCATGCAACTGGCCCTCGACTGGGCGGCCGCCTCGCAATAGGGTGTCATTCCCGCGCAGGCGGGAAGCCAGATGGTTTTCCCTCGCCCGCCATATGCGGATGCGGGAGTGAAAGCAGTGTGACAGTGTTTTCCTTCGCCCGCCATATGCGGATGTGGGAGTGAAAGCAGTGTGATAGTGTTTTCCCTCGCCCGCCATATGCGGATGTGGGAGTGAAAGCAGCGTGATAGTGTTTTCCCTCGCCCGCCAGCGGCGGGAGAGGGCGGCGCGTAGCGCCGGGTGAGGGTAAGGCCGCCGCACAGCGGCAGGTGGCTCCGAGGCGAAGCCGGGGAGTCGTACCAGGAGGGTGCGTGGGGATGAAAATTCTCCTGATCGACAATTACGATTCCTTCACCTACAATCTCGTGCAGATGCTGAGCGAGTGCGGGGCGACGGTCGAAGTGTTCCGCAACGACCGCATCACCCCGGCGGAAATCCGCACGAAAAAGCCGGACGGGCTGGTCATCTCGCCCGGGCCGGGCACCCCGCAGCAGGCGGGTATCTCGCTGCAGGCCATCCGCGAACTGCATGCGGAACTCCCTATTCTCGGGGTCTGCCTCGGGCATCAGTCAATCGGGGAAGTGTTCGGCGGAAAAATCGTCCGCTCCCCCGCGCTCATGCACGGCAAGGTCTCGGATATCAGCCATAATGGTGAAAACCTCTACCGGGGCCTGAGCAATCCTTTTACCGCCACGCGCTATCACTCGCTGATGGTGGCGGAGGAGAGCATCAAAGCGCCATTAGTCATCGAGTCGCGCGCCGCCGACGGCGAAGTGATGGGTCTGCGCCACAAGGGCTACCCCGTCTTCGGCGTGCAGTTCCATCCCGAATCCATCCTCACCATCGAAGGCAAGCAACTCCTCGCCAATTTCCTCGCCATCTGTCAAAAACGCTAAAATAAGTTTGCGATTTTCTCTTGAATAGTATACAGTTACGTCAATAATGCAACGCGGCCCCGCGTAAGCGTGTATATCGTTACAGAAGGGCAGGAGGCGACAGGTGCATAAGGGTTGGGGGAAACTATGTCTTCTGATCTGACCTTTATTACCCTGCAGCAGGGCGCGCTGCCGTTGCGTACGGCGAAAAAGATACTGGCACTGGCGCAGGTGGAACTGAAAAAGGGTATCAATCCGCTGGCCATTCTCGCCATTTTGCGCACGAACATCTCCCCGAGCTTTTTCACCGCCACGCTGGCGGAAGGAGCGGGGGCGCCGTCCGGCCCCCGCGAAGTGGTATTGTCCGAATATCTGGGAGGGGCATAACCATGGAAACGAAAATTGTTATATTTCGTGGGCAAAAGGTCAGGAAAACGCTCTATAATAACGAATGGTGGTTCGTGGTAAGTGATGTTGTGCAAGTACTTACTGATTCAGCTAATGTAAGTGATTACATCAATAAAATGCGGCGCCGGGACAATGAATTAGGCAAAGGGTGGGGACAAATTGTCCACCCCCTTGTCATTCAGACAGAAGGCGGCCCGCAGAAGCTGAATTGTGCCAATACCGAGGGGATTTTCCGCATCATCCAGTCGATCCCGTCGCCCAAGGCCGAACCGTTCAAGCGCTGGCTCGCCAAAGTCGGCTACGAACGGGTGCAGGAAATCGAGAACCCGGAACTGGCCACCAAGCGGACGCGGGCGCTGTATAAGGCCAAGGGGTATACCGACGACTGGATCGAAAAGCGGATGCGGGGCATCGCCATTCGCGAGGAACTGACTGACGAGTGGAAAAAGCGCGGGGTCAAGGAAGACCGCGATTATGCCATCCTTACCGCGGAAATATCCAAAGCGACCTTTGGCCTGACGCCCTCTGAATATCAGCAACTGAAGGGGCTGAAACGCGAGAACCTGCGCGATCACATGAACGACCTTGAACTGATTTTTTCGATGTTGGGTGAAGCGGCGACCACCGAGATCACCCGCGTGCAGGAGCCGCAGGGAGTTGAGCAGAACCGCCGGACGGCGCGCGCCGGCGGGGAGGTGGCGGGCAAGGCGCGTCGCGACCTTGAGCGTAAGACGCGCAAGAAGGTGGTATCCCGGGATAACTATCTGGCGGGCCCGCCCCGCAAGAAGCTGAAGGGATAATCTGCCGATAAGCTGGAATGAGATACGCGATCGCGCGATGCGGTTCAGCGCGGAATGCAAGCATGAATCGTCCGAGGACGTTGAGGCGAAGACGTTCTGGGATTGATTTTGCAGCCACCGAGACAATACTTGCAACGCACGGGGCGGTTGGCCTGTATAATTCTACATCAACGGTGGTGGTTTCGGATCAGGCGTTTGTGGATGAACATGGGCTTTCAGTGTATAATCGGGTACAAGAGCACATGGAGGGGATGGATGGCATGCTGACGTATGTGCAGGGTAATTTGCTTGAATCACCGGCGCAGGTGCTGGTCAATCCGGTCAACACCGAAGGTGTGATGGGGAAGGGCTTGGCGAAGGATTTCAAGCAGATCTATCCCGACATGTTCAAGCAGTATCAGCGATATTGTGAAACTGGACAACTGACGGTCGGCAAACTGTGGTTGTACAAGACACCGCACAAATGGGTGCTCAATTTTCCGACGAAATCAACGTGGCGCAAACCCTCACAGTTATCATACATCGAGCAGGGGCTGCAGGCGTTTGCGAATGCTTATGTGCGCAAGGGGATCAATTCGATTGCCTTCCCGCAGCTCGGCTGCGGCAATGGCGAATTGGATTGGGAACATCAGGTGCGACCGCTCATGGAGCGCATACTGAAGAATCTTCCCATCGAGGTCTATATTCACCTGTATGCGAAGGGCCGGGCATTGCCGGAGCATCGGTCGCTGGCCGAAATCGAGAAATGGCTGCATAGCGAACCGCGTACGCTGGCGTTTGCCGAGTGGTGGCGTGACATGGCAGATTTAGTGGCGCGTAAACCTACATGGCAGGCCTTGGGAACCAATACTCCGTTTGTGGCCGAGATTCTTGATGATAGCTTGCGGCTGAAAACTGCCGGACGGGAAACGTCACTGGTCAAAGAAGAAGTCGGGACGCTTTGGGATACACTGCGTGGGTATGGCCTGCTTACGGCCAGCCAGATTCCCAATGGCATGCAACTGTGGGCAAAAGAGCTGTTGGCGCTGCTTGCCGGCCTGCCATATTGCCGTTTGACGCAGGCGGCATCCGAGTATACGGCGATTGGTGATGCGGCAGCACGTGGTGTGCAATTGATCCCGGTGACGGTCGATGAAACGCAGACAGCGGAAGTCTTTACGCTCAAGGCGGCCAATCAGTGACTGTTCCGCGCAAAGCTGATGCGCAGGAAATTATCAACCATCTGGATTTGTTTGAACGCGAGTACGCTGCCGATCAGAAACGAAAAAATTGGCCGCGGTTCCTGTTCCATTTCACTGATGTCAATAATGCGGTAAAAATACTCGATAGCGGTGCCATCTATTCGCGGGCGGAGTTGAAGCGGCGCAATATCGCAATCGCTGACGCTGCGAGCCCCGATGTTTTACAGGTGACTGATGACCGGTATAAAGAGCATGTTCGCCTGTATTTTCGCCCGAGAACTCCAACCCAATACCGCAATGAGGGCATACGTCCTATTGGCAAACATGAACTGAATTCGCATTGTCCAGTGCCGGTTATGATGCTGTTTGATGCGAATGATATTCTGACCCGGCAATCAACCTGCTTTAGCGATGGCAACCTGGCTGCTGGTGGGACAAATGAATATTGCAACGCGGAAGAATTCAAAAAAATGCCGTTCGAAAAAATCTATCACACGGGCTGGCAGGATTATGATGATGAGGTTAAACGGCGGCGTAATGCCGAAGTGATCATACCGACTGAACTCGATTTGTCGGCACTGAAGGGCATTCGCTGCCGGTCACAGGCGGATCTGGAAACGCTTCGCAACCTGCTTTCCGATGCTGCAGTTCTGAAGTGGCAATCTATACTCGGTGTTGATAGGTTATGTCAAAAGCGTAAGACTATATATCGACAATTATTGCCGATTATGTTTGGTGAATACAATTGGCAATTGCCTCCCCAAATGATAAAGCGAGAAGTGAGCGAAATCTGTCGTGAAAACAAAATTGGATATCCGGAAACAGATGAATATTATGCTGTGATGGCTGATATTATGACCAAGGCAAATGAGTGACTTGGCATATACGCGATGTGCATGCTGAGGGTGAACTTCTGCAAGCGTCAACTTGTAAAGAGAACTGGTGCAGCCAAACCGAGAGTGTGATGACATGAGCAAACGTATGAACATAACCGGATCGGCGCCGGGTGGTCTGCCAGGTGGAGAGATTATCTTTTACACTACGCCAGCGGGCGCGACTAAGGTCGAGGGTTAGCGCGCTGGATGCCGAGTGCAGAGTACCGAGGGGACAGGAATGAAAAAGAGTGGGCAGCGCAATAGGGCTACGGAAAATAAATCTGAACTCGTTCTCTACCGGACCGAAGACGGGCATAGTCATATTCAGGTGCGGCTGGAGAATGAGACCGTCTGGCTGACGCAGGCGCTCATTGCCGAATTGTACGGGACGACGCCGCAGAATATCACCATGCATATTCGTGAGGTATATGCTGACGGTGAACTGCTGGAGCCGGCAACTTGTAAGGAATGCTTACAAGTTCAAAATGAAGGGGGCCGCGCAGTGCGGCGTCAGCTCAGACATTATAACCTTGATTTGATACTGGCGGTTGGCTACAGAATCCGTTCAGACCGAGGCACACAATTCCGGCAATGGGGGACGGAACGGTTGCGGGAGTATCTTGTCAAGGGGTTTGCGTTGGATGACGAACGCCTGAAAGGGCGCGACCGCTCGGCGGACCATTTTGACGAACTGCTGGCGCGCATCCGTGAAATCCGGGCGAGCGAGCAGCGGGTTTATCAGCGGATTCGCGAGATATTCGCGCTGGCGACCGATTACGATGAAAGCGGACAGGAAACGCAGGTGTTTTTCGCCACGATGCAGAACAAGATGCACTTTGCGGCGACCGGGATGACGGCAGCGGAGATTATCCGGCGGCGGGCGGATGCCGCCCGGCCCAATATGGGACTAACCGCATGGAGCGGGGGGCGGGTTTTCAAACGCGATGTGGCGACGGCCAAGAATTACCTTGATGAGCAGGAAATCGATACGCTCAACCAGATCGTGGTTATGTTCCTCGATCAGGCGGATTTTCGCGCCAAGCGGCGACAGGATATCAGGATGCGGGACTGGACGGCAGCGCTCGACAAGTTTCTCCGGGATAATGAATTGCCGGTGCTGGCGGATTCCGGTGCGGTGAGCCACGAGGAGGCGCTTTCCTGGTCGGAATCGCAGTATGACGCTTTCGCTGAGCGGCGTCGGTTGGCAGCGGAAGCCGCAGGCGAGGGTCACTATCTTGAAGATTTGCGTGCCACAGCGAAGGTGCTGGAAGCAGTCAGGAAGAAACTGCCGGCAACGAAGAAAGAACTGGTGAAACGTCGTAAACGGAAGTGAGTTTACGCAAATAGAGGGAACGGGAGCAACTGATGGGATCGGCAACGTGGTGGGGCGAGCCGCCGGAGGATCCGTACAGCCCGTGCCCGTGCGGCAGCGGCAAAAAGTACAAGTTCTGCTGCCGGGACAAGGAACGCGCGCAGCCGGTGACGCCGGTGGCGGCATGGCCGCGGGACGACGAAGAGGAACCGCCGTCGCTGGCAGCGGTGGCAAACGCGACGGCGGCGGAAAAATCCGCGCAGTACCGGCGGCTGGATCAGGCGGGACAGCGCCTGATGGAACATGGCGATTACGCAGCGGCGACGAAAAAGTTCCGCGCCGCCATCGCCTTCCTGCCGGCGGCACCGTTCTCCTACAATAATCTGGCGCTGTGCGAATACCTGCAGGGAAATCTCGGCGGGGCGATTGCGCAGGCGGAACAGACGCTGCGGGAGATCGAGCCGGACAATATCTACGCGCACGGCCTGCTGGTGCATCTGCGGCTGATCCGCGGGCCGCGGACGGAGGCGGAGCGGCTGGGAAAGCGGCTGCTCGCCATGCAACCGCAGGACGAATCGGCGGCGATCAAGCGGGTTGAGGCCTTCGCCCGGCTCGACTGGCATGCCGAGGTGCTGACCGCTTGTGCACAGGCGCCGGAGCGTAACGATCCGGACTTCGACTATTTCGCCGGGGTGGCGGCCGCCAATCTCGGACGCAATGATGAGGCAATGCAGTATCTGCAGCAGGCGCGCGGCAAAGCGTCATGCCGTGCGAGCGTCAGGCGTTTCATCGCGCTGCTCGGACGAAAGCGCGGTCCGAACACCCTGCGCGGGCACTGGCCCTATTTCCCGGCACCGGATGTGGTGTGCGAGCCGGTGATGCGGCATCTGGCGCATAAGCTTGACAAGAAACAGGAAAAGGCGGAAAACCTCCCCGGACTCGTCTTTTTTGCGGTGGCCATGCTTGATGAGGAACTGTGGGAATCCGGCATCATCATGCTGCAGCGCATCGGCAGCGACGAGGCGGTGACGTTGCTGCGCGAGATTGCTGAAGGCGTGTGCGGTCCGGACGAGGCGCGCATGCAGGCGCTGCAGGCGCTGCAGGAACTGGAACGGGCACCCGTCAAAATGCGGATTTGGCTCAAGGGGGAGTGGCGTGAAATCGGCGCGCAAACCCATGAAATCACCGGGGTGCCGACCCGGCCGGTGCCGCCGGCACTTGCGTCGCCCATTGCCAGGGCGCATCAGGCGATGCAGCAGCGGCGCTGGACGGAGGCGGAGCGGCTCTGGCGCGGAATCCTCGCGAAAGATCCGGCGTATCTGGCCACCTACAACAATCTCGCCGGCTGCCTCGTTGAACAGGGACGCAAAGATGAGGCAATCGCGGTGCTGGAGGAGGTGCTGCGGCGCGACCCGCAGTACAACTTCGCACTGATGACGCTGGCCAGTCTGCAGTTGAAACGCGATCCTGACGCGGCGAAGGCGCTGATGCGCCGGGTGAACCTGCCGCAGAAGGTGCATATCAGCGAGATGCTGAGCTGGCTGCTGCTGCAGGCGCGCGTGGCATTGCATGACGGGGAATACGAAAGCGCGGAAGGTTCGTGGCAACAGGCGAAGGAACTGATGCCCGAACATCCCGGGGTGCTGGCGCTGAAGGAAATGTTTGCACAGCATGCACCGGCGGCGGAGATGACCGCGCGGTTGCTGCGGCATTTGCGCGGGCGTGCTGAACGGCAGCGCGAACAGGCGCGGCGTCGCATACTGGACGAGAAGTGTATGCTGGCGCACGCCTACGGCGGTTATCGCAAGGAGGAGCTGGTCGAACTGGCAAAGCGGCTGGGACTGCCCAAGCCGTATCAGCTGGGTAAGGCGCAACTGCTGCAGCAGGTATGCGAACTGATGGCGACGGCGGGTGCGGTCGAGCGGCTGCTGACGCGGCTCGAAGGCCCGGCGCGCGAGGCGCTCAGGGCGCTGGTGGCGGCCGACAACGGGGCGATGGAGTTTACCTCCTTTACCCGCACCTACGAGCACGAGGCGAAGGATATCGTGATCTGCGATGTACTGCGGCGCGATGGACTGGCAGTGACCGGCATGTGGCGCGGGCGCAGCGTGGTGATGGTGCCCCCGGCGGTGCGTGCACTGCTGAAAGAAATGCCGGTATGAGTGTTGTGTATGGGGGTATTGTAGAGTACTCATACAGGATGCTGCTGGAACTGTCCTGACAGGTTGATCATAGAGGAGCAGAAAATGAAAACGATACTTGCATCGGTGCTTATCTGTGCTGTCTGGGCGCTGCCGGCGGCGGCCGACCTGTTTGTGGTCGAGGCGCCGGTGGCGAAGGTCTATAGCGAACCGGCACTGACGGCGCCGGTGAAGGGGCAGGCGGTGTGCGACGAGATTTGCGCGGTGGTCGCGACGGACTGGGTCTTTGTCATTCTGCCTGACGGGCTGACCGGGTGGGTGCGGGCGCAGGACGGCCGGATGCTCTCTGCGCGTCCGGCACCGGTGCTGCCGGTGGCGGCAGAAACAGCGACCGTAATGCCGGTGGCGGAGATGCCGGCGGTTGACGCGGCGCTGTATGAGGAAGCGCGGCGCGCCATCATCCGTTTCCTGCCGAACCATCCCGAGGCGCGGCCGCTGACGGTGGCCGACCTCGCGCTCTGGGCGGGCGAAGGGGAGCAGCAGGCGGCACGGGCCAACAACAACCGCTACGTCATGCGCGGCGACTGCAACGGCAACGGGCGGCAGGAACTGGTGATTGCCGGGCTGCTGTCGCCGCGCCCGCAGCCGGGTGGCGGCTTCCGGGCGTTCCTGCTGGTGACGGAGGAACAGGCCGACGGGCGGCAGGTGCGGCTGTTCTTCAACCTGAACCCGGTGCTCAAGCGCGGAGTGACGGAAAATCTGTTCCTCATGGGTGGTGGCGACGGCAGCATCAGCATCGGGTTTGCCAACAACTCGGGGTACATGAGCGTGCTGCGGTGGAACGGGCGCGAGTACGTCGCGGATGCTGACGCTGGCAACTGAATAATTATGCCCCTTACCTGCCGCTGCGCGGCGTCCTCTCCCTGAGGGAGAGGGGGAACACAGTCGGATGGTTCTGTAGCTCACCTGCCGCTGCGCGGCGTCCTCGCCCTGTGGGAGAGGGGGAACATAGCCGGGACTGTCCTGGTGGTAACCTTTTACGCTGCAGGAATGTCTATACGGACAGGTGACAGGGGTCACCAACTACTGCTACCGAGGCCATCCATGCGACTTTTCTCACTGCTGTTCCTGCTGTTATGCCTTTCCTCCGCGGCGCTGGCGGACGGCATCCTCATCCCGCATCCGCCCATTTCCCTGCCGCGCCCGGCACCCTTCGGCATCAGGTATCACCATGTCGAGGTGTCGATCAATGAGGGCGTGGCGCAAACGAAAATCGACCAGGTATTCACCAACAGCAATCGCGTCGACCTCGAAGCCACCTACCTCTTCCCGATCCCGGAGAGCGCGTCGCTCAGCGAGTTCGCCATGTGGATTGACGGCACGCGGCAGGAGGCGGAACTGCGCGAGGCGGATGCCGCGCGGCGCGTGTACGAGGATATCGTGCGGCGCATGCAGGACCCGGCGCTGCTCGAATACGCGGGGCGCAACCTGTTCAAGGCGCGGGTCTATCCCGTGCCGGCCAACGGCGAGAAGCGCATCGCGCTCGGCTATCAGCAGGTGCTCGAGCGGCGCGCGGGAACGTACGAATACATCTATCCGCTCGATACCGAGAAATTCTCAGCGACGCCCATCCAGAGCGTGCGCGTGACCGTCACCATCGAGACGCAGCGCCCGCTGCGCAACATCTGGTCGCCGTCGCACGACATCGAAATCGACCGGCAGAGCGAAACGCGCGCGGTGGTCAGTTTCGAGGCGACCAATGTCCGCCCCAACAAGGAATTCGCGCTCTACTACAGCACAACGGAGCAGGGGCTCGGGGTGAGCGCGCTGTCGTACCGGCGCGACGGACAGCCCGGCTACTTCCTGCTCTCCCTCGACCCGGCGGCCGCGGCGGCGGCGGATGTCCTGCCGCGCGACATCGTCTTCGCAGTCGATGTCTCGGGGAGCATGGCGGGCGAAAAACTGCGGCAGGCGCAGAACGCGCTGCGCGGCGCGCTCAACGGCCTGCGCGACGACGACCGGTTCACCATCATCACCTTCGCCAGCAGCGTCAATGCCTGGCATGACCGGCTGCAGCGCGCCGGTGACGGCCGCGGTGCGGCGCTGACGTATGTTGACGGACTGACGGCGCGGGGCGGAACCAACATCGCCGGGGCGCTGCAGCGCGCGGCGTCCTGTTTCGACACGGCGACTGCGCCGCGGCTGCCGCTGCTCGTGTTCGTGACCGACGGGCAGCCGACGGTGGGCGAGCAGAGTGCGGAAAAACTGCTGGCGGCGGCGGGCACGTCACTCCCCGCGAATATCCGCCTGTTCAGTTTTGGGGTCGGCTTCGACGTCAACACGACGCTGCTCGACGGGCTGGCGCAGGACCGGCGCGGGCGCGCGGGGTACATCCGGCCGCATGACAACCTCGAGGAGAAGGTGAGCGCGCTGACGGCGATGCTCGCCGACCCGCTGCTGCTTGACGCCACGCTGCGGCTGGCGGATGCGGGGGCGTTCGATGTCGAGCCGGCCGCGCTGACCGACCTGTACGGCGGCGAGCAGATGGTGGTGGCGGGACGCTACCGTCACAGCGGCGAGCAGGTGGTGACGGTGCGCGGCACGGGGCGCGACGGCGCCACGGCCATCGAGTCGGGCATCACGCTCACGGAGAACGGGGTGCGGCACGATTTCGTCGCGCGGATCTGGGCGCAGCGGCGCATCGGGACGCTGCTGGCCGCCATCCGCCGCAACGGCGAAAGCGCGGAACTGAAGGAGGAGGTGGTCGGGCTGGCGAAGGAGTTCGGGCTCGTCACCCCCTATACCTCGTATCTGGTGCTGGAACCGGGAATGACCGAACAGGCGCGGCGCGACCGCGATGAGTTCCGTGCGCTGTCGGCGGCCAATGCGCCCGCCCCGGCGGCGGCACCGGCGACGACGATGGCGGACGGCCGCAATCTCGGCTCCGCGTCGGGCGAGGGGGCGGTGAACGCCAGCCGCGGCATCGACCAGTACCAGCAGGGTTTCAAGGTGGACGACGAACTGCAGGGGAACGCGGTGCGCATCATCGCCGGGCGTCAGTTCACCTACCGCGGCGGGGTGTGGCAGGAAAGCGGGTTGGTGGACACGGCGGCCATGGCGGAAATCGTCACGGTGACCATCGGCAGCGACGCGTATTTTGCGCTGGCGCGCGACCGTGACACGGCAAAGATCATGGCGCTCGGACCGCGGGTGATCTTCCGCGCGGCGGGCACGGTGTACTGCACGAAGCCGGAACACTGAGACCACCGATACTTTTCGGCGGGCGGCCGTTCCCGGATGAGGGATGGCCGCCCGTCGTGTTTTGACGGCACCGGTGGCGGGTGCTACGATATGATGAGCAGGAGGCGAAACGATCATGCTGACACAACGCCAGTGGCTGTGCCTTGGGTTGCTCACTGTGCTGCTGACCGCGCTGGCGGCGTACACGCTGCCGGAGGCGGAGGCGGACGACAATCTGTCGAACGCGCGGGCGGCACTGTCGGCGCTGGTCTACCGCGACTACACGCCCGCGCCGCCGCCGGCCCCGGGGGCGGCGGTGCCGGTGGCGGTCATCAACGCGCAGCGTCCCGGCATGGAACTTGACTTGACGCCGTACGTCGTGGCGGGCAAACTCACCCTGTTCGATTTCTACTCGGAGTTCTGCGGTCCCTGCCTGCAACTGGCGCCGCAGCTCGAGCAGTTGACCCGTGACTTTCCCGCGGTAGTGGTGCGCACCATTGACATCAACCGGCCCGGCGTGCGCGGCATCGACTGGCAGTCGCCGCTGGCCAAACAATACACCCTGACGAGCATCCCCCACCTGGTGCTGGTCGACACTGCCGGGGTGCGGCATGCCGTGAGCAACGGACTGGCCGGACTGGAAGGACTGGTGCCCGGGTTCAGCGTGCCGAAAAAGGACGGGGCGGAGGTGCTGCGCGGCGACATTCCGGACGAGTTTCTGCCGCTCCAGACGCTGCTCTTCACGCCCGACCAGCCGCTCTGGTCCGAGGCGCATCTGTGGCAGGGCCTGTTCAGCGAATGCGGCCGCGATTCCGTGACGGTGCAGCGGACACGCCGCCGCGGCGAGCAGACCGTGACCATCGGCGCCGATTACCGCGGTGACGCGGCCCCCGATTTCCGCGTGGTGGCGACATACCGCAACAACCGGCTGCTGCAGGAGACGATGGACCGCGACAACGACGGAACGCCCGACCTGACGCGCACGCTGCAGTATGACCGGCGCGGGCGGGTGACGGAAAACCGGCTGGTCTTTTCCGCGGAGATGCACCCGACCGTGCTGACCTATGCGTACGCACCGGGCGGCGCCCTGCAGGCAATCAGCGAAGAATGCACCGGCGACAGCACAGCCGAGGCGCAGGTGACGCTGCGGGAAACGCGCCGGGGCACGGCGCGGACGGTGACGGCGGCGCTCGACACGGACGGTGACAGCGCGGCGGAACGGAGCTATGCGCGGACGACCGGGGCACGGCGCAACCAGATCACGCTGAGCGAGGACCGGGATGGTGACGGCAGCAGCGACCTGATCACGGTGCGCGATGGCGCCACCGAGCGGGTGACGCGGCAGCGGGCGGGAAAGCCGCTGTCAGTAACGACGCGGCGCTTCGACGAGAACGGGCGCATCCTGCTCTTCACGCGTGACCGCGAGGCGGATGGTACGGATGACTACCGGTTGCAGTACAGTTATGCGGCCCGCGGCCGCACCATCGCTTCCGCGGCGAGCAATCAGCCGCTGCTCACGCTTGCGGATGGCGCCATCCGGGTGATGGACCTGCCCGATACGCAGCTGGCGGCCGGGGAACCCGCCTATTTCCGTCTCGATTACGACCTGCCCGCCGGCGGCGAGTATCGTTTGTGGGTCTTCGCCAGCGACCGCAGCACGTCGTACAGTCCGAGCGCGCCGCAGCCGGCAGCGCAGCGCGCGTTCGAGCGGTTCGCCCTGTTGCGCCGGCCCGGTACCGTGGACAAGTGGACGGTTGCGGTGCGTTCGGACAGCGGGTCGCAGCAGTACGAGTTTACCTGGCCCGTAACCTGGCACTGAACAGCCCCAAGGGGACACACAGCCCAAGGGGGACACACACTTTCGTGACCGGGGATACGCACTGGCATTCTGAAAGTGTGTGTCCCCATTCCGTTGTGTGCGTTCGGACAGCGGGTCGCAGCAGTACGAGTTTGCCTGGCCGGTAACCTGGCCCTGACCGCAGCGTCACCCCCGAAGTCAGTAATCGGGGGTCCATAGCTGACTGGATGCCCGATTACACAATTCGGGTATGACCCGATAATCAGGTATGACCCGACGACAATGGCGGTCAGCGGTTGAGGTGCAGTAACTGGGCCGGCGGGAACCCGTTGAAGTACGTTGCCGAGGCGTTGCTGTAGGCGCCGATATTTTCCGCGTACACGATATCGTCAAGGTCGAGCGCCGGGAGTGATTCGGCGACGGAAATCGTGTCGAAGGCGTCGCAGGTCGGCCCGAACACGGCGCAGACCTCGTGCGGCCCCCGCCTGAGCGACTGGATGGGGTAGCGGCAGTGGTCGAAAACGATTCCCGAAAACGTATGATAGACCCCGTCGTCGAGATAGTAACAGGGTTTGCCGGCGCGCACGGCTTTGCCGATGACCTTGGCGATGAGCGTGCCGGCGGTGGCGACCATGAAACGGCCCGGCTCGGCGATGATGTCGATGTCGGGCGCAAAGAGGCGGTTGAGTTCCGCGTTGAGCTTGCGCGCGAGGACGGGGAACGCGCGGTCGCTGCGGTTGTAGCGCACGGGAAAGCCGCCGCCGATGTCGAGAATCTTGATGCGGTGCCCGCGCGACGCCGACTCGGCGAAGATGCCCGCCGCGAGCTGCAGCGCCTGCATGTAGTTCTCAAAATTGTTGCACTGGCTGCCGACGTGGAAACTGAGACCCTCGACGACGAGGCCGCGCGCCTGCGCGGCGAGGATGAGATCGACCGCATCGCCCGGATCGGCGCCGAATTTCGACGAGAGTTCAACCATCGAGCCGGTATTGGGTACGGCGATACGCAGCACCACGCCCGCCTGCGGACAATGGGCTTTGATCTTGTCGAGCTCGGTGGGATTGTCAAAGGTCACGAGCGGCTTATAGCGGTTGAGTTTGGCCAGCGTTTCCTTCTGCTTGATGGTGTTGGCGTAGATGATCTTGTCCCAGATAAAGTCCTGCCGCTGCTTCGCCGGGAGTTTTTTGATCAGCTGGTAGACGATCATGAATTCGGGGAAGGAGGCGACGTCAAAACTCGCCCCTTCGCGATAGAGCGTCTCGACGATGGCGGGGGCGGAATTCGCCTTGATGGCGAAATAGGCCTGCACGCGCGGCAGGGCGGCGCGGAAGGTGCGGTAGTTGCGCCGCACCTCGTCATGGTCGATGACCAGCAGCGGGGTGCCGTGCTGTTTTGCCAGTTTCGCCACCTGCGTGCGGCTCAGTGCCATCGGGCCGTTCCTCCGGTCGCGGCGTGTTCGCCGCGAAGGGAATTGTAGCACCCGGCCGGATTTTTGACAACCGCCGCGCCGGTGAGGTATCATCATGCTGTTTCCGTGACGGAAATAGGGTGTGCATTTTCCTCTCCTGACAGGAGAGGCGGGATGAGGGTGGCATCGTGAAGAAGACGAATCGCACGCGCGAAAACCTGCAGGACCTGCCGGACTGGCTGAAGAAGAAGAAATGCCCGAAACGGGCGCAGTATTTCGCGGGCAAGCGCATCATCCCGAAGGGGATCACCGGGCGCGAGAGCGTCGCGGCGCTCATCGACGAGAATTTCCTCGCCTACAACTCGGCGCGCCTCAAGGAGGCGGCGCAGCTCTTCACGCGCAAAATGCTGACGCACGACACGACCGTCGGCATGTCCATGGCCGGCGCGCTCACCCCGGCGGGCATCGGCTGCTCGGCAGTGGTGCCGCTGATCAAGGCGGGGTTCGTCGACTGGCTGGTGGCGACGGGC
>CAZWUZ010000035.1:0-18568 GCA_964637655.1 uncultured bacterium | reverse complement strand
AGCACGCGTCCCCAATGCCCGAGCAGATGATGACATTCATCGAGGATGATCAACCCGATGCCGTCGCGCTGCAATGCCGCCAGCGTCTGTTGCGCGGAGGCGTGCAGCACCGCCAGCGCATCGCCCTGCAGGGCGGTTGTGTCACGTACCTGCTTGCGGTAGGTCGCGAGCCGCTGCGCATAGTAATCGGGATTGTGCGTCGCCAGGTCGCGCAGCCAGATTTCCGCTTCCTGCGGATCGCGCGCCTCTCCTTCCGCGACGAGGGTCTCGAGCCACCGGTCCCGCGCACTGCTATCGAGATCAGCGCTGCCGGTGGCCGGAAGGGTGACGCTCTGATAGGTGAGGGTGGTGAGCCACGCGCTCTGTCCGGGCCTGTCCGCAACCAGGTCCCCGCTCTCCGCGTCCTCGGCAAAGAGTGCAACCCGGTCGCGCCACTGGCTCTGGATGGCGGTATTGGGCGACAGGACGAGGGCGCGGGTGCGCATGACTTCGGCCCAGAGATAGAGACCGAGCACGGTCTTGCCCGACCCGGGCGGGGCGACGATATGCAGGCGGCGTTCTCCGGCAGCGAGCGCCCGCTGCGCAGCAGCCAGCGCATCCGCCTGCGACGGGCGCAGCGTGCCGGCAAAGCGCAGCGGCGGAAACGGGCTGTCGGTACTCATTCCCAGATGGCGAGCGGACCTTCGCGCCACGTTTCGCGCCGGCCGCGCAGTTCGCGATGTGCCTGCAGCGTGGCAGCATCAAGTCCCGTGCGGTCGCAGATATGCAGGGCGCCGCCGTCATAGGTGTTGAGCGCGACATCGAGAATGAGACGGCCGCCGGGGGCGAGCGCCTGCAGGCAGGTATCGAGCACCGTGCGCCAGTCGACGACATGTTCGAGCACATCGAGCAGCAGCACCGCATCGAACGCACCTGGCGGCACCTGTTCCTGCTCCGTATCGAGTGCAGTCACACCGCCATATTTCGCGAAACGGAACTGCGCGAAGCGGAAGTACGGGGTGTCGATGTCAGCGGCGGTAACCGCGAAACCGTCGAGGCGGCTGGCAAAGAGCGCCATGCACCCCGAAGCAGTGCCGTAATCGAGCAGCGTCCTGCCGCGCAGCAAGGGACGGATATGATGGTATTTGGTGTAGCGGTAGCGGTCGGCATACGCCCAGTGAAACAGGTAGCCGGTGGTGCAGCGGCGGTAGACGTCGCGCACCGCGGTGTCGGTCAGTACCGGCGGGGCAGTGCACCATTCGCGCATCAGGTCGGCTTCCGCGTTGCGGCTGCGGCGGGTGATCTCTTCCGGGGCAAGCCCGGTAAACGCAGCAAGGTCATCTGCCAGCGGGTTCATGCGCAGTTGTGGCACGATTTCGCTGCGGTAGCGCTCCGCGGGGAACGGCTGCGAGAGATCCATCAGCGGATGATGACGAAGCGCGCGCTGTGCGTACCGTAGACACCACTGACGGTGTACAGGTAGACGCCGCTGGCCAGTTCGCGCCCGTCGTCATCACGGCCGTCCCATTGCAGGCGCAGCGTGTTGCCGTTCTGCAGCGTGCGCACCTGCCTTCCGTCAAGCGTGTAGATAACGAGGCGCGAGGCGGGCATGAGATTGTCGAAGTACAGGCCGGATGCGGCGGTGCCGGTGGCGGCATTCCCGTCGTCCGGCACATACGGGTTGGGATAGACAAACACCCCGTCATTGCTTCCGGTCATGCCATACGCATAGTCGTACACCACGGCCGCAATGCGGACGATGGCACTGTCGGTGACGACGAACTCGCTCAACCCGGCCGGCGGAAACGACGTGCTCCCCCAATCGTAGGTGTAGCCGAGTCGTGTCCACGGGTACTTCGTCGCGCCATTGTAGGCAGCCGTCTCATAGCCGGTAAACCAGGCGATGTACGGCGTGTCCGTCCCCGCGGGAAAGGTGTCGACGATGGCAGCGGCAAGCACACTGGAATCGTAGGCGGGGCGGAACATGTCCTGCGGGCGCACCCACATGAAGACCAGTGCCTGGTAGGCGGGAGTGGCAGGCAGCCCGAGCAGCTGGCAGAGCCGCGTATTGCGCTCAGCCGGGGCGAGGTCGGCAGTGCGCAGGAACTGCTCCATCTGCGGGGCTGCTGTCACCCAGGTCTTCCCCCAGCGCAGGATCATGGTATCCCCGACGCTGCCGCTGAACGAACCGGGATACTTCGTGTAGGCGACCATGAGGGTGTAGGTTTCGCCGCTGTCGTAGCGCCACTGCAGCGCGGGAGTGCCTGCGTCCATGGTCAATAGTGTCACCTGCATCTCGGTGGGGAGGATGGTACGGGCGTCAGTCACGGCATTGGCATAACGGTCGTCGAGCAGACCCGCGGCAGCAGGCGCAGCACATATCAGGCAGGCAATCACCAGCAGTGAGCAGCGCATACCGTAGTATAGCATAAAATAAATGGGGACAGTCCCCATTTTCTGTGGTAAGAATATCGGGGATCAGGCAAGCGCCGGAGGGGTCAGTGGGAATGTAGTGCATGATACCGGCGGTTTGTGGTAAGGCAAAAAACGCTTCGCGTGCGCCTGCGTTGCGCTTTTGCGGTTGCCCGTTTGACGGAACAGATGGACGATGCTATTGTGCGTCCACAATCTGACGGCGGATACCGCCGCGGGGTGCCCCGGATGCGGGGCTGAGATCATACCCATCGAACCTGATCCGGGTCATGCCGGCGAAGGGAAGGAACGGTTGCCATGCACCGTAATTCCATCAGGGCGGGATTACGGCTCTTCTTTTCCCGTCCGCAGCGAGCACGCCATGTCTGACCATATCCCGCTTCCTGACCATGGTGTCTACTTCGTCTGGAGCAGCGAGTACCGCGCTGACCTGCCGCCGCTGGAAGTGGTGCGGCAGGCGCTCGACGGCGGCATCACTGTCCTGCAACTCCGGGAAAAGTCCATGCCGCGTGCGGAGTATCTCGCCTACGCGCGTACGGCGCGCGAACTCTGCCGCGCGCGCGGGGTATGCTGCATCATCAATGACGACCCGGAACTGGCGGTCGCGGTGGATGCTGACGGAGTACACCTCGGGCAGGAGGACCTCGCCGCGACCACACTTGCACAGGTGCGGTCGATTGTGGGCGACCGCATCATCGGGCTTTCCACCCATTCGCCCGACCTCTTCCGCGCCGCGCAGCGTATGGCCATTGATTATGCCGCCTATGGGCCACTCTTTCCGACGAAGGCCAAGGACTACCATATCGGCAGTGAAGCCGTGCCCGAAGTGCTGGCGGCGGCGGAGATGCCGGCGGTTTTTATCGGCGGTATCGATGCCGGCAATGCCGGCGCCCTTGTCGCGCAGGGGGCGCGCCTGCTTGCGGTCATCCGCGCGGTGGCGCAGGCGCCCGACATTGCCGCGGCGGTGCGGCAACTCAACGGCATCATCGCCGCCGGCCCGGCCCCGGTACGGGTCACCATCAACGGCAAACCGCAAACAGTACCCGCCGGCTGCACGCTGGCGCACCTGCTCACCGCGCGCGGGTATCGCAGCGAGCGGGTGGTGGTCGAATACAACGGTTCCATCCTCATGCGTGATGCATGGCCGGCAACCATGCTGCAGGATGACAACACGCTCGAAATCGTCGGGTTCGTGGGAGGCGGCTGAGATGGATGACACACTCATCATCGGGGGGCGCGCGCTGCGCAGCCGCCTCTTCATCGGCACCGGCAAATTCGGCAATCCCGCGCAGGTAGGCGAAGCCATCGCGCGCTCCGGCGTCGAAGTGGTGACGGTCGCGGTGCGGCGGGTCGACCCGCGCAGCGCAGAGACCGATATCCGCACGCAGGTACCGGAAGGATGCCTGCTCCTTCCCAACACTTCGGGGGCACGCACGACGGAGGAAGCGATACGCATCGCCCGGCTGGCGCGCGCGGCGGGATGCGGTGACTGGGTCAAGATCGAGGTGGTTGCCGACAACCGCTACCTGCTCCCCGACAATGAGGCAACGATACGCGCCACGGAGATACTGGCACGCGAAGGGTTCACGGTACTCCCCTACATGGCCCCCGATCTCTAGGCCGCGCGACGGCTGCAGGAAGCGGGCGCGGCTGCCATCCGGCCGCTGGGGGCGCACATCGGGACAGGGCGCGGCCTGCGGACGCGTGAACTGGTGGAAATCCTCGTGCATGAATGCACGCTCCCCGTCGTCGTCGATGCCGGGCTGGGGATGCCGTCTGATGCCGCGCTCTGCATGGAATTGGGCTGCGCCGCGGTGCTGGTCAATACCGCGATTGCCACCGCGGCTGATCCACCCGCGATGTGCGAGGCGTTTGCGGAGGCGGTGCGCGCGGGGCGTCGTGCCTTTCTTGCCGGCGGCCGCGGTGTGCAACTCCCCGCAGCGCAGGCCAGTTCCCCGCTCACCGGGTTTCTGCATGAGGATACGCCGGCATGAGTTTCGCCAGCGTCCTGGCCCGGCTGCCTGACGCCTTTCCTGTCGCAGACGAGCGGGCAGTGACGCGTGCGCTCGCCGCTGACAGTGTCGACGAGTGCGGTCTGGCTGCGTTTCTCTCTCCGGCTGTGCGGCCGCATCTCGAGGCGATGGCGCAGCGGGCGCAGGCGCTGACGTTGCGCCATTTCGGGCGCGCGAAAACGCTCTTCACCCCGCTCTATCTCGCCGATGCCTGCGAGAATGACTGCCGCTACTGCGGCTTTTCCGCGCGGCACGCAACACCGCGCACGCGCATGGATGCGGATGCCATTAGCCGCGAGGCAAAACACCTTGCCGCGCTCGGCTTCCGCCACGTGCTGATGCTCACCGGTGATGCACGCAGTGTCACCGGTGTCGACTACCTGTGCGAGGCGGCGCACCTGCTCGCGCAGCAGTTCAGTTCGGTGGGGGCGGAAATCTATGCGCTGACGCAGGACGAGTATGCGCGGCTGGTTGCGGCCGGTGCGGATGCGCTGACCATCTATCAGGAAACCTACGACCGCGCCACCTACGCGCAACTGCATACGCGCGGGCCGAAAGCGGACTTTGACTTCCGGCTCGATGCACCGGCACGCGCCGCGGCTGCCGGGATGCAGTCGGTCACCGTCGGCGTACTGCTCGGGCTGCATGACTGGCGCAGCGATGTCTGGCGCGCCGCGCTGCACGCGCAGTGGCTGGAACGCCGCTACCCCGGTTGCGCGGTAACTATCGCGCTGCCGCGCCTGCGCCCCGAGACGGGTGGTTTCGTGCCGCCCTGCCCGGTCAGCGATGCCGACTATGTGCAGGCGCTCTGCGCGCTGCGCCTCTTCCTGCCGCATGCCGGGCTGACCCTCTCCACGCGCGAGCGTGCATCGTTGCGCGACCGCCTGCTGCCGCTGGGCATTACGCGCCTCTCCGCTGCCTCCTGCACCGCGGTTGGCGGGCATACCGCGGGGGAGGCGGCCGTGCCGCAGTTCAGCATTGCCGATGAGCGTTCGCTCTCCGAGGTGATGGCGGCGCTGCGCGGTGCCGGCTACGAGCCGGTGCTGCACGACTGGGTCAGGTGCGCCTCATGAGCGCGTTTGCTGCCGTCAGCGCCGCCTACTACACGCCGCTGCAGCAGGCACGACTTGCTGCCGCATGTGTCGGGATCGCCGGTGCCGGCGGACTCGGCTCGAATATCGCGCACGCCCTCGTCCGCGCGGGCATCACCCGTCTGGTGCTTGCCGATTTCGATGACGTTGTTTCCGCCAATCTCAACCGCCAGTTCTTCTTCGCTGCTCAGGCCGGGGAGCCGAAAGTCGAGGCACTGGCAACGAACCTGCGGCGTATCAATCCCGACCTTGACCTGACGCTGCACCGCTGCCGCATCGAGGCCGGCAACGCGCGTACGCTTTATGCCGGCTGCACCGTGCTGGTCGAAGCGTTTGACGGCGCTGCGAGCAAGGCCATGCTGGTCGAAGCCATGCATGGCAGCGTGTCGCTCCTCGTCGCGGGTTCCGGGCTGGCCGGGTGCGGGAACAGCGACGCCATCACCGTGCGGCGGCTGCGCGGACTGACGGTAGTTGGCGACGGTTGCAGCGATGTCGCGGTGGCACCGCCGCTTGCTCCGCGCGTCATGGTGGCCGCGGCGAAAATGGCAGATGAAGTCCTGGCACATATCCTGAACACGGAGGCACACACATGACCACCCTGCAGCAGGAATGCGCCGGGCTGCAACTCCCGGCGTTCCCTCAATCACGTCGCGTCTACCGCGAAGGCGCCCATGACATTCGCGTGCCGCAACGCGAGATTGCGCTCACCGATGGCAGCACGCTTGACGTCTATGATACCTCGGGCGCGCACGGCGACAACGCGCAGCGTGTCGACCTGACCGCCGGACTGCCGCGCCTGCGCGAGGCGTGGATTGCCGAACGCCACGACACGGAAACAGTCGGCAGCGTCATGCAGCATGGCGGCCAATTTACTCATCAGCCACGCAAGGCGCAGGCAGGAAAACGCCCTACGCAACGCGCCTATGCGCGACAGGGGATCATCACCCCCGAGATGGAATTTGCTGCGCTGCGTGAGAGCTGCGACGGGCATATTGTCACGCCGGAATCTGTGCGCGCGGCCGTTGCCCGCGGCCATGCCGCGCTCCCCGCCAACATCAACCATCCCGAAGCGGAGCCAATGCTCATCGGGCGCGATTACCTCGTCAAGATCAATGCCAATATCGGCAATTCACCCGTCGCCTGCTCGCTGGCGGGCGAACTGGAAAAGATGCTCTGGTCCGTCCATTGGGGTGCGGACACGGTGATGGACCTCTCCACCGGGCCTGACATCAGCAAGACCCGTTTTTGGCTGCTGCGCAACTGTCCCACGCCCGTCGGCACCGTACCGATGTACGAAGCGCTGGCAAATGCGGGAAGCAATCCCGCCGACCTGACCTGGGAAATCTACCGCGACACGCTCATCGCGCAGGCGGAACAGGGAGTGGATTACTTCACCATCCATGCCGGGCTGCGGCGCGCGCATGTGCCGCTGGCAGCGCAGCGCACCGCAGGCATCGTCTCACGCGGCGGCAGCATTATCGCCAACTGGTGCAGGCAGCACGGGCAGGAAAGTTTTCTCTACACGCGCTTCGCTGAGATCTGCGAGATACTCGCCGCCTACGATGTGGCGGTGTCGCTCGGCGACGGCATGCGCCCGGGGTGTATCGCTGACGCCAACGATGCGGCCCAGTTCGCTGAACTCGATACACTCGGTGAGTTGACCCGCATCGCACGCGAGCATGACGTACAGGTGATCATCGAGGGACCGGGTCATGTCCCGCTGCACAAGATCAAGGAAAATATGGACCGGCAGGTCGCCGCCTGTGACGGCGCCCCGTTCTATACGCTCGGGCCGCTCGTCACCGATATCGCGCCGGGGTATGACCACATGACCTCGATGGTCGGGGCGACGCTCATCGGCTCGCTGGGCTGCGCCATGCTCTGCTATGTCACCCCCAAGGAGCATCTCGGGTTTCCCAACCGTGACGATGTGCGCGAGGGGATTGTTGCCTACAAGATTGCCGCGCATGCCGCTGACCTGGCCAAGGGGCATCCCGGGGCGCAGCAGCGCGACGATGCCATGGCCAAAGCGCGCTATGCCTTCCGCTGGGATGACCAGATCGCGCTCGGGCTCGACCCGCAGCGCGCGGCGGCATTTCATGATCAGTCGCTGCCGGAGGGAACGACGCGCGACGAGCATTTCTGCGCGATGTGCGGCAAGGACTTCTGCGCCATGCGCCTGTCGCAGGACGCGCTCGGGCAGGGGAAACAGCCATGAAGCGGCCCGTGGTGGCAGTCATCATGGGGAGCCGCAGCGATATGCCGGTGATGCGGCACTGCTGCGCGACCCTGAAGAAACTCGGCATTGCGCATACGCGACAGGTGCTCTCCGCGCACCGCCAGCCGCGCGCCGTGGCGGCATTCGCTGACGGGGCGCAGGCGATCGGGTACCGCGTCATCATCGCCGGGGCGGGGATGTCAGCGCACCTGGCTGGCGCCATTGCCGCACGAACGACACTCCCGGTCATCGGCGTCCCGCTGATTTCCGGCACGCTGCGCGGCGTCGATGCCTTCCTCTCCACCCTGCAGATGCCTGCCGGCGTGCCCGTGGCGACGATGAGCATCGGCAAGGCGGGCGCGGTCAATGCCGCATTGCTTGCGGCGCGCATACTCGGGAGAGCCCCGGCCAGGGGGAAAAAGTGAAACTCCTCTATTCCGGCAAGACCAAGGAGGTCTTTGCCGCGTATACGCCCGGGCACCTGCTTATCCGCTATCGCGACACGGTGCTGGGCGAAAACGGGGTGATCAATCCGGGTGCCAATGCGGTGCTTTGCGAGATACCGGGCAAGGGCGAACTGACCTGCGCTGCCGCAGTGCGCTTCTTTGAGCGGTGCGCTGCGGCTGGGATACCCACCCACTTCATCAGGCAGCATGACGACCACAGCATTATTGTTCATGCAGTACAACGCTTTCCGCTGGAATTTGTTGTGCGCAACTTCGCCTACGGCAGTTATCTGCGCCGCCATCCGGAAACACCGTCGTTGCAACCATTGGATGAACTGCTGGAGTTGTTTCTCAAGGACGATGCCGCCGGCGATCCGCTCATCAGTTTGCCCGACGCGGTCGCTGCCGGCCACATTCCGGCTGACTGCGTCGATGCGGCAGTTGCCCTGACCCGACAGGTAAGCCGGATGCTACTGCAGTACTATGCGGTGGTCGACTTCAAGGTGGAATTCGGGTTGCTGGATGGTCGTGTGGTGCTCATCGACGAGGTCTCCGCCGACAGCATCCGCCTGCGACAGGGAGGGGATGTTCTTTCGTATCCGGATACCCTCGCCCTGCTTGCCCGCAGTTGAGGCAACTCCGAAGGTGCCACTCCCCGAAGGTGCCACTCTTTCACATTTTCACATTTCCAAATTCACATCGCAAAACATATCAACATGATATAGAAAAGTCCGTAAAATTTAGTGTCGGGATTACACTAACAACAGGAACGCGGGAATCAGGACTTGCAAGAATTGTCGCATGGTGCTATACATTTCTGTTGCCAATTTACTGAGATGAGGTGCGCTATGGTACTCCCCCTGTTTATGGTGATTGTGCTGACCGCTGGCTATGCCATCGTGCTGAAACGCTTTGCCGCGCGTCCCGGCGCGTTCGGCACGCTGCGCAGCGCGTTGCTCCTTGGCTGTATTTTCGGCGTCTACTGCGTGCTCGCGTCGCTCAACGGCATCAAGCTGCCGAGTTCAGCCATCGTCAACGTGCGTGATACCGGGGCGCTGCTCGCCGGCATGCTGGGCGGGCCTATAGCCGGCCTGCTGGCCGGCCTGATCGGCGGGGTCCACCGCCTGGCGGTAGGGACCGGCGCCCCGGGCATTCCCTGTGCCATGGCAACCATGTTTGCCGGTATCATCGGCAGCCTGCTGCACGCGCGGTTCAAGGGGGGGCTGCCGTCGCTTTTCTTCCTCTGCGCGCTCGGATTTCTCATGGAAGGCCTGCACATGGTACTGATCATGCTGACGGTCCCTGAACCGAAAAACTGGGAGATTGTTTCGCTCATCGCCCTGCCGATGATACTGGCGAATGCTGCCGCACTCGGCCTGTTTGCACTGCTCTTTCGCGAGGGACCGGGGGGATGCTGTTGTTCCTCGAAGTGCTGACAATTGCACAGAAACGTGCAGCTGATTTGTCATAGCACTTTGTCCGCCAGCATGATGTGCTATTCGTAAATGTGAAAATGTGAAAGAGTGGCACCTTTGGGGCTGGGCATTCTCATCGTCCTCTCAGCAGGATCTGGTACCATGGGGGTATGAAGCTGCTCCTGCTGTCCGGCATGTTGTTTGTCGTACTTGCCACCGGGTATGCCTGTGTGGAATGCGCGCCGTGTGCGGTTGGCTGCTGCGCGGCTGCTGACGACTGCGACTGCGCCCTGCAGGCAACCACGCCACCTGATGCGACGGTGCTGCCGGCACCAACGCCCGTTGCCGGCTCGCCCGCATCTGCCTGTCTGTGCGCAACGACTGCCTGGTCAGGCACTGCGCGGCCTGCCCCGGCGACGGCAGGGCGCAGGTATCCAGTGCTCCTCCTCCATCCTGTGTGGCGTTGTTGAGCGTTCGCGGTGTGCCCGCGACGGTCGCGTCCGTGCTGACCGCATGGCGGCAGCACGCGATGCAGCAACACCACGATGACATACAGGAGATTTTGCCATGAAAAAGGCATTGCTGATTTTTGCGGCGGTTATGACTCTCGGGCTGGGTGCTGCCTACGCTTCAGCCACGGCGACGGCTGACTGTTGTTGCGGCAGCTGCGCCTGCAAGTAAGCGGAATTCGTATCGTGCGGCCGGCCCAACGCCGGCCGCACCTCGATAAGCGACAACCTGATATATCAAACTGATAAAAATGGGGACTCTCCCCATAATTCCCATGGTGCGCTACCTGCCCGCAATGCGTTTGGCGGCGGCAAGGTCGTCAGGCGCAAGGTCCTCATGCCCGTAGCGGGCGCGGTTGAAAATGACCGTCAGCGTTTCCCAGTCGCGTGCAGGGTCGAGGCGTTTCAGATAGGGGATGCGCAGTGACGGCGTGATGCTGCGCAGCGGCTGCTTGAGCCGCTTTTCCGCCGCGGCCAGCACTTTGTCGTACAGTTTCAGCATCTGCCCGCGTCGCCCGCCCGGGAAGGAATAGCGGACCGGGCACGCATCATCGAGGTCGCGCGTATACCCCTGCGCGGAGAGGAGCGCCTGCAACTCCTTTTTCCCGTCACCCCGCTTCTCCCGTTTCTGCAGCTGCCGCCACGCGACATAGGCAAACAGGATGATGCCAAAGCCGATAAGCCCGCTGCGTCCGGCCAGCCCCATGCCGGCCCCTGCCGGCGGCGGCACATCCCGTTCGCTGACTGCCTGCATCTGCTGCTGCAACTGGCGGTCTTCCCACCAGCCCCAGCCCTGCAGCGGGACAAAGAGCAGCACCGCGAGGCAGAGCCACGCCAGCAGCGTGCGTTGCGCCTGCGGCGTGGCGCCATGTTCCGGCACACCATACTCGTCGCCCAGCGTGTGCGCGGTAACCGCGAAGCGGTGGATGACAAACGCCGCGATAAAGAGCGGCGCCAGCAGCATACTGATACCCGGGAGCAGAAACAGCCAGAGGTTGAAGAGCAGCCAGGCGGCAACACTCCCGTATTCGCGCAGCAGCGGCTGCGTGGCAAAGAAGCCGAGGAGAAAGCAGACCACCGCCAGATTATCGCGCACCATGCCACCGGCGCCTTCCCGGTCCGGAAAGAGGTTGAGGAGCAGCCCAAGCAGGCAGATGGCCGCGGCTATCCCCGCACTGCCGGACAGCGGCTTCTCCTCCCCATCCTGATGCGCGCGGGCGAGATTGAAACGATACGCCCCGAAAAACAGCGCGGCATAAATCAGCAGCATCATGAGGCGGGCACCGTCGAACGGCGGCTGCGCGAGAAAGAGCAGCGCCAGCACGGCATACATCAATAGTGTCCCGCGCACGCTCGCTTTCATCGCACGGTCCCCATGGGCCAGCCGATGCGCTCGGGGCGGAAATGCAGCGACAAATCCTCGTAGGAATCGATGGTGTAGACCGTGACTCCGGCGGCGCGGAACCCTGCCACCACCTCAGCGAAATCGTTCTCCTGCGCGGTATCCTGCTGATGCACGCGGTAAAAGAGCGAATCGCGGATAAGCACGGCAACGACGTTGATGTAGCGCCCCTGCAGAACCCCGACCGCGGCAAGGTAGCGCTGCAGATCGATGCGCGAGGTGGGAAAGACCAGCACGGCGCATGAATCAATTGGAATCAAGTCGAGCGCCTGCACGAGAAAGCGGTCGAACGGCACGCAGCCATCCTGCTTGAGTCCGAGCAGCGCCTCGCGCACCGCCTTCTGCTGTGCCGGCCCGCTCGCCGGCGGCAGACAGCAGAGCCGCTCCCCCTGCGCCAGCAGGGCAAAGCGGTGGAAGTTGCGCGCGGCATAGTCGGTAAGTGCGGCGGCCACCTCGATGCTGTACTCGAGCGCGGAATGCGAGCCCAGCCCGCGCGCCATGCTCCGGTCGAGGTCGAGCAGCACGGTCAGGTTGCGCGCGGCAGGCATGGCAAATTCGCGCACCATGAGTTGCCGGTGGCGCATGCTCTGCGGCCAGTGGATATGGCGCAGCGGATCGCCCTTGGCGTACTCGCGCATGCCGCGCAGTTCGTCGCTGGTGCCGCAGCGCGGCGCATTGTGCAGGTTGACCTCGAACTGCGAGGCGCGTGAGGATACGGGAAAGGTGTCGACGGCAAAACCGCGCGGATAGACCGAAAGCAGCGCTGCTTTCTCGTCGAAAACGCGGGTGGCGCTCCCCAGCCCGAGCGGGTCGGTGAGCGTGACGGTAAGCGGCCCGATGATATAGCGGCCGCGGCGGTCGCCTGCCTCGCCGGTATAACGCCCTGCGGTAACCTTGCGTCCCGCCAGCTGCGGCGTGAGCAGCAGTTTCTCCTGCCGGAAATGCGAGGTGCTGAAGGTGTCCTTGACCTCGCAGTGCAGGAAGGGGAGCGGGTGGATACTGGCCACCCCGACCTCGACGGGCACGGTGCTGTCGCGCAGCGCCGCGTCGTGGAAACGGCGCACCGCGCGCGCCTGCTGCAGCACGTAGTGTGCATAGAGGCGGCTGGCGAGCAGGACGATAAGCAGGAAGAGGTTGACTGCCGCCACCTGCGAGCGCATGGTCATGGCACCAACCACGGCGAGAAAGCCGGCCGCCGCCAGCAGCAGGTTGCGCCCGGACCAGGTCGTGCGTCCGGGCGTCTCGTCTTCCGTCATGCTTCTCCTTCGGCGAACGCTACCGGCAGTTCGACGCTGCGCAGGATTTCGTCGAGTACCTGCACTGCGGTCTGCCCCTTGAGCCGCGCCTGCGGCTTGAGCAGCAGGCGATGCGCGAGCACCGGCCCGGCCACTTCGCGCACGCAGTCAGGGGTGACAAAGGCGAGACCGCGCAGCAGGGCACGCGCCTGCGCGGCGCGCACCAGCGCAAGGGTGCCGCGTGGTGAGACACCCAACTGCAACTCCTCGCGGCTGCGCGTCGCCTGCGCGATTTGCTGCACATAGCGTTTGACGCCGGAGTGCACGAAGACCTTCTTGACAGCCTCGCGCAGTTCCATGAGCGCGGCGAGTTCAGTGACGGGTTGCAGGTCGAGCAGCGGGTGATGCTGTTTCTGGCTGTCGATGATTTCCAGTTCGCCCGCCGGCCCGGGATAGCCGACCGACAGTTTCATCAGGAAGCGGTCGAGCTGCGCCTCGGGGAGCGGGAACGTTCCCTGCTGTTCGATGGGGTTCTGCGTGCCGATAACGAAGAACGGCACCGGCAGCGGCAGGGTGATACCGTCAGCGGTCACCTGCCGTTCCTCCATCCCCTCGAGCAGCGCTGATTGCGTGCGCGGCGTCGCACGGTTGATCTCGTCCGCGAGCAGGATGTTGGTAAAAACCGGCCCGTGGCGGAACTCGAAGGCGTTGCTCGCCTGGTTGTAGATGTACGTGCCGGTGATGTCCGACGGCAGCAGGTCGGGCGTGAACTGAATGCGCTTGAAGTCGGCACTGATGCTTTTGGCCAGCGCGCGCGCCAGCACGGTCTTCCCGGTGCCCGGCACGTCCTCGAGCAGCACGTGCCCGTCAGCAAGGAGCGCAGTGAGCAGCAGCGCGATAACTTCGTCCTTGTCGCGGATGACCGTGGCGATGTTCGCGGCAAGGGTGGCAATGACTCCGTCCATGTGCTTCTTCTCCTGTCCGCCGCTACAACAGGCGGTCGATAGTGTCGAAATAGCCGAGCACGGTGCGCACGTAGAGACGGGTGACATAGGCGCCGATGACAGCGGTAATCGCCAGTCCTATCCCGACCGCCAGACGGCGGGCGGCGCCCGTCAGGTCGCTGCGGGCCTGCTGCGCGCAACGCTCTGCTGTTGCTGCCAGCGTGCCCGCGGTCTCCGCGCCGGCGAGCAGTAGCGCCTCGTCGCGCGGCAGCAGCGGCGACCCGGCCAGTGCCTCGCCCAGCGGCACGTCCGTGCGCAGCGTGGCACACAACTGGGCGGTCGCCTGCTGTTGCAGTGCATCATCGGCGGTACCGGTGAGAAATTCGCCGAACTGGCGCAACGACAGCCCGGCGGCATGCGTGCGGGCAAGCAGTTCGAGGAAGCGGACGCGGGCGCGCGCGCGGTAGAAGGAACCGACCACGGGCACGCTGTACCAGAAGGCGGCCCAGAGCGGCACGCCGCGCATCAGTACGCCCCAGAGCCAGGCCGCGACCACGCACCCGCCCACTGCCGCCAGCAGCAGGGGGAGCGTGGCCTGCAGGAAGGCGGTCAGCCCCTGCTGTATCAGCAGTGGGGCATGCACCGCGGCAATGGCGGCGAGCAGCAGCACCGCGGGATAGATGAGCCCGATGACCAGCCAGCGGCGGAGTTCGTCACGTCGCGCCTGCGTTTCCGCCAGCGCGGCAAAGACGGCAGCCAGCGTGCCGCTGCGCTCACCGGCCTCGATGAGCGCGCAGTCAAGCGGGGCAAAGCAGCCCGCCGCGCGCCACGCCTGCGCCAGCGTCTGCCCGCGGTCGAGCGCTGTGTCCACGGTGCGTACTGCCGCCTGCAGGGCGGGCGTCAGCGAGGCCAGCGTCAGCGCGCGCCGTATCGGCAATCCCGCGATGATGCTGCTGTGCAGCGAAAGGTAGAACCGCTCGAGCGTGCGACTGCCGGGCCTGTTCATGGCATCACTGTAGCATGACTGTGCCGGTGCGACAATACCACGCTTCAGCGCGTGGTGGCGTGGGCAACGTACGCATCGGCTGTGAGTTCAGCATGTCGGGCAGCGAGGTCGGGACGTTCGAACAGCACGCGAAACTGTACGCTTTCACGTGGCCGGAGATGTGCAATGGAGTCATGCCCGCGCGCGGTGATCCCGTCCGGAAGCGTAATATCCGCTTCGACACGCACCGCGTAGGCGTCGCGGTCCGGGTGCGGATTGCCCACCCAGCCGTCGACAATAACCGTGCTGCCGCCGCCCGCGACGTAGCAGCGCAAAGCGGTTACGCTGACCCGGTCATCGGCTGGGAGCGGGGGCGGCGGGTCGGGCTCGCGCGCCCCGGGCGGCTGCATGGTCACGGTACAGCCCGTCAGCAGCAGCAGCAGCAGGCAGAACAACCGGTTCATATAATCTGCCGCCGCGCGAGGTCGGCAAACAGCCCGTTGCGGATCATCAGGTCCTCGTAGGTGCCGCTCTCCGCAATGCAGCCGGCAGCCATAACGTAGATGCGGTCGGCGTTGATGATGGTCGACAGGCGGTGGGCGATGACCACGCGTGTGACATCGAGCCGCGCGAGCGACTCCGCGACAATCTGCTGCGTGACGTTGTCGAGCGCACTGGTTGCCTCGTCGAACAGGATGATGCGCGGCTGGTGCACCAGGGCGCGGGCGATGAGCAGGCGCTGGCGCTGCCCGCCTGACAGCGTGCTCCCCCCCTCGCTGATGAAGGTGTGCATGCCCATCGGCATCGCCTTGATGTCGTCCTCGAGTCCGGCCATGCGCGCCGCCGCCCACGCGTCGTCAAGCGTGAGCCGGGAGGCACCGACGATATTGTTGAACAGGTCGCCGCTGAGGATGCGCCCGTTCTGCAGCACGACCCCCAGCTGCCGGCGCAGCAGGCGCACGTCGAGTTTGCCGAGATCACAGCCGTCGTAGGCGACGGTGCCCGCCTGCGGCTGTTCGAACCCGAGCAGCAGGCGCAGCAGCGTCGATTTGCCGCTGCCCGAGGCGCCGACGATGGCGATAAACTCGCCCGCGCGCGCCTGCAGCGACACCGTGTCGAGGGTGAGCGGCGCGTCCGGCAGGTAGCGGAACGACACGCTCGCCACGTCAAGGTCGCCGCGCAGCCGGCCCGGATCGGTCTTGTCTTCGCGCACCTCGGGCGCGCAGTCAAGGATGGGCCGGGCGCGCTCGTACAGCGGCACCACCTGCAGCAGCGAGACGACCACCGTGCCGAACTGCGACATGGCGACGAGACACTGGGCAAAGGCGGCGCTGAAGGCGACGAAGTCGCCCGTGGTGAACGCGGCGTTGGCGGCCTGTTCACGCATGAGGGCGAACGCGAGCCAGGCATAGATGCCGAACTGGCAGAACGTGGTAAAGGTGACGTTGAAGACCGTGTACGCGTTGGTGACGCTTTCCATGGCGACTGTCAGGCGGCGCTGCTGCGCGAACTGCCGGGCCCAGAACGCGAAGGCGCGCGCCTCGGCACCGGCAACGCGCAGTTTGCTGATGCCGGTGATGAACTGCAGCACCGCCCCGGAGAGCTGCCCGGCCAGCGCGAGAATCCGCTTCTGGTAGCGCAGGTTGATGTAACTGACCGTTATCGTCACCGCCAAAGAGAGCGCGACCAGCACCGTGGCGAGCAGCGCGAGCGGCACGCTGTACCAGAAGAGCAGGGCGAAACTGAAGACGGAAAAGATGCTGCCGAGCAGCGTCGCGGCAGTCGCCCCGGTGAGCAGCAGGCGGATCTGGTTGATGCCGTTGGCGCGCTGGGCGAGGTCGCCGACGGTAAACTGCCGGTAGAACGGCACGGGGAGATCGAGCAGGCGGTCCCACACCGCCGCCTGCACCGCGCTGTCGATGCGCGTCTCGAGCCGCAACTGCGCGTAGCCGCGCGTCACCTGGAACAGCAGTTGCGCCAGGGCGAAGACGATGAGCCCGGCGGTCATCTGCCATAACTGGCCGCGCGCCGCCTGCGGAATGATATCGTCCATGATCATCCCGCTCGCCAGCGGCAGCAGCGTGGCGAGCAGGCCCCCCGTGGCGCCAAGCAGCACCAGGCGTCCCAGATCGCGCAGCGAATCGTGCAGCGCGAAACGGAGCAGGGCGGGGAGCGTGAGCGTCTGCGGGGCAAAGGTGCGGTAGAACGCGTTGGCCTCCGGCGCCAGTGACGCCGCCACCGCCCGGTCGACGGTGACCCGTGATTGCGCCTGCGGATCGACCAGCGTGTAGCGGCTGTCCGCTGCCGGGAGGAGCGCGACCGGTGTGCGGTCGGCGGCACGCCAGGCGACGAGCGGCCCGCAATCACGGCGCCACCAGTCGTCACGCAACAGGACCTGCCGCGTGCGGATACGCGACGCGCGCACGAGGTCATCGAGCGGGTCACTGCCGTGCCGCGCCGCGCCGGCAGTGGCGCAGAGCGTGATCCCCTGCGCCTGCGCGACGAGCAGACAGACGGCATACAGGTGGTCGCCGCCGGCTGCATCGGCCGCTGCCGCGTCGGGCGGGTCGAGCACCGCGGCGAGGCCGGCGATGGCGCCGTGCAGGGCATGGGCGTCGCGGGCGCGGCGCTGCGCCGACTTGTCCGCTTCTGCTTCCGCCGTCTCGAGTACCGCCAGTTTGCGGCATTCGAGCACCATGGCAGTGAAGGCGCTGATACTGGCCCACAGTTCCGCGGGACGGGCGAGATATTCACCCGTGGTCCGCGTGACCAGTTCGTTCTCCGCTTCGGCGGTTTCCAGCCAGCTCTCGCGCAACAGCGGGATGTACGGATCGGCGGGGGCGAGGTAGAGGTTGGTGTTGGACAGGTAACTCGAACCGCCGCGCGTATGCCGGAACCAGAGCAGGCGGTCGGCAGGACGGACACAGATATGCCGCGACGCGGTGAAACTGCCGCCCAGCGGAATGGAGACAAAGTCGCGCGGCGCGTAGGGCGGGATGATGCCGCGGGTCAGTGCCGCCACCCATTCTTCGACACAGTAGACCAGGTCGTCCGGGCGCCCGTGCGCGTCCATCAGGGCGCGGAAACTGGCGAGCGGGAACGCGACTACGCCCGTATCGGGCGTGCCGACCGCAATCAGCCCGTGGTCGCGCCCGGCCTGCAGCAGGGGGAGCCCGAAGAGCGTTGCCCCCGGCTCACTGCTGAAAACGCAGGTGCGCGCACCCGCGGGCTGCCCGTCATGCAGCGCGGTGAAAAAGACGTCGAGCCGGCCGGCGGTGACCAGCCAGACCGTGTCGGGCTGATGCAGGGGGAAGGGGGCGCTCGCCCGGGCGTCGACCGTGGCCCCGGCCGCAGCCAGATGGCGCAGCAGTTCGGGCTTCATCACGCTTCACCGATGAGGCGGCGGTACGGGCCGTTGGCGCTTTTCAGCGTGGTATGGGTGCCGCGTTCGACCACCACGCCGCGTTCGAGCACGATAATCTCGTCCGCGTCGCGTATGGTCGAGAGGCGGTGGGCGACAATGAGGCAGGCACAGCCGCGCCGGCGCAGGTTGTCGTCAATGCGTTTTTCCGTGGTCGGATCGAGCGCGCTGGTCGCCTCGTCGAGGACCAGCAGGGCGGGGTTGTTGACCAGGGCGCGGGCGATTTCCAGACGCTGACGCTGCCCGCCGCTGAAGTTGGCGCCCCCTTCTTCCACCATGCCGGCGTAGCCGCCCGGGCGGGTGACGATGTCGTCGTGGATGGCGGCGTCGCGGGCCGCCGCGATGACATCCTGCTCGGGAATGGTGTCGTCCCACAACGTCAGGTTGTCGCGTACGCTGCCGGCAAAGAGGAAAATGTCCTGGTCGACCAGCGCCAGCGAATTGGTGCGCAGGTGGCGCGGCAGGCGTGCCCGCGGGG
>CAZWUZ010000034.1:18141-18605 GCA_964637655.1 uncultured bacterium | reverse complement strand
CCTGCGGGTGAAACCTGGCGTTGGCAATTATACCCAGATGCGGAATCGCTGTGCCCGGGGCGGGTAAGTTGACAGGCGGCGCCCGCTGCCGTATACTCGATGGCGCTCAAATAAATGAATGGAGGGTAGCCGCATGCAGGCAGAAGTGCAGCAGGTGATCGACAATGAGGTCAAGCCGATGCTGGCGATGCACGGCGGTTCGGTGGAACTGGTGGAGGTAACCGCTGACGGGACGGTGAAGGTGCGGTTGCAGGGCGCCTGCGCCGGCTGCCCGGGGGCGCGCGCGACGCTGCGTGGCGTGGTGGAACAGGCGCTGAAGGCGAAACTGCCGGCAGTGAAAGAGGTCGTGGCCGCGGAATGACGCGGTAAAGGGGCGCGTTATGGTGACAAAACGGAAAACAGCGGCGAAACCGGCAGTGAAGCAGCGGGTGGCGGGCGCAAAGAAGAAGGCGGCCACCAAGAAG
>CAZWUZ010000034.1:0-18041 GCA_964637655.1 uncultured bacterium | reverse complement strand
GCGGCAACTAAGAAGGCGGCAACTAAGAAGGCGGCAACTAAGAAGGCGGCAACTAAGAAGGCGGCAACTAGGAAGGCGGCAACTAAGAAAAAAACGCCTGCCGCCCCTGCGAAGCCGAAGCGTGCGGCGAAGGCGGCCCGCCCGGCCGCCGCCGCGGCGACCAGGCGCAGGCGCGCGAAAAATGCCGCGCGGCCAGCAACGAAACAGGTCGCTGTGCGCGTGGCGGCGCCGCTGCCGCCGGTCAGCATCCCGCAGTGGGAATGGGCGCCCCCCGCGCTGCGCAACGCCTCGGCAACTGTACCGAAAAAAACAGCGCGTCGCCGCCCGACAGTGCAGGCGGCAAAAGCCGGAAAAAGCGTGCGGCGGGTGCGGCGCAGTGCCGGCCCGGCAGTCATCGTTCCCGATCTTGAACCGCGTATCGTGCGGCGGCCCGTCAAACGTTCGTCGGCGGCGCGGGTGGCAGCCATCCGGCAACTGGCGGCGGGTGTGGTGCGGCGGCGTACGGCGAAACGCGCGGCGGAATCGGCAGTGGCGCGTGCGGCTACGCGCAGGCGTGCGTCCGGCGTGACACGCACGGCAGTGAAACCGGCGAAAACGGCATCGCGCCCGGTTCGCCGCGCGGTGGCCCCGCGTCCGGCAGTGAAACCGGCCGTGCGCCCGGCAGCGAAACCGGCACCGGCGAAACCCTATCTCGATTTCGGGCCGCGCCTGCCTGAGCAGTATCACGACGACACGATGTTCGCCATGGTACGTGACCCGGAATGGGTCTTTGTCTACTGGGAACTAACGGGGCAGGTGCTGGCGCGCCTGCGACGCCGCTTCGGCGATATCCGGCGCGCGGTATGGCGCCTGGTCGGCCTGACGGTTGACGGGCGGGTGCGCTTCAGCGCGCAGCCCCCGGCGCAGGTGGTCGGCGACTGGTACTGCAAGGTCGGGCCGCAGGCGGAACTCTACTTCGCGCTGCGGGCGCGACTGGCGGACGGGCGCGAGGTGGAACTGCTGCGATCGAACCTGGTGCGCACCCCGCGCCTCTGGCCGAGCGAGAACACCGACGCGGCGTGGTATGTCAGCGAGCCCGATTTCGTCGCGCGCTTCCTCGCCGCCTATGAGCCCCCCTACACCTCGGGGCAGAAACGCAGTTTCCGCGGTTTCGGGAAACTGCCGCTCAATCTGCCGACGAGCGGGAGCGTGCCGCGATGACGGTCGGTTATGTCATGCCCGTGCTGCACGCGCACCTGCCGTTCGTCCATCATCCCGAGCATCCCGACTTTCTCGAGGAGGACTGGCTGTTCGAGGCGCTGACCGAGACCTACCTGCCGCTGCTCGAGATGGGCGTGCGCCTGCGCCGGGCGCGGCGGAAGCACATGCTGACCATGTCGCTCACCCCGCCGCTGTGCGAGATGCTCGCCAACCCGACGCTGCAGCGGCGCTACCGCGCCCATCTTGTCCGCCTGCTTGAGCTGGCGGAGCGGGAAGTAGCGCGCACGCGCGCGGTGGACGGGCGGCAGCACGCGACAGCGAAGATGTACCGGCGCAATTTCCGGCTGGCACTGGCGTTGTTCGACCGCTGCCGCGGCAACCTGCTGCGCGAGTTCCGCGCGTTGCAGGACGCGCAGGTCATCGAGATCCTCACCTGCGGGGCGACGCACGCCTTCCTGCCGCTGATGCGCGACCCGGTCGCGGTCCACGCGCAAATCGAGACGGCCTGCCGCAACTACGCGAAACATTTCGGGCGCCGCCCGCGCGGTATCTGGCTCCCCGAATGCGGCTACTACCCCGGGCTGGACGCGGTGCTCAAGCGTTGCGGCCTGCAGTATTTCTTTGTCGACACGCACGGCGTGCTGCTCGGCGAGCCGCGCCCGCGCTACGGCAACTATGCGCCGGTGGCCTGCCCGACCGGCGTGGCGGCGTTCGCCCGCGACGTCGAGTCGTCCAAGCAGGTGTGGAGTGCGAAGGAGGGGTACCCGGGCGATTTCCGCTACCGCGAATTCTACCGCGACCTCGGCTACGACGCCCCCTACGATTACATCAAACCCTACCTGCATGCCGACGGCATTCGCCGCAACACCGGGCTGAAGTATCACCGGGTTACCGGCAGCGACTGCGCGCTCGGGCGCAAGGACTGGTACGATCCCGCGGCGGCGGCGGCGCTGACGGCGGAGCATGCGGGGAATTTCCTGTTCAACCGGCAGGCGCAACTGCGTCACCTGCACGGGGAACTCGGCATCACCCCGGTGGTCGTCTGCCCCTACGACGCGGAACTCTTCGGGCACTGGTGGTTCGAAGGCCCGCTCTTCCTCGAAAAATTCTTCGCCGCGCTGGCCACCCGGCAGCAGGAGATCGCCGCTATCACGCCAGGCGAGTACCTGCGCCGCCACCCGCGGATGCAGGTGGTCACCCCGTCGTTCTCGTCATGGGGCGACAAGGGCTACGCCGAGGTCTGGCTCAACGGCGACAACGACTGGATCTACCGCCACCTGCACCGTGCCGAGCGGCGGATGCGCGAACTGGCGCGGGCCAATCCGGTGGCGCGCGGGCTGAAACTGCGCGCGCTCAACCAGGCGCTGCGCGAACTGCTGCTCGCGCAGGCGAGCGACTGGGCGTTCATCATCACCAACAAAACCGCGGTTCCCTACGCGATGCGCCGCACGCGCGAGCATCTCGACCGGTTCACGCGGCTGGCCGACGGTGTGCGTGACGGCAAACTCGACCGGCGGCTGCTGGCCGAATGCGAGTGGAAGGACTGCATCTTCCCCGAGGCCGACTACCGCCTCTACCGCTGACATGATCCGCCTCCTGCTGCTGCTTGGCCTGCTGCTGGCCGGGCCGCTGCATGCCGCGATACCCGAGGTGGCACTGCAGGCGCGGTTACGGCCGGCTGCAGTGACCGCGCCCGGCGAAGTCGTGCTGCAGGTGACCGTGGCGGTCCCCCCGGGCGCGCATATCAACGCGGCGCAGCCGACGTTCGACTTCCACGTGCCGACGGAACTGGTTGTGCAGGTGCCGCGCGGCATGCGGGCGGCGATCCCGCGCCTGCCGGCCCCGCACTTCTTCACCAGCGCCGCCTTCGATTCGCCGGTGGCGGTGTACGACGGCACGTTTGCCGTGCCGGTGGCGGTGCGCATCGACGACGCCGCGGCGGGAACGCATGAACTTGCCGTGACGCTGCGCTACCAGGCCTGTGACGCCGCGATGTGCTATGCGCCGGCAACGGCGCGCGCCACGGCACGCCTGCAGGTTGCGGGAAAAGCCGCGCCGGCGGCGGCATCTGGCGAAACGGATACGCCGGCGCCGCCCGGCGGGGAAGCACCGGCCGGTATGGAGGCGGCCGGCGGGGAGACCGCCGCCGCGGCGCCCGCTGCACCGGCCATGCTGCTGTCGCTGCCGGTGGCACTGCTCTTCGCGTTTGTCGGCGGCATCATCCTCAACCTGATGCCCTGTGTCTTCCCGGTGCTCGGCCTCAAGGTCTTTTCCCTCGTGCAGCAGGCGCAGGCGACGCGCAAGCAGGCACTGCTGCTCGGGCTCGCCTACACGCTCGGTGTGCTGGTGCTCTTCTGGCTGCTCGCCGGCGCGATCATCGGATTGCGCGCCGCCGGCAGCGAAGTCGGCTGGGGCTTCCAGTTCCAGAACCCCTACTTCATCGCCGCGGTGAGCGCGGTGGTGCTTGTCTTCACGCTGGCGCTGTTCGGGGTGTTCGAGATCGGCCTGTCGGGCGGCGCGACCGACAAGCTGGCGCAGGCATCATCGGGAGAAGGCCTGCGCGGCGCGTTTCTCAGCGGGATGTTCGCGACGCTGCTCGCCACCCCCTGCACCGCCCCGTTTCTCGGTGCGGCGATGGGCTTCGCATTTTCCCAGGGAACGCTCGTACTGTTCGCTGCTTTTACGGCCGCGGGGCTCGGGCTGGCCTGCCCGTTCCTGCTGCTGGCTGTGATCCCCGGGGCGCGCCGCCTGCTGCCGAAACCGGGGGTGTGGATGCTGAAACTCAAGCAGGGGTTCGGTTTCCTGCTGCTGGCAACGCTGCTCTGGCTGCTCTCGGTGCTGCTGCACCAGGTGTCCCCGGCCGCGGCCGTGCGCGTCGCGGCGTGGCATCTTGTCGCGGCGTTTGCGGTCTGGCTGGTCGCTGATCGTCTGTCGCCGGTGGCGACGTTGCCCCGCCGCCTTGCCGGCTGGTCAGTGGTGCTGCTGGTGCTCGCGGGGGGCTATGCGCTGCTGGTGCATCCCGTGCTCGGCACGCCGGCGGCAGCGATTGCAGTGACGGACGGCTGGGAGCCGTATAGCGAGGCACGCCTGGCCGAGCTGCAGGCACGGGGGCGGATAATCTTTGTTGACGCCACGGCATCATGGTGCCTGACCTGCGCGGCCAACCACGTCGCGGTGCTCGATACGGAGCGCGCGCGGGAACTGTTTCGCGCGCATGAGGTCGTGCTGTTGCGTGCCGACTGGACGAACAGCGACCCGCAGGTGACCGCGCTGCTGCAGCGGCTCGGGCGCGCCGGCGTGCCCGCGTACGCGGTCTGGCATGGCACGCGCGGCCCGCAGGTGCTTCCGGAAGTGCTGACCTTCGCCGAGCTCGAAGCCGCCCTGCAACCCGTCCCGTGAGCACCATCTGCGTTTTCTGCGCGTCGAGCAGCGCGGTACCGAGGGCCTATACCGATGCCGCGGCGCAACTCGGACGCCTTATCGGGGAGCAGGGGCATACGCTGCTCTACGGGGGCACGCGCATGGGGACGATGGGGGCGCTGGCACAGGCGGCGCAGGACGCGGGGGCGCCGGTTGTGGCGGTGGTGCCGCAGGCGATGGTCGATGCCGGACTGCCGCTGGCGGCGGGAGAAGAACACGTCATCACCCGCGACCTGCACGAGCGTAAGGCGGCGATGATCAGCCGCGCCGACGCCTTTATCGTGCTGGCGGGCGGTTTCGGCACGCTCGACGAACTGCTCGCCTGCATCACCCTCAAGCACCTGCACGAGCACACGAAAGCGGTCGCCATCGTCAACACGGACAACTACTTCGCGGGGTTGCTGCAGCAGTTTGACCGCCTCTTTGCCGACCGGTTTGCCCATCCCGATTATGCCGCGCTCTACACGGTGGTGGAGACGCCCGCAGCGGCACTGGCGGCCATCGCCACCCACGACGGGTCGCCGCTCCCCCGGCAGTGGCTCTGATGGGCAAGCCGTCACTACTGCTCATCGTCCCGACCATTCCCGCCCCGCCGACCACCGGCGGCGACGTGCGCATCTGCGCGCTGATTGACGCGCTGGCCGGGGTCTGGGACATCCACCTGCGCACGTTCTATGCAGCCGGGCAGACAGACGCCAATACGGCATTGCTACGCGGAAACTGTGCCTCGGTCGAAGTGATGAAGGGGACGCGCGAAACGTGGCTCAATGACGCGGCCGCGCCCCCGGTCATTGACGCGATGTACAGCAGCGCGTTTGCGGCACGGCTGCAGCATGACGCGATGACACTGAAACCGTCATTGATACTCGTCGAGTTCTGGTTCATGGCGCAGTACCTCGAACAGGTGCCGGAACTGCGGCGCTGTCGCACGGCGGTGACGGCTATCGACTGCGAGTGGGTGCGGCGGGAGCGGCTGGGCGAGATTGCTGCTGCTGCTGCCTACCGCAGCTACGAAGCGCGCTTCCTCGGGCTGGCGGAGACGGTGCTGGCGCTGACGGAGCCGGATGCAGCGCAGCTGCGCGCGCTGCTCCCCGGCAAGCGGGTGTGGGTCAAGCCGACCGGCATCCCGGTACGTCCCGATCCGCCCGCCGCGCAGCGGCAGGGTGCGCTCTTTGTCGGGGCGTTCGACCATCAGCCGAATGTCGACGGACTGCTCTGGTACGTGCGCGATATCTGGCCGCAGGTGCGGGCGCGGGTGAACAGCGCGACCCTCACGGTGGTCGGGCGGAGGCCGCCGGAATCAGTGCGCGCGCTGCACGGGCAGGACGGCATCACGGTGGCGGGCGAGGTGCCCGACACCGCCCCGTACCTGCGCGCGGCGGCAGTGATGGTCGCCCCGCTGCTGTCGGGGAGCGGATTGAAAACCAAGATTGTCGAGGCGCTCGGCTACGGCCTGCCGGTGGTCACCACCGCGGTCGGGGCGGAAGGGCTGGAACGGTCGGATGGCGTGCTCAGTGCCGGCGAGGCAGGACAGGCGGACGCGCTCTTCACCCTGCTTACAAACAGTGCGAGGCGAGAGGCGCTGGGCGCGGCGGCGGCGGCGTATTTCGCGCGCGAGTTCAGCATGGCGGTCTATACGCGGCGGCTGCGCGCGCTGCTGCAGGAACTGGCGGCATGAGCGCGCGCCTGACAGCCATCGTTGTGCACTGGCGCAGCAGCGCGTTTATTGCCGAATGCCTGCAGGCGCTGGCAGCGCAGGATATCCCGCTCGACCTGATCATCGTCGACAACGATGGCGACGCAGCGGCGCGGGCGTCGCTGACGCGGCAGTTCCCGCAGCTGCGCTGGCTGGGTGACGGGAACAACCGCGGTTTTGCCGCTGCCAACAATCTCGCCATCCGCGCCTGCACGACCGACTTCGTCCTGCTGGTCAATCCCGACGTGGTGCTGGCACCCGACTACGCGCGGCTGCTGCTGGCGGAGATGCAACGCTGCCCGGGCGCCGGGTCGGCGACCGGCATCGGCACAGTCCCCGGCACCGACCCGCCGCTGCTCGACGGTATGGGCCATTTCCTCAACCGCGACCGCACGACCAGCGGCTATCGCTGCAACGACGCGACGGAACGGGCGACCCCGGCCGCGCGTTTCGGGGTCTGCGCCGGCTATGCGCTCTACCGCCGCACGGCGCTGGACGCGGTCGCGCCCGGCGGCGAAGTGTTCGACGAAACCCTCTTTGCCTATTACGAGGATGTCGACCTCGACTGGCGGCTGCAGCGCGCGGGCTGGCAGGCGCGCTACGTGCCGGCGGCGCGGGCGGCGCATGCCCGCGGCAGCAGCGGCGGCATGCGCGACCGTGACATCGCGGTTATCCACGCCGCCAACCGCTGGCTGGTCTGGCTCAAGAACGACCCGCAGCCGTGTGCGGTGCGCGACCGGGCGCTGCTGCGTGACGCGCTGCAGGCGGATATCGCGCGCTGGCGCGCGCAGGGCATCCTGCTGCCGGTGCTGTGCCGCCTGCTGTCCTGTGCGCCGGCGATGCTGCGGCAGCGGCGGGCGATGCTGGCGCGGGCGCGCCGCAGCGAAACGCACCTGGCGGAGTGGCTGGCATGAGACCGCCGCAGGTCATGCTCCATACCGCGCCGCTGGCGCAGTGCGTGGCGGTATGGCGTCAGCATGGGATACCGGGCGCCACGCCCGTGCTGGTCGCCTGCCGCGAACTGAGCACGGCGGAACTGGCGCTGCTCGAGGGCTGGCAGGTCATCATCTTTGCGGTGCCCCGGCAGCGCTGGCACCGGAACTACGCGCGGCTGTTTCGTGCCCGCGTCGGGGAGGCGGAGCAGTATGTTGCCCCGTATGCCGGCTGCGGGTTTCCCGGCGCCGACTTTGCCAATGTCGCGCGCTTTCTCTACCTGCTCGGGTCGCCGGCATACGCCTGCGACTGCGACGGTGCACTGCACCGCATCACCTGGCGGCACTGGCAGCAGCACCGGCTGGCCTCCGGCGCTGACCGTCTGCTCGCCGGTGTGCTGCTGGGGGCGGCCTTCCTGCTGCGGGGAGACCTGGAATGAAGACGTTGGTCATCCGCAGCGCGCGCCTCGCGCGGCTGCGCCCGCTGCTGGCGCAGATCAATGCTGAAGGCTGCATACCCGACGTGCTGACTGTATGCGGCAGCGAAGAAGAAGTCCGCGCAGCGGGAAACGTGTCGGTGGTTTACGCCTACGCTCCGCCGGTGCTTACCGCAACCGCCTGCACGCGCGACCTGCGCTACCGCCTCCGCCATAACGGCTATGCCCGCATCATCATCATGTACTGCGAGCAGCGCGGGCGCGGCTATGACGCCATCGAGCACCTGGCGCAGGCGTGGGCGGCGAGCGGCGGCATCATGGTCTGGACACCGGGCGAGGCGCTGGTCGAGTGGCAGCCGTGGTGGGCCTGGCTGCGCCGTCTCCCCGATGCCACGCTGCAGCGCTGGGACATGCGGCTGACGGTACTGCTCGCGGGCATCGCCGCGCTGCTGCCGCGCGCCCGGGCGCGGCGCGGACCTGAACCGCGGCGCATCCTGCACGTCATGCTGTCGATGCATACCGGCGGGGGGCAGCAGCAACTGGCGATGTGCCTGCCGCGTTTCGACCGGCGGCGCTACGCGATGGAGGTCGCGCTCTGCGGCAGCGGTCCGCGCGACCACGAACTGCCGCGCGACCTGCCCGTATTCCTGCTCGAACAGCCCGGCGAATGGTGCGCGGGGCTCTGGACAGTGCGCCTGTGGCGTTTGTGGCGACTGCTGCGGCAGCGGGGGTACGCGCTGGTACAGGGGTGGATGTTCTTTGCCAATGTGTACGCTGCCACCGCGGCGGCATTCGCCGGTATTCCGTCGCTGGCGTACGTGATGAATGTGCACGACTGGAAGGAGATGCCGGCTTACCGGCGCTGGTGGTACCGCCCGCTCGACTTCCTCCTCGCGCGCAGCGCGACGAAGGTCATCGGCAACTGTTGTACCGTGGCGGACGATTTCCGCGTGTGGGCGCAGGCGCCGCGGTGCAGCACGGTCAACAGCGGCATCGTCCCCGATGCTGAGCAGGGGCCGGCAGCGGAACGGGAGGCGGCACGGCGGCAGTTCGGACTGCCGGCACATGCGCGGCTGCTGGGCACCACCGCGCGCCTGTTGCCGGAGAAGGACATCGCCAACCTGCTGGCGGCGCTGCGCCTGCTGCGCGACCTGCCGGACATCGCCTGCGTTATTGCGGGCAGCGGGCCGCTGCTGGCTGAACTGCAGCAGCAGGCGGACGGTTTGCCCGTGCACTTCATCACGGAGGAAATCGGGTTCGCGCCGCTGCGCGCCGCACTCGACCTTTTCGTCCTGCCGTCGGCCTGCGAGGGGCTCCCCATCGCCCTGCTGGCAGCAGGGGGCTGCGGGCTGCCGGTGGTGGCAACCGCGGTGGGCGGTGTGCCTGAGATCATCACGGACGGTGAAACGGGATGGCTGGTGCCGCCGCATGACAGCGAAGCGCTGGCGGCGGCGCTGCGTGCCGCGCTGGCTGACCCGCAGGAAGCGCGACGCCGCGGTGCGGCGCTGCGCGCGCGTATCCTCACGCGGTGGCATGGCACGCAGACCGTGGCGGGCCTGCAGCGCGCCTATGACGTGCTGCTGCACGGGCGCGGATGAAGACCGTCGTCATCGCCACGGCACCGGCGTCGCTGGTGGCGGCAGCGGTGGCGGCAGTTCGTGCGCGCTGCGGCGGCAGCGTGCTGCTCTACACGCGCAGCGGCGGAGCGGCCCACGGAGCAGAGCAGGTGCTGCTGGCGACGGGCGACTTTGGCAGCGAAGCCGACAGGCGGAAATTGCGCGCAGAGCGGACAACGCGCGCGGTGCTCGTCTATAACAACGGGTGGGGAATCGGGTATCACGCGTGGCGGGAATTCGCCCGTGGCTGCGCACCCGAAGCATGGGCGGTGACCCCTGAGGGTGAATGGCGGCGCATCGATGTGGCGGGCGCGCGCGCGGAAGCGTGGCGCGAAACCGTCGAAACCGTCGGGCAAAAGTGGTGTCGTCATGTCACGCTGCCGCTGCTGCTGCTTGCACGCGCGGCGTGGCGTGTGTTCGGTTATACCGTGCCGCCGGCAGCGTACCTGCGTGCGCTGTGCGCGGAGAGTGGCGGCATCATCGCGGTGAGCCGCGCGGTGCGTCTGCTGCATCTGCTGCGCGTCATGCCGGCAGCAGCCGGCGAGGTGCTCGATATCGGTACCGGTGACGCGCTGCTGCTGCGGCTGTGCCGGCGGCTCGGGCTGGCAGGCCGCAGCACAGGAGTCGATCGCGGCTTTCGCCCCGGCGTGTTGCGCGCGGCAGCCGGCAGCGAACTGGTGGCCGCGGACCTTACACGCTGGCAGCCTGCGCGGCCGTATGCGGTCGTGGTGATCTGCGAGGTGCTGGAACATCTGGCGGACGATGCCGGCTGCCTTCGCCGCTGGTGCACGCCGCTGGGACGCGGTACGCAGGTCTTCATTCATGCCCCGTGGCGTGACGAGGTGCTCCTGCCCGGTGATGTGCCGCCGGCTGACCACGTGCGGCCCGGCTACACGGAGGCGGAACTGCGCGACCTGGCACGGCAGGCGGGACTGACGGTGACGGGAGTCACGCGCACCTTTGCGCCGGAAACGGCGCGGCTCTGCTGGTGCGACCGCCGCCTCGCGGCCTGGTCGCTGCTGCAGCACCTGCTGCGCCCGCTGCTGCTGGCGCTGGCGCTGTCCGACCCGGCCGGTGACACCGGCAACGGGCTCCTGCTGACCTGCCGCAGAATCTGAAGCGCTTCAGCCGGCGGTTTCAGGCAGGAACTTGTCCACCTTTTCCATGACGGTAATCAGGGTGAAGGGCTTGACGATGTAGTCGTTGGCGCCCGCATGGTGCGCCTTGACAACGTCTTCGCGGTCGGCAAGCCCGGTGGTGATGATGACCGGGACGTGGGCGAGAGGCGGGGTGGCGCGGATTTCGCGGCAGAGTTCGAAACCGTTGGTGTCGGGGAGCATGACATCGAGGAAAATCAGGTCGGGGACATGTTCGCCGAGGCGGGCACGCGCTTCCTCGGCGTTCGCCGCGTCGAGAAGGGTGAAGTCACGCATGCCGAGGATGTCCCGCAGCAGCTTGCGGATGCGGAAATTGTCATCGACGATCAGCACGGTCGCCATGCCGGCATGATACGCGGAACCGGCGTCCGCGTCAAGCGCCCGGGGTACCTCCGGCCGCGGCGATGACGTCTTCCAGCTGCAGGATGAAGGGGAGCAGGTCGTAGGCGGCGCGGCAGTCGCGGATGCGCGCGCGCATAGCCTGCTGTTGCGCGGGCTCCAGCAGGCGGTGCAGCAGGTCGGGGAGCGGGCCGTCCTCGCCGATGACGGCGCCAACCTTATGCCGGCGGATGACCTCGGCAAACCCGTTGGTGGCGGTGGTGATGACGGGGACTTCCATCGCCATGGCCTCGAGGCAGACGTTGCTGAACGGGTCGTACATCGTCGGCAGCACGAAGAGGTCGGCGGCGCGGTAGTAGGGCTTGAGTTCCGGCTGCGGGCCGCAGAGGCGCACGTCGATGCCGGGCGGCAGCGCGCGCATCGCCCCGCGCAGCGCGCCGGTGTCGCCCTTGCCTGCGATGACCAGATACGGGCGCAGGCCGGCGATGGCTGGCGCGGCCTCGAGCAGCGCGAGCAGCCCCTTGCGCTGGAAGTTGGCGCCGGCGAAGAAGATGACCGGGCGGTCCGCCGGCAGCCCGAGGCCGGCGCGGCAGGCGGCGACGGAGTGTTCCGCCATGAACGCGTAGTAGGGCAGCAGGTCGAGCGCGTTGTAGATGATACGGTAGTTTTCCGCGGGGAAACGCGGGTGGTAGCGCTGCAGGTCGTCACGCACCAGCCGCGAATTGGCGATGACCAGCCGCAGCCGGGGCGAGGCGAACAGCGCGTTTTCCAGGTGCAGCTGCCGCTGGTGGCGCGGATGTTTCTGGATGAGCAGGCGGGCGAAGGCATTGCCCGCGGCGGCGGCATGACGCTCGAGCCACGCCCCGTGGGCGCCGTCCCCGGCGCGGTAGATATCGCCTGCCACCGCGCGTTCGCCGCTGATGACGGTGACCGGGGCGAAGGGTTCGAGCGTGGCGGCGACGAACGCGCGGTAGGCGTGCGCGTAGGCGCTGCTGTGTCCCGGCGGGAGCGCGGCGGTGTGGATATGCACGTCGCCGGCGAGCATGGTGTCGGCCTCCTCGGCGAGCAGGTGCACCTCGTGTCCGCGCCCGAGCAGCCCGCGCGCCATCTCGCGCATGAACCATTCGCCGCCCCCGGAGGCGTTGATGCGCCGCCGGACGAGCGCGAGTCGCGCCATCAGGCGCGGACCAGCCGCGCGGCGTAGAACATCGCCGCGGTGACCGGGAGGAACGGCGGGTAGGTGACGAGATGCGCGCGGCGGTAATGCGGGGCGAGCGCGCGGATCACCGCGGTGCCGCTGTGCGGACGCGGCGCGGTGCGGCGCGTAGCGAACGGCAGGTGCATGCGACGCAGGCGGTCGGCTACCGGGGCGCCGATGACCAGCACACCGCCGGGTGCGGTGACCCGCGCGAGTTCCGCTGCTGCGGCATCGGGCTGCGGCTGCTGCTCCAGCCCGTCCGGCACGAGCACCCCGTCGAACGCGGCATCGGGAAAGGCGAGTCCTGCCACCACCGCAGCGTCCGGGGCGAAGGCAACGTGCAGTTTCTGCGCGCGCAGGCGGGCGCGCAGGTCGTCATCCGCGATCAGGCCGGCCACGGTGACGTGGCGCGCGCAACTGCCGAGGGCGAGCAGCAGGTCGGGCGTGCCGCCGACCAGCAGCACCGCGGCATAGCCGCGCACCGCGAACAGGCCGAGCAGTGCGTCGCGGCGCTGCGCCTGCAAGTAGCGCATGCCGTGGCGCAGCGGGCGCTGCGGCAACTCCTTGAGACGGGTCAGGGCGCGTGCGGCACGGGCGGAAGCCATTTTCGTATCCTCGATTCCTCGGACAGCGGCACAGGGGCGGCGGTTGCGGCCGGCCCGCGTGCCTGTGGTTCCTATCGTCAGGATACCCAAATATCTTGAGCCGTTGACAGGCCGCGCGGCACCATCTACAATGCCGGCAGCATCATGACGGAGGGGAGACCATGCAACTTATCATCGGATCCGACCACGCGGGCTTTCCGCTCAAGGAACAACTCAAAGTGCACCTGCAGGGGCAGGGGCATACGGTGGACGATGTCGGCTGCCACTCGACCGACTCCTGCGACTACCCCGATTTCGGCTACGCGGTGGGGAAAAAAGTCGCGGCGGGAGAGGGGACGGGCATCGTCGTCTGCGGCAGCGGCATCGGCATCAGCATTGCCGCCAACAAGGTGCCCGGGGTGCGCGCGGCACTCTGTCATGACGAGGAAACCGCGCGCCTGGCGCGCACGCACAACGATGCCAACGTGCTGGCCATGGGGGCGCGGCTGCTCACACCGGAGCTGGCGCTGCGCATGGCGGAGACTTTCCTGATCACCCCCTTTGCCGGGGCGCGCCATCAGCGGCGGGTTGACAAGCTGAACGCGGGGAGCAATTGAGCATGGCGCGGAAGAGCAAACAGCCGGTGACGGATGGCCGCCCGTCGTGGGATGAGTATTTCCTGACCATCGCGGAACTGGTGGCGAGTCGCTCGAGCTGCGGTCGGCGCAAGGTCGGCGCGGTGCTGGTACGCGACCAGCGCATCCTCGCCACCGGCTACAACGGCGCACCGCGCAACGTGCGGCACTGCCGCGAAGCGGGATGCGTGCGCGAGAAGTATAACGTGCCTTCGGGGGAGCGCCACGAACTCTGCCGCGGACTGCACGCGGAGCAGAACGCGCTCATCCAGGCGGCGGTCTACGGCACGCCGCTGGCCGATATCACCGTCTACTGCACGACACAGCCCTGCGTGCTGTGTGCCAAGATGCTGATCAACGCGGGAGTGCGCCGCATCGTCTACCGCGGCGGCTATCCGGACGCGCTCTCGCTGGAACTGCTGCGCGAGGCGAAGGTGCAGCTCGAACAGCACACCGCGGACGGGAAGGTGAGCGTACCGGCAAAGCCGGCCGCGCGCCGCCCTGCCGCCACGCGCCGCCGCCGCGCCTGATGTCCGCCCTGCACGACCGCGCGGTGCGCTTCCGGCATTTCCTGCTCGGGCGGCGCTGCACCATCCGCACTGAGCGCCTGCCGGACGGGAGCAGCAAGAAGAAAACCACCGTGCGCCGCACCTGGCCGGGCCTCCTCGGCTGGTGGCGCGACCGGTCCCTGCGGTTCCGCCTCGCGGTCTGGGCGGGCGCGGTGTTCGTCTGCGCCCTGCTGATTTTCGGCGAACTGCTCGACAACCGCTGGCAGCTGGCAGTGATGGCGGTGGGCGGCAGCGAGGAACAGGCCGTAACGACGCAGGAACCGTGAGCGCCACGCACAAGAACCTGCTCTGTGCCGCCGGCATCCTGCTGGCCGCGCTGGTGGCGTATGGCGACCTGCTGTCGGCCGACCGGCTGCCGATGGCCAACGACCTCATCGGTGATTTTTCGCACTGGCGTCTGCACCTGGCGCGGTCGCTGCAGGCGGGGAGCATCCCCGAGTGGAACCCCTACGCTTTCTGCGGCACGCCGTTCATCGCTGCGGCACAGACCGCGGTCTGGTATCCGCCCAACCTGCTGCTCTATCGTCTGCTGCCGCTGACGACGGCGCTTACCGGCGAACTGGTCCTGCATCTGTGGTGGTTCGCGCTGGGAACCGCGGGGTTCGTGCGGCTGACGGGCGGGAGCGTGGCGGCGGCGCTGCTCGCCGGCCTGCTCGCGCTCCTCTCGCCGGCGGCGGTGACGGAACTGGCGGAGGGGCATCTCGCGCAGCTGGCGGCGCTGGCGTGGCTGCCGTGGGTGCTGCTCGGGGCGGAACTCGCCTGGCGGAAGGCGGGCCTGCCGGCGCTGCTGCTGCTGGCGGCGGCGCTGGCGGCGGCGCTCCTTGCGGGGCATCCGCAATTCACCTTCTATGTCTGGCTGGCAGCGCTCCTCTGGTTTGTCCTGCGCGGCATCACGCGCGGCGCGCGGCGCGGTTTCGTGCGCGCGACGGCGACGTTTGCCGGCGCGGCGCTGCTCGGGCTGGCGCTGGGCGCCGCGCAACTGCTGCCGTCGCTGGAAGTGGCCCCGCACCTGACGCGCGCCGCCCCTGATTTTGCCTTCACCACGCGCTTCGATCCGCCGCCGGAGACCTGGCTCGGGCTGCTGGTGCCGGTCATTCCCGACGGGAGCGTGACGCTGGCCGGCGCCATCGCCTGGTGGGGCGGGGCCTGGGTGCTGGTGCTGCTGGCCTGGCGCCGCGATGACCCGGTGGTGCGGGCGCTGGCGCTGCTCGGGGTGCTGGCGCTGCTGCTGGCCGGCGGCAAACACTCGCCCCTCTTCTGGGCGGCGTTCCAGCACGTGCCGGGCTTTGCCCTTTTCCGCGTGCCGCTGCGCTTCATCTGCGTCTTCTATTTCGCGTTGAGCGTGCTGGCCGCGCGCGGGTTTGACCGGGTCGCCGCGGACGGGTTGCCGCAGGGACGGCCGCTGCTGCTGCTGACGCTGGCGCTGCTGCTGCTCGCCGTGGCCGCGTGGGGTGCGGGCCTGCTCCCGCCGGCGGCGCTGGCAGTCGCGCTCAATGCCGCGGGAGTGGTCGCGGTCCTCTGGCTGCGCAAGGAGGTCTGGCAGGTGCGCGGCGCGGTCTGGGCGGCGGTGGTGCTCGGTCTCGTGCTGATGCCCGCACTCTGGCATATGCGGCAGCAGCGCGTGGTGATGGGCGCACACTGGCTGACCACCCCGTCGCTGCTGACGCAGCATCTGGCGGAGCGCGCGTACGGCAGCCGCTACCTCGCGCTGGAGGAGGTGCCGCTGGCGCGTTTCACGCAACTGCCGTTGTATAACCGCGGTACCGATTTCCGGCTGCGCCATTTCGGCGGCTCCGACGCGGTGGCGCTGCGCAGCTACCAGGGCCTGTTCAATCTCACGCAGGGCCGTGACCCGGCGCAGCGCGCGCTGGTCTTCAATGCGGAGCGGGCGGACCACCCGCTGCTCGACCGGCTCGCGGTGCGCTATGTCATCGCGGTGAAGCCGCCGGCGGGCTGCACGGTGGCGGTGCCCCCCGGCACGCTGGACCCGGTGGCGGGACTGTACGAACGCCCGACGGCGCACGGCCTGTTCCGTCTCGCGGAACGGGTGGAATGGCTCGATCCCGACATGATGGAAGCGCGGCTGCCGCAGGCGCTGCGTGACGGCATCACCCTGGCGGAACCGTCCGGCGAGGCGGTGGCACCGGCGCAGCGCGACGACCGGCTGAGTGACGCGACCTTCGGGGCGGGGTGGGCGCGCGTGCGCACGCACCTGCGCTACCCGCGACTGCTGGTCTACGCGGAGAGTTGCTATCCCGGCTGGCAGGCATCGATCGACGAGGTCAGCGCGCGCGTGCTGTGTGTCGACAGCGGGCTGATGGGGGTGGTGGTGCCCGGCGGCCGGCACGTCGTGCAGCTGCGGTTCCGCTCGACCAACGTGCGGCGCGGGCTGCAGTTCTCGCTCACCGCGCTGCTCGTCTGGCTGCTGCTGGCGGCGCATGCTGCATGGCAGGCGCTGTATGCCGCCTGGCGCGACCGCCGGTGGTCGCGCTGATCAGTTTGTTTTCGTCCCGCTGAATACCGCCCCGAGCACCCGCTGCCAGTGGCAGCGCACCCCGGTGAAACCCAGAGCGCGCAGCCAGTCGAGTTGCGCGTCGAGCGGTGCCGGCTTATCCTCCCGCTGATAGACCCCGAACCAGTGCGCGTCATCTTCACCGTTTCCGCGCATGAAGGCGCGCCACGCTGTCTCGGCAGCGCGGGTCAGTTCCGGTGTGGCGAGTTGCACCACGTCGCGGCAGAGCAGCAGCCCGCCCGGATTGAGCGCGGCACAACAGCGGCGGTAGAGGTCCTGTTTGCCGGTGTCGTCGAGGTGATGGATGGCATAGCCGGAGAGGATGAGGTCGTAGCCGCTGCCGAAATCCGTATGAGCGAAATCGCCGGTGATGAAGATCGTGCGCTGCGCGGCAGCGCCGAGGCGCTGCCGCGCGACGGTGAGCATGGCGGGTGCGAGATCGAGCAGCGTCAGCTGCGCGTCCGGGAATTCCTGCAGGGCGAGGAGCGCGAGGTCGCCCGTGCCGCAGCCGAGGTCGAGCACGCGCGGCGCGGCGGGAAGGGAGTGTGCGCGCAGCAGGGTGCGGATGACCTCGCCCTGTTCGCGATAGCCCGGCAGCAGGCGCAGGATGAGGTCGTCGTAGACCGGCGCTTCCCCGTCGAAATGTTCTTTGACCCGGTCTGTTGCCATAGTGTTCTGCCCTCGCCCCGGTGCTGGCGCGGATGGTAGCAGGAGAGGCGGCGGATGTCAAAATGCCTGTTGACGGAGGTCAGGGACCGTGGTAGCATCGGGCTGGCCGTGGAAAACGTCCGGAGGCGAGGAACGGCATATGGAACTGAAGAGAAATGAGCAACCGGCCGCGGGAGGCGCTCAGGGTGCGTAACAGCAGAATCTGCCCGGGGGCAACAGGCAGGGAAAACTGCCGCCTGAGGACCTCAAGGATGTTGGCGGCGCCGGTATTCCCCAAGGTGATGCCGGTCCGGGCGATGGCACGACCTTCGGCCCCTGCGACTCCAGTTTTTAGCCGGCAGGATATCGGGACGCGCGGGACCGCCGCGGGGATTCGTCCTGTTCCTGCCTGAGTTCACGGCAGCGTAGTGAAACCGAAAGCGTTGATGTGCTGTTGTTGTAGTGTTATCATACCGTGAGATGCCTGGATCGGGGAGGTGGCGATGCGTAAAATCCGGTATGTATACTGGCATGACCAGCCGATGTGGCTCGGCTATATCGAGGAGTATCCGGACTATATGACCCAGGGACGGACGCTCAAGGAATTGCAGGCGAACCTCAAGGAACTGCATACTGATCTGACGGGAGGCGAAATTCCCGGCGTCCGCCGGGTCGCTGAACTGAAGATTGCATGAAACGTGCGGAGCTGCTCAGAAAGATTGCCCGGTCAGGCTGCGTGTTGCTCAGACACGGCGGCAAGCATGACTGGTATCAGAATCCACAATCAGGTTTTTGCCAGCCGGTACCCCGCCATCGCGAAATCGTAACTATTCAGCCCGTCTGTCCCCTCGCCCGCTGTTCATAGCGGGAGAGGAAGACGCGCAGCGTCGGGTGAGGGTTGCAAGGCGCACACATTTTTCACCCTCACCCCGTCCTTCTCCCACTGCAGGCAGCGGGAGAGGGTGAATAGCTACGCGAAATCAACGAAAATCTTGCCCGGCATATTCTGCGAAAACTGAAATGAACACGTGGTAGGGCTGCGTCAGTGATTCCGCATCCGGGCAAGCCTAACAGCTAAACAGGGACGGCAGCAGTCTC
>CAZWUZ010000033.1:12100-18879 GCA_964637655.1 uncultured bacterium | reverse complement strand
GATATTCTCCGCCGCCCGCCGCACCCCGGCGTGACGGATCGCGTGGTCGACGCGGAGCAACTGCCGGCGGCCTTTCCGCAGGAGCGTTTCGACCTGATCTTCTCCTCCAACCTGCTCGAGCATCTCCCCGACGCGCAGCGCGTGCTGCGCGTCGCGGCAACGCTGCTCACGGACGGCGGCGTCATGGTGCACCTGGTGCCCAACCGCACCTGGCTGGTGCTGCATACGCTGCTGCATCTGCCGAACAAACTGGCCAATATCATCGAGGCCGCCACCGGGCCGGGCGGAATCGCGGCGCTGCGCGGCAAGCTGCGCGGTGAAACGGCGGCCGGCCCGGTAAACAACCCGAAGGTGACGCGGGCGCCGCGCGGGTTGTGTACGCGCCTGCTGCTGCCCGAACCGCACGGCATTTCCCCGACGCTGCGCGCGGAATGGTCGGCCTTCGCCGCTGACCGCTGGCGGTGCGACTTTGCCGCTGCCGGCCTCGACCTCGTGGCCGTGCGTCCCAGCATCTGTTCCAGCGGGTTCGGGTTCGGGTGGGAACGGCTGCGGCGGCTGGCGGAGGCCTGCGGCCTGGCCACGGAGACCGCGTACATTGCGTTCCCTTGCGACAGTTCCAGCAAGCATACGTACGTCACCGGCAATACCATTGACATCCACACTGAACAATGATACCGTGGCCCATCACGTTCTGATTGGTCAGGTCGTGGCCATGCTCCACGCATTATGCGCGGTATTGTTTGCCCTATGCCGTTTTCTCCCTTTTCATTTCGGCATCGGTCTGCGTGGCCGTCTGCTCGCCAGACTGGCAGCGTATGCCGGTCGCGGCATTGCGGTATACCCCAACGTCACCATTATCGATTGTGCCAATCTGCAACTCGGTGAAAACATCTGCCTGCAGAATAACTGCTACATTGACGCGCGGGGAGGCGTCGCCGTGGGGCACCATAGCGGTCTTGGGCCAGGATCCGTTGTGCTCAGCACCGGTCCCGGCAACGAGGTTGCTCCGGTACGCATTGGCGCGGATGTTTGGGTCGGTGCGCATGCGGTTATCACCCATGGGGTCACCCTTGGCGACGGTTGCGTTGTCTCAGCGCAAGCGTTGGTCACCACCAACGTGGCGCCGTACACCATTGTTGCGGGCAGCCCGGCCCGCGCCATCCGCCGGCGTACCTGACCGGCCGCGTTAGCGGACGTGCTGCTCCCGTGTTTGCGGGCGGGCCGGGCTGCCCGCTGCCACACAATCCGCCGGCAAGGTCATGGTCACCAGCGCATGTGGTCGCACTATACACCGATCACCAATGGTGACCCCCTTGGTCACTACCGTGCAGGCACCCAGCTCAACGCCATCGCCGATAACCACCGGCGCATGCACAAGCGGCTGGGTCAGGCAGGGTTCCCCGTTCACAGCCAAACCGTGGTCAGCCGTCAGGATGACAGTTCCCGGGCCGATGCGGCACCCGTTGCCGAGGCGCAAACCGCCCCCGGAAAAGATGTAGGTGTTTTCCATGATACAAACATCATCCCCCAATTCTAAATCACCATAACACGAAATCGCCACATTCGCGTGGATGCGCAGATGGCGCCCGCCGCGGCCGGCAATACGTGCCAACAAGTAGCCTCGCCAACGGTCAGCCCATGCAAATGGTACAAACCGCAATCCTTCGAATACGCGGGTCAGCCAACGACAGGTTAACGTCGTCACCGGACCCGCCGTTGGTTTCCCCACCAAACCGGAAGTCACCCCCCGCTGCCGGCGCGCAAAGCAGCAGCGATAGACACAATATCACCGGCAGATGAGATTCCCAATACCGCTTCATCCGTAAACCGAATCCCGTACTCCTGTTCCACCGCCACGATGATATTCAAATGATTGGCGGAGTCCCAGCCAGGCAAGGATTGCGGGGTATCTGCCGGCATAACCACCGGTACCCGCAGGATACCGGCGATAATTTCTAAAATCCGCGGCTGCATACCAGCGTCCATCATGCCTTATCCGCTCCCCCGGCATTGGTCAATTGCGCCGACACCATGCCAACAAGATCTCGCAAAAACAGGGCCGCACGACGGCCCGTGCTCACCCGATGGTCAAAGACCAGCACCAAGGTCATACAACCTTCGTGCGCGTCAGGAGAGGCAATTCCCAGAATCGCGCTCTGCCGGCAGTTGATCAGCGGCGTAAAAAAAGCCACGTTGAGCGTTGATACATCCGACACCGTAAAGGTGGTCGGGGCGAGCAGTTCCGCGGTCAGTTCCTGCCGCCGATAGGCCAGTGACGCAGCCACGATGCGCCGGCTGATGTCAGGCAGTGGCATGGCGCTGCAGTCGCCCAGCGCCGCCACCCGCAGGTTCTGCTCAAGGTCCAATGCGTAGCCAAGGTTAATCTCCGGATAATACCGGATCACGCCCTCGTCGTACCAGGCATTGTATTCACGATATTCCCGCAACAAACGACAGGTACCTGCCAGCAGCAGCGGCACCACCCTGCTGTTCAGATGGGCAAATGCCGCAGTTTTCACCGGCGCCATCGGTAGTGGAAGTTTCGCGGCAAAGAGGCTGGTTATTTGGTTTTGCCCCGAGGACAGGTGGCGGATTTCCGCCCGTTTATCCCTCGCCAGCGGCACCGCATCGGTTGACGTCGCCGCCGGTACTGTTTTGTCTACCGGCACCGACACGCGAGCGGCAAGCAACGCACGCACATCCCGTTCCGTAACCATCGGCTGGCCGTTAAACGCCGTCAACTCGATACCATGCTGCTCCATGAGCGCACGTGCACTGCGTGAGCATACCGGCTGGCCGGCAACCGGGGCAGCCGTCGCTGCCGGAAGCCCCTGCTGCGCAGGCAGCACATCATGGATTTCCGCCAGACAACTCCCGACTGGGATTTCGTCACCTTCAGCACAGCACCAGAAAATATACCCTTCCTTACTGCAGGTAATCTGCAACACCGCTTTCGCGGTTTCGAATTCACCCAGCAATTTACCGGCCCCGACTTTTTCTCCGTTGCCAACCAGTTGCTGTGTCACACACGCAGTCTCATCATTCGGCCCCTCGGCCGGAACAATAAGTTGCTCAATAATCGCCATACCATGCCTCTCCGATCTGTTGTACGATACGCTCGGCCTGCGGCAACACCGCCAGTTCCAAAGTGTGTTCGGCAGGGATTGGCACCGGCGCAGCACCGATGCGCAAGTACCTGCGGGTCGGGGAAACAGCAGCCAGTCCGGCGACAACCTCACTGCCCACACCGAAGGCCGTCGTGCCCTCTTCGAGCCATACGACCCGGTCACTTTGCAACGCGGCATCGAGTCGCCCCGCCGCGAAGGGACTGAGTTGTGTGATGACGACGATCTCGGCCAAGAGTTCCCTTTCCTCAAACAACCGCTCTGCCGTTCTCACTGTTTCCTGCAGCATGCCCCCGTACGTCACCAAACTCAGTTGCGGTGCCCCCCCGCGCGGTGACAGGCGCAGCAACGGATACGGCTGCCCGTCTGTTTCCATTGCAAATCCGCGCACGAGTGGCGATGCAATTTCGCCAAAACGACAAGTGTAATCAACCTTGTTTTCGAGTACGACCACTGGCCGGTCGACTTCATCCATGACTGCCCGGTATACTGCCAACGGCTCGACCAGGAAATTAAGCGCCACCACCAGCAAGTCCGGGATACCGACCAGCAAGCGGTCCAGCGTCTGGCTGTGCGTTGGGCCATACCCGCGACGCCCCCCCATGGGCGTGCGCAACACCAGCGGGCAGCGGACTCGTCCACCATACATGCCGCGAAATTTTGCCGCGTGATTCAACAACTGGTCCAGCGTCAATGTGACAAAATCACCAAACATGATTTCCACCACCGGACGCCAACCGCCAAGGGCCAGGCCATTGCCAAATCCGGTTATTGCTGCTTCGCTGATCGGCGTGCTGACGACCCGGTCCGGCCAGCGTTGCGACAAACCCTGTGTTGCCTTAAAAGCGCCACCGTACGGACTCAGAATATCTTCACCTATGCATATCACCCGCGGGTGTTCCTGCATGATCGTGGTCAACGCCCGGTTGACATAGGCAATCATGCGCCCGTCCCCCGTCGGTGGTGCATATGCTTGCCAGTGTGCCGGCAACATCCGGGGAAGCGGAGCGATGTACTCAGCAGCGACCGGTGCCGGCGCCTCCAGCACCGCCGCCGTCAGCGTTGCCAGTTCCGCACCGATCTCCGCACGCCATCCTGCATAGATGTGCGGCTCGCAGCGGGCAAACTGTTCCAGCGCATCGTTCTGGCGGCAGGCAGTCAGTTCCTCCACAGAGCGGAAATCGTCTCCCTTGGAATGCGCACATAATCTCTGCGTTCGCACCACATGAAACAGCGGGCGCTGTTGTTCACGAACATACGCCAAACTGTCATGGGCCGCGGCCAGCAACCGCTCCGGATCATTCGTATCGACGGTACGGGTCGCGATGCCAAACGCTTCCGCCCGCGCCTCGATGACACCGGCCACCGCCGCCGCCGTCGGCGTCGATTGGGCATAGCCGTTATGTTCCAGTACAAAAAGCACCGGCAGGCAACGCAAGGCAACCAGATTAAGGGTCTCATACAGCACCCCTTGTCCCAACGTCCCGTCACCAAGGAACGCCAGCACCACGTTCAGACGTTGCTCACGTTTGAGCGTTTCCGCCAAACCTGCCGCCACCGGAAGCATCCCGCCCTGGATCCCGTTGGAGAAAAACCGTCCGTTGCACAGGTGTTGACTCCCGCCAACTCCGCCGCTCACTCCGGTTCGCCGTCCCAGCATTTCAGCCAGCAAGCCCGCGGCATCGCCGGTAAACGCCAGATAATGACCGTGGCACCGATGGTTCGATACCACCAGATCACCCGCCAGCGTTTGGCCGCAGAACGCAACTGCCGAGAGTTCCTGGCCGATGCAGGCGTGCAGGGTGCCATGCAATCGGCCCTGCCGGTAAAGTTCCAGCAGATTTTCCTCGAAACAGCGGATGAAGAGTGCCCGCCGCAGCACGGCGCTGAGTTGCATGTCAGTTATGCCCCAGTGTAAGTGCCACCGCCAGCGGCAGTTGTTGAGCCACTGCTGCTTCCAGCGCAACGCCCGACGGCGGGACTACTACATGGTCCAGTATCCGCAATCCCGCTGCCGCGACCATGGTCGCGATTTCGTCAAAGGTGCGGAACAGAAAGATGTGGTCAATCATCGGCGCATTGATTACCGTCGTGACATAAATAAACGAGGCCGGTGTGGTCAGCGCGCGAATCCGCTCCAAAAAAAGCCGGGGCTGCTCGACATGTTCCAGAACTTCGCCCATCACCACGGCAGCATACGTTCCAGCCAAAGGCAATTCCAGAAAATCGCCCGTCACAAACGTGTGCAGTCGCGGCTCCTTGAGGCCAAGGATACCGCTCTTCACCAATCGTTCCGTCATGGCACAACTGGTCGCGCTGTAGTCAACGCCGACAAACTCACCGTAGTTGGTCAGGCGCATCGCCGTGAGGAAATGCCAGCCGTGTCCCGGTCCGATCTCAAGGTAGCTGCCTGCACAATCACGCGGCAGTTGCGCCACAAACCAACGCTTGATCCGCAGATGATTCGGCCAAAGGAACGAACTCAATGCCAAACCGTACATATAGCTTTCCATGTACGCATGGTCCTGGTAGACTGCACGCGCAACTTCAGCAAAACTACTGTGCCGGTACGTTCTGTTGCGCCGGAAATGCAACTGTTCTTTCATGGTATCACGGACCAAGGCAAGATAGTGCTCCGCCATCCGGGACACGCTTTGGCGCTCTGTTTCCTGAACGTAGTGTAGGTACTGCGCCAATTCCTCACGCTCGGCAGGAGAAAGGTCGGCAATGGCGGTGCTGACAAATTCACGCTGTAACCGATTGCTATTGCCAATGGCCGTCAACAGTTCGGCGATTCTGTCCGTATTCAACCCACGCGCCTCCGCCGGCGACCATGTTACGTTTTTCGCCATGGGATGTCAATGCCCCCGTCCAGCGTTCAGTGCAGACCGGAGCAACGAACGGACCGGTTCACACGCACCGTTTCCCGGTAATATACCACGTTCAGCACCGTACTCCAACACCCCATGTCCCGTCGCTTGCCATGCAACTATCCGGCGATTTGTCAATGGTATTGGCCGGCTCTGACACCAGAGATCCCCGCTGTCTTCCCATCCCCCGGTCTGGTGGCACGGAAGAACGGGCCGCTGCGTACCGTCATCCATCCCCCGCATTGTACTGAACGTACATTACCGATACAGACGCCAGTACAACACATTATCTATTGCCACTTGCGGTCCATGACCCAATGCGACCGAGAGAAAATGAACCACGCGGTAGGTCACCGCCGGGTCGTCGATCAGTGCGGGATGCACCACCACCCAGCCGATGCCCGCCTGCGCGAGCGACGCCATCCCTGTGCCCGCCAGTTCGCGCTCGCGCTCCGCCGTGAGCAGCGACAGGTTATACAGTTCGCGCACCACCGGGGTCTCCCCGAGGAAGGTAAAGCGCCAGGGCGGGATATGCGTCACCGCGCCGATAACCAGCGGACGGTGATGCACGGTCTGGTAGTACTGCAGCACCGACGGATAATCGGTAACCGGCACTTCGAGCACCGCGCCGGGTGACGGGTCGGCGGCAATCTCCGCGTAGAGCGCCGGCACGTGCAGTGGTACGGTCGGCACCGGCACGGCGAGAAAGTCGAGCAGCAGCAGGCCGCCCAGCAGCACCGTCAGGCGCGGCCGCACCGCGGCAAGACGGCGTACCGCATACGCT
>CAZWUZ010000033.1:0-12090 GCA_964637655.1 uncultured bacterium | reverse complement strand
CCGCGACGCACAGCGCGAGCCGCGTGACGACGATCAAGCGCGACGGGGCGCGCGCGCTGCGGATGGGCGGAAACCATTCGTACAGTGCCAGGTAGGGGAGCGGGATGTTCTTCACCGCGGCGTCGGGCCAGACGAACGTCCCGCGCCAGTGCAGCAGCGGCCCCAGCGCAAGGATGAGAAATCCCACCGCCACGCACAGCCACAACCAGCGCGTGCGGCGCGGCATCTGCGCCAGCCCGAAGAGCGCCAGCGGTACCAGCACCCAGCCGAGGTACACCACCGGTTCCGTCCCGGTAAACCGCGCGTACGCGTCCGCGAACAGCGCGCCCCACAGCGGGTGATGCGGCGGCGGGGTGAACAGCGCCGCCGGGTCGGCGGAAATCAGCGCGTGCACATGCAGCGAGGTGGCCCCGAACGCCGCACGCTGCCGCAGGGCGAGCATCGGCAGCAGCGACGGGAGGAGCAGCAGTGTCGCGAGCAGCGTCCCGGCAAGAAAAGCGCGCAGCGCGGCGGGATTGATGACGCGGGTGCGCCCCCCCAGCAGCAGGCACAGCCCGATAACCGCAATCAGGAACGTCTGGCTGAACAGATAGTAGACCGTGCTGTACGCCGTGACGGCAAAAAACGCCCCGAAAGCAAGGCCGTCGATGAGGCGCGGACGTCGCCAGACGCGCAGCAGGTAGAGAATCGTCAGCGGCATCGTCACGTAGCCGGCGACATCGGGGCGGCAGAGATGCTGGTAATGGTACGGCGCGAAGGTCCAGGCGCACGCAGCCACGAAGGCGCCGGCCCGCGACGCGGTCAGCGACCAGCCCAGCGCATACATCGCCCCGCCGCCGGCAATGAACTGCAGGATGATGATGACGTTGTACGTCGCGGGAAGCGACAGCCAGCCGGAGAGCAGCAGCGAGAGACAGCTGTTGGTGAAGGTGAACGAGTGCAGCGCCAGTTCGCACCCCGTCGGGTGGAGCACGTACGGGCAGAAGAGCGGGTCAAGCCCCTCCTGCAGCGCGGTGCGCAGCCACCAGAAATTCCAGAGGTGGAAGAACGAGTCGCCATGCGGTCCCGGCAGCAGCGCATCGAGATTCGCCGCCAGCGGCGCAGTGAGCAGCAGCGCCAGCAGCAGCAGGGCGCCGAGCGGCAGCAGGTGCGGACGCATCACTGCCCGGCGAGGCGCGCGAGGCGCGCGGCGATATCCGCGACGGTACGGTCGAAGCGCCACGCCTCAGCCTTCGCCCTCCCCCCTCCGCCAAGTTGCTGGCGGCGGTCGCCGTTGTTGAGCAGCGTAATGAGCGCCGTCGCCACCGCCTCCACGTCGAGCGGTTCGACCCGCATCCCCTCCGCGTCCCCCACCGTCTCCGCCGGCCCCCCCTGGTCACTGGTCAGCACCGGGCAGCCGCAGGCCATCGCTTCGAGGTTGACCAGGCCGTACGGCTCCGTCAGCGGCAGGAACGCGAAGACCGCGGCCCGGCGGTAGAGCCAGATGAGTTCCTCGGGACTGACCAGGCCGCGGAACAGCACCTTTCCCTGCAGCCCGAGTTGCCCACGCAGCCAGCGCAGGCGGCGGGCATCATCACCCTCGCCAACGACGACGAGCGATACCGCCGGCACCGCCTGCAGCACGCGCGGCAGCGCGCGCAGCAGCGTCTCGACATTCTTGAGCAGTTCGAGGCGCGTGACGCAGAGCACGTAGCGGTTGCGCTCCGCCGCGAGATGCTCCCTGACGGCGAAGCGGGTACCGAGCAGCACCTTCTCCGCGGTACATCCGTAGAGCCGCTGCACCCAGCCGCCGATATAGTCGCTGCTGACCAGCACCCCCGCCAGGGCGTCATACGCCGCGCGGTCGAGCGCGCGCAGCTGTTCCCGCCGCTGCGGCGCGCGCTTCTGGAAGAAGTCGGCAGGGTTGGGCAGACCGAGGCGCACCCACAGCGGGGCGCGGGTATAAAACCCGTCGGGGACATGCTCATGCAGCTGTTCGTAGTAGAGGTGGCGGGGCGGTTCCTGCAACCAGAGCAGCGCGGGGGGGAGCGCCGGATTGATTTCCCGCGCGGCGGCATACCAGAGGTGCGTCGGGTAATTATGGCAGAGCACCGCATCGTAGCCGCCAAGTTCATTGGCGAAGTACGCACCCGCACGCCGCCAGGCGCCGGGTTGGTCGCCAGCCGCGCCGAGGCGCAGCGACACATGTTCGATATCGCGACCCCATTTGCCGCCGACACGGTCGGTGTAGAGCGTCACCTGATGTCCGGCGCGGTCAAGCCCGAAGCAGAGCCAGTAGGCAACCGCCTCGGAGCCGCCGGTGCGTTCGAGCAGCGGATGCAGGATGGCAACACGCATGTCAGGCCGCCGCCACGTCGCGGAAAAAAGCGAGGGTCTGTTCCGCCGCCGCCCGCCAGGTGTAGCGCGCCGCCTGCTGCGCCCCGCGCCGCACCAGTTCGTCACGCCAGGCATCCTCGAACCAGAGCCGTTCGAGCCCGCGCACAATGTCGTCGGTAGCAAGCGGGTCGATCCACTCGGCGGCCTCGCCCAGCACCTCGGGGAGCGCCCCGCCGCGCCCGGCGAGCACGGGACAGCCGCAGGCCATCGCTTCGAGCGGCACGAGGCCGAACCCCTCGTAGACGCTCGGATAGGCGAGGAAGAGGGCGCGGCGCAGCAGGGCCGCCGCGCTGCGGTCATCAAGGTAGCCGGTCAGCACGATGTTCTTCTTCCCCTGCAGTTCGCGCCGCAGTTCCGGGTAGGCCCGGGCCTGCGACCCGGCCAGCACCAGCTGGATGGGTTCGGCAAACTGGTAGAAGGCGCGCACGAGGCGCACGAGGTTCTTGCGCGGTTCGAGATTGCCGAGAAACAGGATATACGGTTCGAGGATGCCGTGGCGGCGCAGCACGGCGCGTTCCGCCGCGGCCTCCTGCACCGCCGGCACCGTCGTCCCCTCATAGATGACCCGCACCTTGTCCGGCGGCACGCCAAGCAGTTCAACCAGATCGGCACACGTTTCCTGCGACACGCAGACGATACCCGCCGCGCGGTCACAGCTGTGTTTCAGTTCCCGCACGAGCAGCTGCCGCCGGTCCGGCGGCACCAGTTCCGGGTGGCGCAGGAAGGCAAGGTCATGGACGGTGATAATGCCGCGCACGCCGGCGGGAAGATGCTGCGGCAGAAGGTAGTTGGGGGCAAAAAAGACGCGCGCCTGCAGGCGCTGCAGCAGGCGCGGCAGCACCTGCCGCTCGTAAAGCGGGTCCATCAGCAGGCGCGGACGATGCGGGAGGAGCGGCACCACCGCATGTCCGAACCGCCCGCAGGCCTGCAACACTTCCGCGCGCCGCCGGCGGCGCGCCGCGGGAAAGATGCCGCGCCCGGCAATCAGCGCGAAGCTGCACCCCTGCCCGCCGGCATGGGCGAGCAGGTGCCCGAGGTAGCGCCCGACCCCGCTGCGCTCCCCGGCCAGCGCGGACGCGTCAACTGCCACGCGCAGGGTCATCGCAGGGACTTGCCGTCGTCGGCGGGGATGCCCTCGTAGGGGGTGAAAGACATGTCGCCGTTGCGGTTGCGGAAGGTGGTAAACCGGTAGTCGTTGGTCAGCGTCTTGCGCGCCGCGCCGATGACCAGCATCACCCCCTTGAAGGCGCGCTCGCGCACATGCACTGCTGCCGCCGGGTGATGCTCGGTGTAGCGCTGCAGCTGCTCCTCCTCCTGCTGCAGCGCGGCCAGCTGCCCGCGGGTGCGCTCCGCCAGCGCCTGCACGGGCGCCTCCTGCGCCGCCTGCGCCACGGTCAGGGTCCCGTCCTCCTTCGCGCGCAGCAGGGCCTGCAGCGTCGTCTCGATCTTTGCCAGCTGCTCGCGCAGCTCGCGCAGCCGCGCATTGAGCTGCGCGTAGGCCTGCAGCACGCGCGGGGGCACGCCCGCCTGCACCAGCGTTCTGGTCTCGCCGACCACGCCGAGTTCCCGACACTCGATCGCCCCGCCCGCCACGCTGCTGCCGCCGATGAGGGCGCCACGCCGCCCGCCGAGCACGAGGTGCTTCTCGCAGACGCAGTGCGAATGCATCACCTGTTCCGCGACGATGCGCCCCCCCGCCTGCAGACGCGCGTTTTCCGCGAACTTGACGATGAGGTCACCCCCCGCGGTCAGCAGGCCCTGCCCGCGCCCGAGCACGCCGCCGCGCACGACGATGTTGCCGGCCGCCTCGATGGTCGCCGCCTCGACGGTTTTTGCCACCACGACGTCGCCGCGGGCCCGCACCGTGAACCCGTCGGGTACCCGCCCGAGAATCTCGACCGTCCCGGCGAAATCGATGTTGCCGGTGGCGAATGACACATCGCCGTCGACGCGATGCACCGGTTCGACGCAGACGCTGCTGCCAACCAGCGTAACCCCGCCGTCAATGGCCGCGAGCAGGCGCTCCCCGTCAGCACTGGCCTGCGTGTTGCGCCCCGCATGCAGAACGAGGTCCTGCCCGGCGCGCGCGGGCAGGCGCTTCCCGTAAATGTCCTCGCCATCCTCCCCGGGTTCCGCCGGCACCTTTTCCGCCACCACGCTCCCCTGCGTCACGCTCTGGATCAGACCCAGTTCGTGGTAATCGACGCGCCCCTTGTCGTCCTCTTTCAGTTCGATGCTGCGCGTGGTCTTGAACAGGTAGCGCAGGCGCGCGTCGCGCCCGTGGCGCGGCGGCCGCCCGGCGGCGGCGAGGATGGGCGCATCGAAGGCGCCGAGCGAGAGATAGGAACGGAGGTTGTCCGCGCGCAGGCCGCTGACGATCCCCTGCTGCGCCAGCGCCGCGATGATGTCGTCGACGGTAAGCATGGCCCCGCCGTGGCGCGGCGGGAAGACCTGCACATGCGCCTCCATGCGGTCGCCGCTGACGTTGAGCTTGACATAGGCATCGTGGCGCTCGCCGGCCGGCCAGGCCCCGAGCGTGACCGGCGTGCCGGGCTGTGCCAGCGCGGCCTGCAGCAGGGCGGAATCGAGCGTGGCGACGGGAAACTGCAGGGTGCGCAGGCGCGCCAGCATGTCCGCTTCCGTCACCGCGCGTCCCGCGCTGCCGGGCGCCTGCACGGTGAGCACCGCCTGCCCGTCCTGCCAGGCGACGGTAAAGCTGCCGTCGAGCTGTTCCCCCGCCGTCAGCGCCGCCTGCAGCTGGCGGTCGAGCCGGTCAGTCCGCGGGTCGCGCCGGCGCACCCGGTAGCGCCCCGGCCGCCGGCCGAAACCGAGCAGGCCCGCGCGCGGCGCCAGCACTTCCTGCACCGTCAGTTCGTCCGGAGCACACTGCCACTCCGCCGCCGCCCGGGTCCGGGCAGCGGCTGCCGACTCCGCGTCGAGGATGAGGGGTGCTGCCGCCATCGGCGGGCTTAGCGCGGCACGCGTCCTGCCGCGCGGGCGGCATCCGCCGCCCCCTGTTCCCGCTGCCGTGCCGCCGCCAGCCCGTCGGTCACCAGTTTGATGAACTCGGCGTCCTCGTGCAGCAGCGCAAGGTCCGCGTCGCGGCGCGCGTTTTCGAGGGTCGCCACGTCGAGACGGTTGATACCGCGGCGCAGCCAGGCCAGCGACGCATCACGCCGCCCCTGCAGCGCGTAGATGCAGGCGAGATTGTAGTAGGGGGTCGGGTCCTGCGGCAGCGCCTGGGCAAATTCGAGGTAGACCGCTGCCGCCTCCGTGTCGCGGTCGAGCGCATGCAGCACCTCCGCGAGGTTGTAGTAGGCCTCGCGCAGTTCGTGATTGCGGCCCAGCGCCTGCCGGTAATGCACGATGGCCGAGTCATACCGCCCGTCGACCAGGTAGACATTCGCCATGTTGACATGCGCTTCCGCGTAGTCGGGATTCTGCGCCAGCGTCGTGCGGTAGGCAGCCAGCGCCGCCTCCGTATCCTCGCGCGCCCGCTCGATCAGCCCGAGCAGGAAATAGGCCTGCGGGTAGACGGGCTGCAGCGCCACCGCCTGCTGCACCGCCCGCTGCGCCAGCCCGAGTGTCTGCATGCCGCCGCGCACCGCGCGCTGGTAATACTCGTAGGCCTGCCAGTACTTGCGGATCGATTCGAGCTTGCTGGTCTCGAGCAGTTCCGCCACCGACGGGCCCCAGATCCAGAACACAACCTTTCCCTTGACCCAGTTGCCGTCCTGACTGAGCACGGTAAACGGCGTGCCGCGGTCGAGGGTGCCCAGACGCACGCGCTCGGGCGGGCCGCTGCGGATGTTCTCACCGCCGGTGGCCGTCACCGTGCCCGCGGTTCCCGACACGCTGACCGACGGTTTCCAGATGTAGAACGTCACCTCGCCCTGGTACCAGTTCGGCTGCCGGTCGAGCACGGTGAACTTCACCGCGTTGAGCAGCGTCCCGAGGCGCTCGCCCCCCACCGCCGTGCGCATGTTCTCCACCGGCACCTTGACGACCGCTTCTTCAGCCGCCGCGGCGGACACCAGCAGCAGCAACAGGCCGCCCAGCATCACGAGGTATCGTTCCAGCCGTTTCATCGTTGTTCCTCCTGCGCTATCGCCGCCCGCGCCTGCACCAGCAGCGCGCGGATGTCGCCGTTGTCCTTCTCCTGCCGCACCGCTGCTTCGAGGTACGGCAGCGCTGCGCGCGGTTCCTTGAGGAACCGCAGCAGCAGCGTCCCCGCATTGGCATATGCCGCGGGATACTGCACCTGCTGCGCACAGATGTGCGCGAACGCCTGCAGCGCCGCGCGGTACTCGCCGCGGCGGAAATACTCGCACCCCTGATGGTCCCACAGGGACCAGTCATCCGGGTGTTCCGCCTGTTCCCGCGCCAGCAGGCGCAGGTAGCGGTCGCTCTTGGCCGGGTCGAACCCGACCCCGGCGTGACGCAGCACCAGCGGCAGCTGCGCCGTCTTCCCCCCCTGCTCCGTCAGGGCGCGCTCGACACCTTCGTGCACGCGCCCGCGGAACCTGATGGCCGGGTCAGTGCGGAACAGCCGCAGCACCCAGTCGCGGTAGAGCAGCGTGCCGTCGGGCGCCTCGTTGTCGCGCGCCAGCCAGTAGCCGTCATAGCGGCGGCTGCGCATCCACGCAGCGAGCACCTCGCCCGCATCCCGCGGCAGGCGCTCGTCCGCGTCGATGACCAGCGTCCACGCCCGCGTGCACAGCGCCAGCGAGGCGTTGCGCGCCGCGCTGAAATCGTCGTCCAGCGTCCCGTGCTCCACCCGGGCGCCATGCGCCTGCAGCAGCGCCACCGTCGCGTCGGTCGACCCGGTGTCGACCGCACCCACTTCTTCGCCGCGCCCCGGAAGCGAGGCGAGCAGATCCGGCAGCAGCGCCGCCGCGTCGCGCACAATCAGCGCGACGCTCAGGTCGAGCGCGTCGCTCAGCGGATGATCCCCCGCTGGCTGGCGCGCAGAAACGTCAGCAGTTTCACCACCTCGGGCGCCTCGGGCACCTCCTGGGCGATGCGGATAATCGCCTCGCTCAGGTTGAGATTGGCGCGGTAGAGCAGCTTGAACGCCGCCTTGAGGTGCCCGCGCGTCTCCGCGCTCACCCCCGCCCGCTCCAGCCCGACGGTGTTGATCCCCATCACCTGGCTGTCCGGCCCGCCGACCATCATGAACGGCGGCACGTCCATCGAGATCCAGCCGCCGCCGCCGATAAAGGCGAAGGTGCCGATGCGCACGAACTGATGCACCGGGGTCAGTCCGCCGATCGTCACATGATCGTCGACGCTGATATGCCCGGCCAGGGTGGCCGAGTTGGCCATGATTACCCGGCTGCCGACGTGACAGTCATGCGCCACGTGGCTGTAGACCATGAACAGGCAGTCGCTGCCGATGGTCGTCGCGCCGCCGCCGTTGCCCGTGCCGCGGTTGACCGTGCAGTACTCGCGGAAGATATTGTTGTCCCCGACCGTGAGCGTCGTCACCTCGCCGCGGAACTTGAGGTCCTGCGGGTCGCTGCCGACCACCGCGCCGTGGTGGAGGATGTTGTTTTTTCCCAGCACGGTGTGCGGGCCGACCAGCGCATGCGCGCCGATGACACACCCGGCACCGATGACGCAGCCGGGGCCGCCGACCACCGCCCCCGGGCCGACTTCGACATCCGCCGCCAGTTCGCTGGCGGGATCAACCACCGCCGTCGGATGGATCTTCGCCATGATGGTCCCCTACTGGTCGACGAGGGAGAATTTCATCTCCGCCTCGGCCACCAGATTTCCCTCGACATAGGCCGCGCCCCTGAGCGCGCCGATACGCGATTTCATTTTCAGCACCTCGACCACGAATACCAGCTGGTCGCCGGGCACCACCGGCTTGCGCCAGCGCACCCCGTCCAGCCCCATGAAGTAGACCAGTTTGCCGCTGTTCTCCGTGCGCGCCAGCAGCATCACGCCGCCGACCTGCGCCATCGCCTCGATGATCAGCACCCCCGGCATCACCGGGTGGCCGGGAAAATGCCCCTGGAAGAACGGCTCGTTGATGGTGACGTTCTTGATGCCGACCACGCGCCGGTCGCCGTCCATGCCGATGATCTTGTCGACGAGCAGGAACGGGTAGCGGTGCGGCAGGATGCGCTGGATCGCCGTCACGTCAAAGGTGATGTCACACTTGCCGAAACTTTCCTGCAGTCCGGGCGCGGTCAGCGGCATCGCCGAGCGGATCTTGTGCATCAGCTGCACGTTCAGATAATGCCCCGAGCGGATGCCGATGAAGTGCCCCTGCACGCGCACCCCGGTCAGCGCCATGTCACCGATCAGGTCGAGGATTTTGTGCCGCACCGGCTCGTTGGGAAAGCGCAGCCCCTCGGGGTTGAGCGGCCCGTCCGGGGCGAAGACCACGGCATTCTCCAGCGAGCCGCCCTTGGCCAGTTTGCGCGCGTACAGCGCGTCGACCTCCTCCTTCAGTCCGAAGGTCCGCGCCGGGGCAATCTCCTGCGCAAAACTCTCCGGCGTCACCGTCAGCGAGTAGTACTGCGAGCCGATGCTCGGGCAGTCGTAGTGCAGCAGGTAGGTGATCTTCAGGTCGGGGGCCGGCAGCAGCAGCAGGATGTCGCCGTTGGCCGTCACCGACATGACCTCGCGCGGGCGGAACACCGGTGCCGGCAGCCCCTGCTCCTGCCGGTCCGCCTCGTCGAGCAGTTCCAGCCACCGGCGGGCGCTGCCGTCAAGCACCGGCACTTCCGGGCCGTCGAGTTCGATCACCAGGTTGTCGATTTCCCGCACCCGCAGCGCCGCCATGAGATGCTCGGTGGTGTGGATGGTGAAGGTTTCCGTGCCGAGCACCGTCTCGCGCTGCGCCCCGACGACATGTTCCGCCGCCACGGCGAGGCACGGCTGCCCGTCGAGATCCACCCGTTTGAAGGTCAGGCCGCTGCCCGGGTCGCCGGGGAGCAGGCGCAGCGTCACCTGGCGCCCGGTATGCAGCCCCACGCCCGTCACCGTCACCGTTTTACGTATCGTTCCCTGCATGATCAGTCCTCGTTGCCGCCGTCGTGCCGTTGTTCCAGCCGCGCCACCCGGCGCAGCAGCTGCGGCAGGCGCCCGAGCGCCGCCTTGATCTTTTTTTCCTCTTCGTGCCGCCGCAGCGGAAAGCCGCTGTAGACGGCATTGCCCGGCACGCTCTTGCTGACGCCCGACTTGGCGGCAATCGTCGCGCGCGGCCCGATGGTAAGATGGCCCGCGACCCCGACCTGCCCGCCGAGCACGCAGCCCGCGCCGACGCGCGCGCTGCCGGCCACCCCGACCTGCGAAATCAGCAGGCAGTGTTCGCCGATGTCGACGTTGTGGGCGATGTGCACGAGGTTGTCGATCTTCGTGCCGCGCCGGATGACCGTTGCCCCGACCACGCCGTTGTCCACCGTGACATTCGCCCCCAGTTCAACGTCGTCTTCGATGCTGACGCCACCCACCTGCGGGATTTTTGCATGCCGCGTCCCGTCCCACTCATAGCCGAACCCGTCGGACCCGATCACCGTGCCCGCATGCACCCGCACGCGCGCCCCCAGCGTGCAGCGCGGGTAGATGACCACACGCGGAAAGAGGCGCGTCCCCGCGCCGATAACCACGCCGTTGCCGACCACGGCTCCGTCACCGACAATGACGCCGTCACCCAGTACCGCGCCGCTGCCGATGCTCGCGTGCGGCCCGATGCTGACGTCCGCGCCGAGCTGCGCGTCGGGAGCAACCACCGCGGTCGGATGCACACCCGCCGGGGGCACCTCCTCGGGATGATAGTACGCCAGCGCCTGCGCGAAAGCGAGGCGCGGAGTGGCGCACTCGAGGTGCGGCACGTCCGCTGCCAGCGTCAGCCCGGGCGGCACCAGCACCGCGCCGAGTACCGCCAGCGCCGCCGCGTCCGCCGGCGCCGCGGTCAGGTAGGTGAGCGCCCCCGCCTGCAGCGCGGTGTTGCCGCACACCCCGCACACCAGCCGCCCGCCGTCGCCCGCCACCACGCGGGCGCCGAGGCGCTCCGCCAGCGCCGCCGCGGTCAGCGGGGCGCTGGCACTGCTGCCGTCAATCACCGGTTGACTTCAGCGATGATATCCGCGGTGATATCGAGTGCCGGGTCGATCCACAGCAGGCCCGGATTGCCGCGTTCCTGCACCACGTTGTAGCCGCGCGCGACGGCAACCTTCTTGACCGCCTCCTGCAGCGCCTTCATCAGCGGCTCGACTTTCGCCTTTTCCTGCGTGTTGAGCGCCTGCTGATTGTCCTCCATCTGCTGCTGCAGCGCCACCATCTTGGCGCGGATCTGCTCCTGCAGCTGCTGCTTGCGTGATTCCGACAGCAGCAGGTTGGTTTCCAGTTCGCGCTGCAACTGACGGATTTCCTCCTGCTTCTCCTTGAGCTGCTGCTCCAGCGGCCCGCGCACCTGTTCCAGTTCGCGATAGGCCGCCTGATAGGCGGTATAGGACGCGAGCACTTCCTGCGTGCCCATGTAGCCGACCACCAGGTTGCTCGAGGCCAGCGCCGGCACCGCCGCCAGCACTGTCAGTACTGCCGCCATCACCATCATCCGCCACACGTTCATCATCGTCCTCCTGCACCGCTCGGGGTGCGCATTTACGCTGTTAGACGCCGGTCGCGTCCGGAAAGTTGCATCAGAACATCGAGCCGAAACTGAAGTGGATCTCCCCTTCATGCCCGTCATCCGCGTAGGGCGAACTCGCCGCCAGGCGGTAGCCGTAGTCGAGGCGCATCGGCATGCCCATGATTTTCAGGCGGAAGCCGAGCCCGACCCCGTACTTGAAGTCGCTGAACACGACCTTGCCGGGCGCGCCGAACACGTTGCCGCCGTCGAAAAAGAGCAGGCCGCTGAGCAGGTTGTCCACCAGCGGGTAGCGCCACTCGAGGTTGAAGTAGGTCGCCGTGTGGCCGCCGTTCTCGCCCGGGTAAACCGCCAGCGAACGCTCGGGATACCCGCGCACGCTGTCCGCGCCGCCCAGGTAGAGCAGTTCGTACGACGGCACCTCCTGGCTGCTGAACGGGTTGTCGATCATCGTCCACGCGAGGTGGAAAGCGAACGCGGTACGCTCCGACGTCGGGATCATCTGGGTATAATCGAACGACGGGCGGTTGTAGTCGATGGTCCCGCCCAGCGCGCCGCCAGTCATGGTATTACCCAGCGCCACGCGGTAGCCGGTATGCGGCTCCCAGCGGTTGTCGAGCGTCTCGCGCACGATGTCGACACTGAGCGAACTGGCACGGTCGTGCCGTTCACCTGATTCCCAGATGCTCGACGGGGCCGACCAGTAGTCGAGGTTGTCGATGTCGATGCGGTCCCACTGGTAGCCGAGGTAGCCGTAGGTGAAGTTGTCGTAGATGGGGCGACCGAGTTTGATGCCGCCGCCCAGATGCCCCTCGTCGTAGCCGTCCCACTCATGGGTCAGGTTGAACCCGTTCAGGCCGAGGTAGATGGGTACCAGCGGGCTGGGCGTGTGCGTGTCGTCAAGGTCGTCGTTGATCCACGGGTCAGCCCAGGAGACATTGAAGTTCTGACGTTTGCTGCCATACTCGGCGCGCATGCTGAAATCCTGGCCGCGCCCGGTGAAACTCCAGAAATCCGTGGCGGAGAAATTGCGCTTTTTGACTTCGAGCAGGCCCATCAGGCTGTCGAGCCGGCTGTAGGCCGCCCCGATGGAGAGCTGGCCGGTTTTC
>CAZWUZ010000032.1:7713-19279 GCA_964637655.1 uncultured bacterium | reverse complement strand
TATCCACAAAGTTATCCACATTTTTCATTTTCTTACACTTTTTTCCTCATTTCAAATCATCCAATACGCCCATCTGGTATATATCATATTCGCCGACAAGATATTGTGCAATTCCGTGATTGTTGATGAAATTGTGGATAACATGTGTCAATGTGCTAGTATGGCCCCTTTATGGACCCATTATTTCCCAGCGTTCCAGCTGTTCGCGCCACTGCGGCAGCGTAGCGCGGGTCACGCGCGTCAGCGGCAGGGAAATGAACGACGGTGGTATCGTGCCGTCCAGCAGCCGCGCGACGATGGTGCGCACGCCGGTCTCACCCCACGCGAAAGCATCCTGCGCCAGCAGCACCTGCACCTGCCCGTTTTCCACGTACGGCAACTGCATCGGCAGTGCATCCATCGAGACGATGGGGATAGTGGCCAGTTCACGGACGTTGCCGAGTTCGCTGTCATACAGCGGCCAGCCGCCGATCAGCACCCACCCCCTGATCCCCGGCTGTCGGCGTTGCGCCGCGCGCATTGTCTCGCATGCCGCCGCCGCCGTCTCGGGATGATGATAGACGCGCGTCAGCCGCAGGTCGCGATGCCGCGCCAGCGCCCGTTTCACTCCCGCCACGCGCCGCTGCAGGTTGGGTGCCGCGGCATTGCCCGCCAGCACCGCGATCCGGCCGCGCCCGCCGAGCAGCGTCGCCATTTCCTCGAGAAGCAGTTCCCCCGCCCGGGCGTCATCACTGCCGCAAAAAGCGAACCGCAGGTGTTCCGGCGCATCGCTGTCGAACGTCATCACCGGGATGTCCGCACGTGCCGCCTGTTCCAGCGCGGGCACCAGCGCCGGCGTTTCGGAACACGACAGCAGGATGGCATCGGCGCCCGTGGCTGCCGCTGCCGTGACCGCCGCCGCCTGCTGTGCGGCATTTTCCTGCGCCGGCGTCTGCCAGTCGATCACGATGTCGCGCCCATACTGTTCCCCGAGTTCCCGCGCCGCCGCCCGCGCCCCATTATGCGCGGCGAGGAAGACCGGATTGTTCTGCGCCTTGGCGATCATCACGATGCGTAGCGGCGCCGGATTTCCGGTTCGCGCTGTTTCCGGCGCCCGACACCCGGCAATTGCCGCCAGCAGGAGTACTCCCAGCCACACCATTCCGTTCCGCATGTTATTCTCCTTGTCCGGACCCATTATACCACATCCACCGCTGCTGTAAACGGCCCCATGACAGGGCCCCTTATGGGCAGGACCCGTCGTTTTCATTGTTGTGGTGAATGTGTCAATGTGTCAGTATGGCCCCTTTCTTTTCGTCCCTCCACTTGCTCTATGTATCATAATCTGCTACTATTTAGGAGCGGCAACCGGCCGCGACGGAGGACCTGCGTGAAGATCCGCGAACAGGACGGCATCACCATCGTCACCCTGACCCCGAAGTTTGACGCGTTTTCACCGCGGCGCGAGGAGGCGGAACTGCTGGCGCTGGTGGAACAGGGGGCGCGGCGCGTCGTCTTCGACTGCAGCGAAACGACCATCATCTCCAGCGCGGGCTTCCGCGTGATCATCAAGATGGCGCAGGCGCTGAAAAACGCTGACGGAAAATTCCTGCTCTGCGCCCTGCAGCCCCCGGTGCAGAAACTCTACGCGCTGGTCGGCGGCGAACACGTCGTGGCCGCGGTGCCGACGCTCGCCGAGGCGCTGACCCGCCTGCGCGACACGCCCGCCGCCTGATTTCCCGCCGGTGAAAAACGCGCTCAAGATCATCATCAGTATCGCGGTCATCGTCGGGGTGCTCGCCATCGTGCTGCACGGCGTCCCGCTCGGCGAACTGGCCGCCGCGTTCGCCGCGGTGCGCTGGGCCTGGGTGCTCGTCGCACTGCTCATCGTGCTGCTCGTCTTCTGGCTGCGCGCCTGGCGCTGGGCCCTGCTGATGCGCCCGCTGCGCCCGGTCACCACGGGACGCATGTTCCAGTACTACCTCGCGGGCTTCTTCGGCAACTTTCTCCCCGCGCGCGCGGGCGAGTTCATCCGCGCCTACATCGTCAGCGAACGCGAGCAGATTCCCTACTCCGCCTCGCTGGCCACCATCGTGCTCGAACGCCTCATCGACATGTTTTTCGTGCTGCTGCTGCTCGCCATCCTGTTCGTCACGCGCAGCGACGTGTTTGCCTCGGCGCTGACTTTCGACTTCGGCGGCCAGGAGTTCAACCTTGCCACCGTGCTGCTGCAGTTCGGCTACATCAGTTTCGCGCTGTCGCTCGGCCTGCTCGTCTTCGCGCTCTTCCTGCATTTCCGGCAGGCGGCGACGCTGCAGTTCACCGCGTTCTGCCTGCGCCCCTTCCCCGCCGGTGTCGCCAGCCGCGTCGACGGCATCATCCGCATGTTCGTGCAGGGACTGGGGGTGCTCGGCAACGGGCGCGACCTCGCGCTGGTCATCGTGCAGTCGGCCGCCATCTGGCTGCTCGGCGTCCTCACCTATATCCCCTTCTTCTACGCCTGCCATGCCGTCCCGGCCACCACGGACATCATGACCGCCGGCCTGATGGTGGTCGTCTTCGTTGCGGCGTTCATCACCATCATCCCGTCACCCGGCTTCCTCGGCAGCTACCAGCTCGCCTGCACCGTCGCCATCGCCGACGTCATGGGCGTGGCGAAAGTCGCCGCCGTCGCCTACGGCTTCGTCGCCTGGGCCACGGGGTTCGTCCCCATCCTGCTGCTCGGCCCTGTCTACCTGATGAAGTTCGGCATTTCCCTCAGCAGCGCGACCCGCACACCCCCGCCGCAGCACTAAGCACCGTCCGATCAGTGGTGCAGGAATTCGATGAGGTGGTGTGTTCCGGGAATAATTTCCCAGTCGGCGTAGGCGGCCTGCCCGTCGGGGAAGAGTTCCCCGGTCCCGTGGTCGATGCATGCTTCCGGCGCCGCCCCCGGAAAACAGGCGCGACACTCCGCGTCATTCAGCCGCGCCACCGGTGACGGCGGCAGCACCAGCGGCGCATCCGCGCTGCAGCGGTCATGATAACTCAGCCACTGAAACCCGGGCGCGCGCAGAACAGTACGCAGCCCCCGTCGCACCGCTGACAGGTGCGGTTCCGCCAGCAGCAGATGCAGCTGCCCGAGCAGGTTGCAGAAAAGCACGGTAGCACCGGCATGCGCAGCACACAGGCGCTGCGGCCCGTCACCGTCGGCAAAATAGTCGTGCGGGTCACACCTGACCGCAGCCGCAGGAGCGACGCGCGCCAGACGGCGACGGAGCAGGCGAACGGCCAGCGGGTCAGGTTCGATAACCGTGAGTGCGGAAAACGGGGAGAGCAGGCGGTCAGTCAGGGTCCAGCCGGCACTCGGCCCGACGAGCACGAGGCGTCCGCTGCGGCCCGCCAGCGCCGGCAGCAGCAGTGATTCAAGGCGGGTGATAAACGGGCGCCAGAGCGTGGTACGGTAGCGCCACGCGCGCCAGTGATACCAGATACCGCCTGATTCATTGATCAGGCGCTGCGCCAGTGCGGCGCGGGAGCGCCGTGACAGCCAGTTCATGCCGCCCGCGCGTCAGGTCAGATGGACGGCTGCAGCAGATGGATATCCGTTTCGGCGATCGTGAGCCGCGCGGCCAGCGCGCGCCCGGCATCGGTCAGCGCATAGCGGCGCTGCCAGGTGGCGAGCTGCGCCCCGGCAAACTGCGCGGCAAAGTCCTGCTGCGCCAGCGCCGCCCACTCGGCAAACTGTGCATGCTTCCCGCCGTACTTCTCGACGGATTTCGCCCGCACGTACACCGGTTTCCCGTCAGCAAATTCGCCCCGCGCAAGGAACGCGGCGCGCGGAAACGGAACGAGCTGCAGCACCAGATCGGGATACTGCTCACGCAGTCCCGTCTGCCGCCAGAGCGTATCACCCTGCACGATGCAGTAGTCGGGGGCGACCGCGCGGTAGCGTTTGCCCAGCGTCAGGTCGGCCGTGGCGTCGTGCACGTCCCCGCGCGATTCCGCGAGTTCCGCCAGCCGCCCCGCCGGGCAGAAGGCGGTGTTCGGCAGCGCCGGTTGCTGCGTCAGCAGGAACCGGGCAACCGCGTCGCCGTCGACCGCCATGGTCGCACCGGCCACCGGAGGGATATGCTCCGCCAGTTCATCCTCCGTGCAGATATCGAGCACCTTTTCCTGCAACGCGTCCGCCGTCGGCGTGCCCGCCGGCACGAAAGCGAACAGGTGCAGCTGCTTTTCGACCCGCTGCAGAAAGAGGTTGACCCCGTCCGCCGCCCCGAGGTAGAAGGCGGTCTCGCCCTCGACGGTATAGCCCTGCCCGACCGTAAATGCGCGTGTCATTTCAGTCCTCCCCGCCTTCGTCATTGCCGCCACGGCTGCGTGATGATGCCGCGCGCGCCGCCGCGCGTTCCTCTTTGATGCGGTCACGCAGCGCGTTATACTGTTCCTTGGCCTGCTCATTGCGGTTGCGGTACATGTCCGAGGAGCGGAAACTCCGCGCCCCGCGGTTATCCGCGTTGTAGTCCGACTCCTTGCCCATCACCGAGAGGTACATCAGCGTCGAATAGCTGGTGTACTGCGGCCAGTACATCGGCGAGAGGTGGCAGTAGTCGGGGATATCCTCGCTGAACTCGAACGGCATGTTCTTCCGGATATCCTCGAAGCAGCCATTGAGGAAGGTGAGCAGCTCGCGCAGCGTCTGGTCCCCCTTGTCGATGCCCTCCTCGGTGATGTCGATGCCCTTCTCGACGCCGTTCATGGTGAAGATCTCGTAGTCATTCCCCTTGCCCAGCTGGCGGAAAATCTCGAGATTGCCGTACAGCGGCTGCCCGCCGACCATGACCAGCGACACGTCCTCGATCTTCGCCTTGAGCACGTTCTCGTAGGCATCATCCTCGCGCTGTTTGAGCACGGTGATGTCGGCAATCTTCCCCTGTTCCAGCGTGCCGACGAAATCGTCGTAGCTGCTGATGATGGCGGGGCTGCTGGTCATCATCTGCACCATCTGCTGCGGCGTCAGCAGGCCGCCCATCTCGCGCTCATTGTACTCCGCCACGACCTTCGCCTCGTAGAGCATGCCCGGGGTGCCCGACGGCGCCCAGTCGGGTCCGAACGAGATGTGTTCAAGCGGCACGCCGCTGCTCAGCGCGCGCTTGATGTCCGTCGTCTGGTTGTAGAGGATGAGATTGGAGAGCGGCGACCAGACGACCTTCATCCCGGCGGCAGCGATATCATCCCAGTCGCTGCCGCGCACGCCCGTCGAGTGAATGCCGACCATTTCCTCGCGCAGCATGTTGATATTCTTCAACTGCACGAACTCATCGCGGATCTTGTCGTCGATCCCCTCGCAGAAGTGAATGATGTAGCGGCTGGCGCGCCCGCTGCTGAACGCGGAGAGCACGCGCTCGCGCGCATCTTCCGCGCGCCGCCCCTTGTACCACATCGACACGCTCATCACGCTCTGATTGATGCGGTCGACCCCGAAATTGTTGCCCCGGTTTTCGACGTTGCGGCAGAGGGTGTTGTACCCGTTGGCATCACCGTCAAAGCCCTGCATCATCGTCGACCCGCAGAGCAGGCCGCGGATTTCCCCCCACTTGGTCGTCTCGACAGTCAGGTTCTTGTAGTCGCGCCCGAAGTAGAAGCGCACCTTTTTCCAGTCGCTGTAGCGCGGGTCCTTCGGCCAGACGTCGCGGTTCGGGTAGATGTCGTAGGTTGGTTTCCACAGGTCGGAAACGTTGTAATGCACGTGGTTGTGCATGTCAATGAACCCGGGATAGATGTTGTAGCCGGTCAGGTCGACAAACGACGCGTCACCCTGCGGCACGGCCCCGGCACTGTACGCGCCCACTGACTTGATGATGCCGACCGGTTTGCCGTTGCGTTCCTCGTAGGTGATGACCAGCAGGCCATCGTCGATGACTTTGTGCGGCGTGACGATGGTACCGCGCAGGGCGAGCGGCTTGTTGCGCAGCACTTCGCGCCGCGCCCCGCTGCCGCCCGGCTTGAGCGACGCGAGCACCGCGGCATTGACCGCCGCGTTGCCGGCGAAGAATTCCGGATCGTCGGTCTCGGCGCCGGTAACCTGCCCGACAACCTCCCCCTCGTCACCGCCGTCTTCCCCGTCGTCCGGGACGACCGCCGCCGTATCGGTCGGTGCCGTGCCGCCACCGGTACCCGGTCCGGCAAGGAAATACCACGCCCCGGCACCACCTGCCGCCAGGAGAATGATAATGCCGATAATCGCAATCCACAGTTTTTTAGTCATCGTCCGGTCTGCCTTTGTGCCGCGGTTGTTGCCGGCGTCTGTCGCGCCGACACCTCTCCCATCAATACAAGTACATTGTACCACAAACGACAGGGAAGGTCAATACGTAAGTTATTCGAGCGGAATGATGATGTGCGCGGTTTCGCTGTCGGTAGCCGTGGTGCGTACGGGCAGCGGCGACACCGCGAGGCGCAGGCCTTTGAGCCCGCTCAGCGGCATGACCGCGGAAACCGACGACGTGCTGAGATTGACCCCGCGCGCCTGATGCGCGCGCAGCACACCGATCACATCACTGGTGCCACCGCCCGGCGCCTCCGTGACCGGGGCCCCCAGCCGCACAACACCTGACGCCGTCGCGTTAGCCGGGGCCGCCGCGCGCGCGGTTTGCGCGGTTTGATAGGCCGGTGCCGGTGCGACCGGTGCCGGCGCAGGCACCGCAGCGTCCGCCGCCAGCATCCGCGCAGGAAACGGTGCGGGGGCAGGTGCCGGGCGCGAAGCCGGCGCAGGAGCGGACGCCTGGCGCGGGGCCGGGGCCGGACGCTCCGCTGCCGGAACCGGTGCCGGGGCTGCCGGCGCATCCGCCGGCTGCGCCGGGCGCGCGGTTTCATCAACTGCCGCCAGCGCATCCTCCGTCGTCAGCGTCGTCCCGTCGTCCGCCACCGTCCGGTCGAGTGACTGTCCGGCCAGCGGCACGGCGTCCGGCACCGCCGGCGTCGCGTCACGGTCCGGGGCCGGCGACAGGCCGCGTGAGAGAAAGACGGGAGCGAGCGAACCGAGCACCAGCAGCACCGTCGCAGCGGCCGCCAGCTGCCCGGCCAGCCGCCACGGGCGGCGCGGTGCGCGGCGCGCGGCCAGCTCATCTCCGTCGATGGCGCGGTTGATATCGACCACCAGGTCGCGCGGCAGAGCGGGGGCGGGGAGGGCGGCCAGCGCCTGCTTGACGCGGCGCAGGGCATCCTGTTCGGCGCGACAGGCGGCACACCCCGCGAGGTGCAGTTGCAGCACCTGCCGCTCGGCCGCGGTCAGTTCGCCGTCAAGTTCTGCACTGATCAGTTCACGCACCGCTTCGCATGCATTCACGCCTGTCACCCTCTTTCCTGCCCCGCGTTTCCCGCGGTTAGTGTCATAACCGGCCGCTGTCGAGCAGCGGCTGCAGTATCGCGCGCAGCTTCAGCCGCCCGCGATGAATCCCCGTCTTGACCGCGCTCACCGAGCAGCCGACCGTCGCCGCGATTTCCTCGTACGCGAACCCGCGGTAGTCGCAGAGCACAATCATCAGCCGCTGCTGCTCCGGCAGTTGCGCCAGCGCCTGCTGCAGTTCGCGCCCGAGGTCGTTGTCGAGCGCCTGCTGCTCGGGCGACGCGTCGGGTGACGGCAGCCGCGTCAGCAGGTCCTCGGTTTCGTCCTCCCCGGCGGCGTTGGTCACGGTCGCCTCATGCTTCCGCCGCGACTGCGCCGACGCGTAGCGGTTGCGACAGGTGTTGACCGTCACGCGGTACAGCCACGTCGAGAAGAGCGCGTCACCGCGGAACTGTTCCAGCTTGCGGTAGACCTGCACGAACACGTCCTGCGCCGCGTCCAGCGCCTCCTCCCGGTCGCGAAAGAACTGCAACGCGATTCCATACACCTCCTGCTGATAGCGCCGCACCAGCGCGTTGAACGCGGCGCGGTCGCCCCCGCGCGCGGCCGCCAGCCAGGCGACCACCTGCGGGTCCTCCGTCTTCTTTGACAGCGGGGGGGGCGCGGGGGTTTCAGCCACTTATGCCGCCCCCAGCGGGGCGAGGTACGGCTGCAGAAAGCGCAGGGACCGCGCCAGTCGATCCTCGTCATAATGTTCTATCGTCAGTTTGGGTTTGCAGTTATGGCTGATCAACGCATCAAGCATGGCGCCGGCCGGCGCTGTCCCGTCATCGAGCGCGAAATGGTCATCGTCTTCACCATGATTGTTGTGCAGGTGCATCTCGCCAAGATGCGGGACAGCCTGCGCCGCCCATGTGCGATAATCGCCACCACCAAAGAGGTTGAAATGCCCGATGTCCCAGCAGAGTTTCAAACGCGGTGAAGCGACCGCCTCGAGAATGGCGAGCAGCGGCCGCCATGACGGTTCGCGCACATTCTCCAGATGCACCTCAAGGTACGCAGGCGCGTACTGCAGCAGTCCCTGCCACGTGGCGCGCTGGATGGCCACCCACTCAGGGTCGATCACCTCGCGGGTAAACGGGGTATAGCCGGTGTGGAAGACGATCGAAGTCGCGTTGAGCCGCGCGGCGACATCGACCGCCTGCCGCAGCCGCCGGCGGCTGGCGTCGAGAATCATGCTGTCGGTCGCGCCCGGATCGAGCCCGAGAAACGGGCCATGCAGAATGAAATCGAGGTTCAGCTCGCCGCCCGTGCGGGCGATCTGCTCAAGTTCGTCAGGCGAGGCGCTGTCGAGCCACGGCCCGGTGACCGCCAGTTCCACGCCCAGCCCGAGCGCCGCAAAGCGCGCCGCATGCCGGTCGAAGAGCGGGGCGGGAAGATTCGCGTATACCACGCTGCCGTCCCGTCAGGCGGGTTTCTGCGCTTCTTCCTCGAGCATGATGGGGATGTCATCCTCGATGCGGTAGATGAGCCCGCAGCGCTCCCCCTTCTTGAACTCGCGCGCAGCGCGGTTCTCGTCGAGGCAGGTGAGCGTGTTCTTCTCCGGCTCGTACTGCAGACCCGACTTGCAGACCGGGCAGGCGAGGATATCGAGCAGTTCTTTCTGCAGCATACTGTTACCTCCGGGCGGCGGCCCAGCCGATGAGCTTGTAGACCAGCCTGGCCGCGGTGAAATCAGGATAGGATAACTGCGCGAGGGGCGCGAGCTCCACTACATCGCAACTGACCACGCGTTTGCGCCTGAACACCTCGCGCAGCAGCGCCATGGTCGGGTACCACTCGTAGCCGCCCGGTTCGGGCGTCCCCGTCGCGGGAATGACGTGCGGGGCGAAGAAATCAAGGTCGATGGTCAGGTAAATCTCGTCGGGGAGCGCCGCCAGCACCGGTTCCGTCAGCGCCGCCAGGTCGGGCCACTCGTGCGCGAGGAAAATTTTCCGTTCGGGATGGTGCAGCGACGCGCGTTCCTCTTCCCCCAGCGCGCGGATGCCGATGGACACCGTCCGCCGCACACAATCATGCACGCGCGCCATGGCACAGGCGTGACTGTGCGGGGTGCCGTGGAATTCCTGCCGCGTGTCGCCGTGCGCGTCGAGGTGCAGCACCCCCACGCCCGGGAACTTCTCCGCCACCGGGCGGATGGCGCCACCGGTCACGCTGTGTTCGCCGCCGAGCAGCACGACAAACTTGTCGCGCGCCAGCCAGCGCCGCATTTCCGCAGCGACCGCGTCCGCCATCGCCGCCGGGGCGAGCCCGTCGAGCATGAGCGGCGGCGCGGTGTGGATGCCGCAGTCAGCGGTTACACAATCAAGTTCCTCATCATACAGTTCGAGCGATGCCGAAGCGTCGATGATCGCCTGCGGTCCGCGCGCCGTCCCGCCGCCGTAGGAGACCGTCCCCTCGTACGGGGCGGACGCCACCACCGCGAAGGCGGCGGCGGGATCCTGCTGCGCGGCCGTCAGGCCGCCCCCCGCCTCGTCGCCGCCGAACACGTACGCCATCAGATGAAGACCGCCGCCGTCACCACCGTCGTCCACAGGCGGTTCTTGTCGCCCAGTGCGGTCTGCGTCACGTTCTGCGTGCGGATGAACTTGCCGCTGATCTTCCAGATTTCCTTCTTCTCGTTGTAGTTCTTGTCCGGGTCGAAATCAACCCCGAGAATGGTGGCGAGCATCGAGGCGGCAAGGTCCTCCGCGTAATCACCCGCCTGCTCCTCCTTCTCGCCGAAACTGTGGTGTTCGGAGAGATACCCGTACTGGTTGGCGTCGCGCGGCACGGCCAGCCCGACGGACGAGGCGATGAGGCGGTGCGGCTCGTTGGTGGCGTTGCGGCTGAGCACGGTGAAGGTGATCTGCCCCGGCCGCATCATCGCCAGTCCCTTCTGCCGCGTGATCAGCTTACAGTGCGGCGGGAAGATACTGGAGACCGAGACAAGGTTGTACTCGGCGATACCCGCATCGCGCAGCGCCATCTCGAAACTCTGCAGCTGCTCCCTGTGCCGGCCCACACCCTTGGTAAGGAACACGTACTGCGGTACGAACGGGTTGACCGCGGGACACAATTCCTGACTCATTGCCACCCTCCGTCATGAAGTGGGGCGAGTGTAGCTTGCCCGCCCCCGACTGTCAAACTCTTTTTCGCCCGTCACCCCGTCAGTCAGGCGGGGGGAGCACCGCCGCCGCCGGGGCTGCGCCCAGCGCCTGCCGCGCGCGGGCCGCCAGCACCCGCTCGGCTGCCGGCAGCGACGGGTCGTCCGCCACGCGCGCCAGCGCGGGGAGTGCGGCAGGGTCGCCCAGGCGGCGCAGCGCGGCAATCGCCCACGGGCGCACCGCGTCATAACGCTGCGCGCCGCAGTCATCAAGCACCGCGCAGAGGACAGGCACCGCCGTCGTGTCGCCCAGTTCGCCCAGCAGTTCGATCAGCGCGGGATACCCCGTCCCCGAGTAATTGCCCGCCCCCCCCTGCAGCCGGCGGATGAGTTCGGGCACCGCCGCCGCACCGTGCGCACGGGCCGTCGCGCGCGCCGCATCGACACGCGCCGGATCGTTGAGCGCCGCCCCGGGCGACGCGCCGTCACCCGGACTGAACACCGGGGTATCAGCCAGCGGATCGTCCGCGCCGCCGACCTCCGCCACCGGCCCGCCCCCGCACGAACACCCGGCCACACTCAACACCAGCAGCACCATAACGGCGTTCACCACGGGGCACACGGAGCACACGGAGCGCGCGCGACTATTCCATGGTTGATGCGCTTTGCGAGCAGCCACTGCAAAAACGGTTTCAGGGGACATACGACACCACAACGGCATTCACCGCAGAGCACACAGAGCACACGGAGCGCGCACGGTTTTTCGGTCGCTGGTCCCGTGGGTGAGCAGCACCGGCAGAAGCGGCCCTGCGGGCAGCATACAGCACCGGAACGGCTTTCACCGCAGAGCACGCAGAGGACACAGAGCGTTGGTGGTTTGCCGTTGGCTGTGCTGTTGTGTCTTCTGTCGGGAGTCGCCCGGAGGGCCTGCCCGATGAGCTTTCTGCTTTTCTCTGCGTGCTCTGTGTGCTCTGCGGTGAACGCTTTGCTGCCGTTCTCCGCGTGTTTCCCGAAGTTTCATGGGCGACGTGGTTCTCCGAAGTTTCGCGGGCTCCGTGGTTGTTGTGTCTTCTGTCGGGAGTCGCCCGGAGGGCCTGCCCGATGAGCTTTCTGCT
>CAZWUZ010000032.1:0-7613 GCA_964637655.1 uncultured bacterium | reverse complement strand
TCTCTGCGTGCTCTGTGTGCTCTGCGGTGAACGCTTTGCTGCCGTTCTCCGCGTGGTTCCCCGACGTTTCGCGGGCTCCGTGGTTGAAACGCATATGCTGTCAGGCGGGGGGGAGGCCGCGCAGGTTGGCGTAGGCCACCCGCAGGGTCTTCGTCCCGACGCTGTCGAACTGCACTTCCACCGATTCCTGCTCGCCGCTCCCCCAGCGGCGCAGCACCCTGCCGCGCCCGAACCGCGCATGCTCGACGATAACTGCCGCCGCGGGCGCGGGTTGCAGCGGCCCACGCGGCGCCGCGGGGCGGGCCGCGGGTGCGGGACGGGCCGCCGGGCGGAACGGCGCCGGGGCGGCGTTGGCCGGCAGAACCCAGCCGGTCGGCGTTCCCGCCGCCGGACGCGCTGCCGGTACGACACGTTCCGGCGGCGGCGTCTGCGCCGCATCGCCGTCGCTGCGCACCACCCCGCACTCGCGCAGGAAGCGCGACGGCTGCGGGTAGCGGATGGTGCCGAACACACGCCGCTCGCGCGCCGCGGAAAGGTGCAGGTGCTGCCGCGCGCGGGTGATGCCGACGTAGAGCAGCCGCCGCTCCTCCTCGATCTCCGCGCGGTCGTGCATATGGCTCTCGTGGGGGAGCAGTCCTTCCTCGACCCCGACGAGAAAGACCGCGTCGAATTCCAGGCCCTTGGCCGCGTGCAGGGTCATCAGCGACACGCGCTCGGCATCGTCATCACGCTCGTCCGCGTCGGAGACCAGGCACATCTCCTCGAGGAAGGCCGCCGTGCCGCCCCCCTCCTCCTCCGCGCTGAACTGCCGCGCGAGGGTGATCAGTTCCCCGACGTTCTCCTCGCGCACCTCGCGCTGCACGCTTTCCTCGCGGTCGAACACCTGCAGGTACTTCGTCTCCGCGAGGATCGCCTCGAGCAGGTCGCCGGGCGAGGCGAGCAGGTGCGGGTCGTTGCGCCAGCGCGTGACGCTGCCGATGAGCGCCTCGAACCCGCGCCGCGCCGCCCCCTTGAGCTCCGCCAGGCGTTCCGGGTCCCCGCGCAGCGCCGCAAGGATGATCTCCCACGCCTTCTCCCCGATGCCGCGCGGCGGCACGTTGGCGATGCGTTCGAACGCGGTCAGGTCGCGCGGGTTGACGATGAACTTGAGGTAGGCGAGCAGGTCCTTGACCTCGCGCCGCTCGTAAAACCCCGTACCGCTGACGATCTGGTAGGGGATGCTGTTGCGCCGCAGCACGTCCTCGATGGCGCGCGACTGCCAGTGCGCGCGGTACATCACCGCCATCTCGCGCAGCGGCACCCCGCGCGCGCGCAGCGCGCTGATCCCGTCGCTGACCGCGAACGCCTCGTAGATGTCCTTGTCGAGCACCTGCACGCGCGGCGTCTCGCCGCGCCCCGCCGCCGCGCGCAGCGGCGGCGCCTGCGCGTGCGCCCCCGTGCGCAGCAGGCGGTTGGCAAGGTCGAGAATGGCCTGCGCCGAGCGGTAGTTGCGCGTCAGGTCGACGGTCAGCAACGCGGGAAAATCGCGGCGGAACTTTTTCACGTTGTCGCTGCACGCACCGCGCCACCCGTAGATCGACTGCCGCTCGTCGCCCACCACGCAGAGGTTCCCTTCCGTCCCCGTCAGTTCGCGCAGCAGTTCGTACTGCACCGCGTTGGTATCCTGGTACTCGTCGACCAGCAGGTGCGTCCAGCGCGCGCGGCAGGCGTCACGCCGCTCCGGGTGCTCCCGCAGGTGGCGCACCGCGTGCCCGAGCAGGTCACCGTAATCGAAGGCATTCTGCGCCGCCAGCGCCTGTTCGTAGGCGCGGTAGACCTGCACCAGCCACGCCTCCGTGCCCGTACGCGCCACGTCGTCAGGCCCGAGCAGTTCGTCCTTGCTCCGGTCGATAACATGCCGCGAGAGCTGCGGCGCGAACTGCTTCCCCTCGAGCCCGAGGTCGGCGTGGATGCGCTTGAGCAGCGCCAGCTGGTCCTGCTCGTCGTAGATGGTGAACCCCTCGCGCACCTTTTCGCGGCGCAGCAGGCGGGCGCAGAAGGAATGGAACGTCGCCAGCGTCAGCCCGTCGGGTTCCGTCCCCGCCAGCCGCGCGATGCGCGCGCGCATTTCGCGCGCGGCATGGTTGGTGAAGGTCAGCCCGAGGATATGGTACGCGGGTGTCCCGTGGGCGATCAGGTTGGCGATGCGGTGGGTGATGACCCGCGTCTTGCCGCTCCCCGCCCCGGCATAGACAAGCAGCGGGCCGTGCAGGTGGCGCACCGCCTGCTGCTGCTCGGGATTGAGTCCCGCCAGCAGGTCAGCCATCAGCGCGCTCCGCCGGGGGGACGATAGCGCGCACGCGCCATGCGGCGCGCGGCCCGTGCCGCCGCATCCACGCCGCCACGCCCGCCCAGGACGCGGCGAGCACGAGCCCGCCCGCCAGCGCGGCGAGCAGCGTGCCGGGCGTCCCCGCCCCGAGCAGCCGCGCCGGGAGCGCGGTCAGCGCCGCCGCCAGCAGGGCGAGCCCGAGCGGCAGGGCAAAGAGCAGCAGCGCCGCACGCAGCGGCGAGACCTGCTCGTCAAGCCGCACGCGGTCGCCCGCCGCCAGCGCGCGCTCCGTCTCCGCCAGCACCTCCTGCGCCTGCCGCCCGCCGGCGCAGGCCCCGCAGCCCGCGCAGGCATGCCCCGCCTCGAGCCGCTCACGCACCAGCCCGTCCGCAGGCGGCGCGATGACCGTGCCGGACACCGTTTCATTCACAGCCGCCACGCGCCGACCTCAGCTTCCGCCGGCGGCAGCGCCGCCACGGCCGACTCCGTGCCGTCATGCCGCACGCGCACCGGCAGCGCGCCGTCGCCCTGCTCGCGCCGCGCGCGGTTGGCATAACGCGCCACCAGCGCCGCCGTCAGCGGCACGTCCGCCTCCCGCCGGCAGAGTGCCAGCGGGCCCGGCCGCGGGTGCGTGTCGAGCAGCCACGCCCCGGGCGGCGCCAGCGCCAGCAGTTCGGCATTGCCCGCGTCGTCGCGGCTGACCACCACTTTGCCGCCCGTCGGCAGGCGGAAATGACGTCCGCTGCGCAGCAGGCGCACTGACGCGGCATCGGTCTCCCCGTGCGCGATGAGGTCGCGCAGGCGCACCGCGAATTCCCCCTGCGTCAGCAGACACCCCCCGGCCGGCTGCGGGTAATCGGTGACGCCCAGTTCCCGCGCCAGTGCCGCCTGCCGGAGACGCCCGCGCCCGCTGATGTCCAGCAGCCGCACGCGGTCGACCCAGCCGCGCCGTTCGGCCTCCGTCTCCGGCAGGCAGCGCGCGGAGAGCGGGCGCAGCAGCAGCCCGTCGAGCTCCGCCTGCAGTTCGAGGTAGCGCAGGGTCGGGGGATTCTGCGACATCGGGCGCTGCCCCACCACCTCGCCGGTAACCACGAAGTCAGCGCGCCCGTCGGCAAGGTAGCGCCGCGCGTGGCGCAGCATGAGCAGGTGGCAGTCGATGCACGGGTTCATCTGCTTGCCGTAGCCGCGCACCGGGTGCTGCACCATCGCCCAGTGCTCGTCGCTGAAATCGACGACGTCGAGCGGCAGGCCGGCCGCCGCCGTAGCCGCGCGCGCCCGGTCGGCTCCGAAAAAATACGAGACAAAGCAGAGCGCCTGCACCGGCACGCCCTGACGCGCGACAAGCAGCGCGGCGAGGATGCTGTCGAGGCCGCCCGAGACGAGGGCGACAGCACGCGGGGACGACATCAGCGCGGAGAGTAAACGGGGAGTTCGTCAGGATAGAACTGCGCGGGAAACCCGAAGATCAGGTAGATGATGCCGAGAAAGATGGCGATGAGCAGCAGCCAGATGTGCAGCGGCACCGTCAGGTGGAGTTGTCCGGTACGCACCGCGTACCAGCGCCGCAGCGCCACGCGTAGCCGGTGCCACTGGTCGCTCAGGTACCACCATTTCGGGATGCAGGTCTGCTGCACGCACCCCCCGTACATGTCCCAGCAGTTGTGGTGGTAGGTGCTGCCGCAGCGCGGGCAGACCTGCGGCTCCTCGTCAGCATCGATGGCATGCTGGCAGGCAGCACACCTATGCCGGCCGGTCATCCCCCGCCGGCACACTGCCGAAATCGAACATGATGTGGTTGAGTTCCTGGATGACGGGATTGATCTCCTCAGCGATTTCGCGCAGCCGCTCGAGGTTGTCCGCCTCCTGGTCGAGCGAGGCGAGCAGCTGGCCGGCAGCGGTCTCGCTCCCTTCCAGCGCGGTGATAGTCTGCGTCAGCAGATCGCTCACCGCCATCTGCAGCGTGGGCGCCTGCAGCCGCCCGTGCAGTTCCTGCAGGTGCGCGCGCTGCGCGTCGATGCACCTGACCGTCTCCGCCATCGCGTGCGCCACCTCGTCGAGTTCGTGCACGTTCTCGTAGAGCAGCGTGCGCGCCTCACCCACCAGCTTGTCCATCTGCTGCAGCGCCTCGGCGTAGCGCCCGCCCCCCTGCCGCACCTCCGCCGCGTGGGTCAGCAGCTGGTCGGCCAGCGCGCGCAGGTTTTCCGCCAGCCCGCGCACCTCGGGTGACGCCGCCGCCGACGCCGCCAGCGACACCGCCGCCGCGTTCATCCGCCCGTTGCTCTCCTCGAGCAGTTCCGGGACCCGCTGCCAGGGACGCGACTCGGCGCGCAGCGACGCGGCCGCGCCGGCAAAATTCTCCGTCACGCCGCGCAGGCGCTCCGCCAGCGCCAGCGCGCGCCCCGCCGCCGCCTCGACGCTCTTCACCCCCTGCGGGTCAATGCTCAGGGCGAGCAGCTGTTCCGACGGCAGCACCAGGTCGGTGATGCGCTGGCGGCTCGCCGCCCAGTGCTGACGGTGTCCGAGCAGCCGCTCGTGCAGCTTGCGCAGGTCGCCGAGCAGCAGGCGCAGGCGCACGATCTCCGCCGCGCTCTCCTCAAGCGTCGCCTGCGACACCGCCGCGACGCGGCGCACGATGGCACTCTTGTCGCGGAAGGCGCCGAGCACGCGGTGCAGCACCATGGCGAAGTTGCGGATAGCCTGGTCGGTATGGTGCTCGTGTTCGACGTTGGCCGTCAGCCCGCAGGTCTGTTCCATCTCGCGGGCGAAATCGATGAGCAGGTGTCGCACCACGCTGTTGAGCACGCCGAAATTGACCAGCCCGGTGAGCAGCCCGATGGCGACAAACAGCGCGAAATGCACCGCCCATTCCGCCGACGTCGCCGGCTGGGTGATGAAGGCGAAGCCCCCCGCCCCCGCCAGCGCCACCAGCACGCTCGCCAGCAGCAGCCAGGTGAGCGCCCGCCCGTAGAGGCGCAGCCCCTCGGTTGACGGGGGCTGGTAGGCGACCGCGGCCGCCGGGGCGGAACCCGCGGTGAAGGCGGGTGCCGCCGGGGCGGTCTCCGCCGCCAGTGCGGGGGCTGATGCCGCCATCAGCGAGGCAGGGGCCGACGCGGCGCTCTCCTGCGCCGGGGCCGAGCCGACCGCGTCCCACAGCCGCCGGTTGACCGTCATGCCAGCAGTTTCCGGAAGATCTGCTGCGCGAGCTGCGGATTGGCCTGCCCGCGCGTCTGTTTCATCAGCTGCCCGACGAGGAAACCGACCGCCTGCTGTTTCCCCGCGCGCACGTCCGCCGCCGGTCCGGGATGCGCGGCGATCACCGCCTGCGCCGCCGCCTCCAGCGCCCCGGTGTCGGAGATCTGCTCCATCCCCTTCTCCTGCACCAGCGCCGCGGGCGCCACATCGCGCGTCAGCAGTTCCGGGAGCAGTTCCTTGACCTGCTTGCCGCTGATCTTCCCCGCGCTTTGCAGCGCCAGCAGTTCCGCGAGACGCGCCGCGGTCAGCGGCAGCTCAGTGATGGCCGCGCCCGATTTGTTGAGGTGCGCGGCGATGTCGCCCATGACGAGGTTGGCCGCCGCCTTGGCTTCCGCCCCCGCGCGCACCGCCTGCTCGAAGTAGTCCGCGACCGTCTTCTCCGCGGTCAGCACCCCCGCGTCGTATGCCGACAGCGCATGGTCACGCTGCAGCCGCGCGGCGCGCGCCCGCGGCAGTTCCGGCAGTTCCTGCCGCCACTGCGCGATGCGTTCGCGCGGCACGGCGATCGGGATCAGGTCAGGCTCGGGGAAGTAGCGGTAATCATGCGCCTCTTCCTTGCTGCGCATGGTGATGGTCTGCTGCTTCTCGGGATGCCACAGGCGCGTCTCCTGCACCACCGCCTGCCCTGCCTCGCGCACGTCGATCTGCCGCATGATCTCGTAGCGGATCGCGTCGCGCACCGCCTTGAACGAGTTCATGTTCTTCAGTTCGACCTTGGTGCCGAACGGAGCGTCCGCCGCGGGGCGCACCGAGATGTTGGCATCGCAGCGCAGCGACCCCTCCTCCATGCTGCAGTCGCTCGCCCCGACGTAACGGATGAGCGAGCGCAGCGCGGTAAGGTAGGCATGGGCATCGTCAGCGCTGCGCAGGTCGGGCTCGCTGACGATCTCGATGAGCGGCGAGCCGACGCGATTGTAGTCGACCAGCGAGTACTGCGCGCTCGCCAGGTCGCTCCCCGCGTGCGTCAGTTTCCCCGCGTCCTCCTCGAGATGGGCGCGCGTGATGCCGAACCGCTTGACCGCGCCGTCCACGTCCGTTTCCAGCCAGCCGCACCCGCAGACGGGCTGGTCGAACTGCGAGGTCTGCCATGCTTTGGGCAGATCGGGATAGAAGTAGTTCTTGCGCGCGAACGTGCTGACCGGGGGAATGTCGCAGTTGAGCGCCAGCCCGGTGCGCACTGCCAGTTCCACCGCGCGGCGGTTGAGCACCGGCAGCGAGCCCGGCAGCCCGAGGCAGACCGGGCAGGTCTGCGCGTTGGGGGAGGCGCCGAACGCCGTGCTGCAGCCGCAGAATAATTTGCTCTGCGTCGCCAGGCGCACGTGCACCTCGAGGCCGATGACCGCGTGCCAGCTCATCGCGGCGCCCCCGCTTCCAGCGCCGCCGCCGCGGCGAAGAGCGTCTCCTCGGCAAACGCCGGGGCGATGACCTGCGCGCCGACGGGAAGCCCCGACGCGTCGCGCCCGCACGGCACTGAGATGCCGGGGAGCCCCGCGAGGTTGACCGAGATGGTGAAGATGTCCGAGAGGTACATCTGCAGCGGGTCGTCGAGTTTCTCGCCGAGGGTGAACGCCGTGGTCGGCGCCGTCGGCGTGACGATGACGTCGCACTGCGCGAAGGCGCGGTCGAAATCGTCTTTGATCAGGCGCCGCACCTGGCCCGCCTTGCGGTAGTAGGCGTCGTAGTAGCCCGCGGAGAGGGCGTAGGTGCCGAGCATGATGCGCCGCTTGACCTCCTGCCCGAACGCCGCGCGCGTGCGGCAGTACATGTCGATCAGCCCGTCGTACTGCACCGCGCGGTGCCCGTACTGCACACCGTCAAATCGCGCCAGGTTGGCGCTCGCTTCCGCCGTCGCCAGCAGGTAGTAGACCGCCACCGCGTACTCCGTGTGCGGCAGCGAAATATCGACGGTGGTCGCACCCGCCGCCTGCAGCGCGGCGATCCCCGCGCGCACACTGGCCGCCACTTCGGGCTGCATGCCGTCGCTGAAGTACTCGCGCGGCACCCCGACCCGCAGCCCCGCGGCGTCGAGCCGCCGGAGGGCCTCGAGCGCCCG